>DASUGK010000011.1:0-29764 GCA_036274075.1 Steroidobacteraceae bacterium | reverse complement strand
CAAGCCGATCTACGAGCTGGTCAAGATGGCCGAGTCCATGGGCGTGGAGGGCATGGCCCGCTCGCGCAAGCAGGACATCATCTTCGGCATCCTCAAGGCCCACTCGCGCAACGGCGAGAACATCTACGGCGACGGCGTGCTGGAAATCCTCCAGGACGGCTTCGGCTTCCTGCGCTCCGCCGACGGTTCCTATCTCGCGGGTCCGGACGACATCTACGTGTCGCCGAGCCAGATCCGCCGTTTCAACCTGCGCACCGGCGACACCATCTCCGGCCTGATCCGTCCGCCCAAGGACGGCGAGCGCTACTTCGCGCTGCTCAAGGTCGGCGAGATCAACTTCGATTCGCCGGATAGCTCGCGCAACAAGGTGCTGTTCGAGAACCTGACGCCGTTCCATCCCACCAAGCGGCTCAAGCTTCAGCGTGGCAATGGTTCGACCGAGGATCTCACCGCGCGCACCATCGACCTGGTCGCGCCCATCGGCAAGGGCCAGCGCGGCCTCATCGTCTCGCCGCCCAAGGCCGGCAAGACCATGCTGCTGCAGAACATCGCCACCTCCATCACGGCCAACCATCCCGAGGTGTACCTCATCGTGCTGCTCATCGATGAGCGCCCGGAAGAAGTGACCGAGATGCAGCGCACGGTGAAGGGCGAGGTGGTGTCGTCCACCTTCGACGAACCGGCCGCGCGCCACGTGCAGGTCGCGGAGATGGTGATCGAAAAGGCCAAGCGCCTGGTCGAGCACAAGAAGGACGTCGTGATCCTGCTCGACTCCATCACGCGCCTCGCGCGCGCCTACAACACCGTGGTGCCGAGCTCCGGCAAGGTGCTCACCGGTGGTGTCGATGCGAACGCGTTGCAGCGCCCGAAGCGCTTCTTCGGCGCCGCGCGCAACATCGAGGAGGGTGGCTCGCTCACCATCCTCGCGACGGCGCTCATCGACACCGGTTCGAAGATGGACGACGTGATCTACGAAGAGTTCAAGGGCACGGGCAACAGCGAAATCCACCTGGATCGCCGCATCGCCGAAAAGCGTGTGTTCCCGTCCGTGAACATAAACAGGTCCGGAACGCGCAAGGAAGAGCTGATCACCGATGCAGGCGAGCTCGCCAAGATCTGGATCCTGCGCAAGCTGCTGCATCCCATGGACGAACTCGCGGCCATCGAATTCCTTCTCGACAAGATGAAGGATACGAAGACCAACAGCGAGTTCTTCGAGGCGATGAAGAGGTAGACGCGTGGGGACAGACCTCCGGTCTGTCCCCACTCACTCGACAGGGGACAGACTTCCAGTCTGTCCCCACAAGCTCCTTACTCCGTCTCCTCGTACGCCGCCTCGGCCGTCTCCCCCTCCGATTCCTCTTCCGAATCCTCGTCCGACGCCTCGTCTGACCCTTCGTCCGACGCCTCGTCTCCGTACGACTCCTCGTCCTCGTACGACGCGTCGTCTTCGTACGACTGTTCGTACTCCCCGGCAGCCCGCTTCTGGTAGTCGACGTATGCGGGAATGGCGATGGCCGCCAGCACTCCCACGATGAAGACCACAGGCAGAATCAGGCCCAGGATCTTGACGCCCAGGGTGTTGGGCGGCGGCGGTGCGCCGTAGGTGTTCACGCCCGGCGACCCCGGCTTGAACACCCAGATCAGTCCCGCGAGTGGAATGAAGGTGAGCAGGATCGTCCAGCCGCTCCAGTCCATGTCGTGGCTGCGCTGGATGGCCGCAAGAATGTTGAGCACGAGCGCGGCGATGTACAACACCGCGGCCACGACCACCGCCAGTGAGTAGTCCATGACGGCGGCAAGCACACCGAATACCAGGCCGGCCACCAGCCAGGCGCCGGTGCTATAGGCCAGGTAACGCAACCTGCCGATGCGGCCACTGGCCGACCAGATTTTGACTTCCGAATATTCCTGCGCAGCTTCGTAATCGGCGACCGTGGTCTTTGGCGCCTCGTATGGATTGCTGGACATGGTTCTCCCTCTGGCATGTAGTTATAGGTGCCTCGCGGCGCGGCCAGCATAGGCTTCCGCTCGGCCTCCGAACAGATCTGTCGCTATTCATGGGGTTGTGACGTGGCGCACATCCATTCCGTCTCTTTGCGCCGACGCTGGCGCGGTCCTTTCGCCTGTTAGATCATGGCGCGGCCCCGGCTTTCGGGGCTGCTTGTTTGGTGGAGTCGCGAATGCGGTTGGGACTCATCGTGCTGCTGTGCCTCGTGAACGCGGGCTGCGCCATCGTGCGCAAGGACGCCGAGGAGCCGGTCGACAACACGCCGCGGACGGCCAAGGCCGAGCCCGAGCTCAAGCCCAGCGAGGTGCTCCAGCCCAAGTCGCTGCGCATCGCGAGCCCCATCACCGATCGTTTCTACATGCGCGGCACGTATTTCCCCGCCGCGGTGACCACCGAGATCCGGCTGGACCCGAACTCCAGCCTGCCCGGCACGCTGCTCAGTGCCGAGGACGACCTCGGGCTCGACGACCAGGTCGACCAGGGCCGCATGGAATTCGACATCCGCCTGGCCGAGCGCAACCACGTGCGCGTCGACTACTTCAAGCTCAACCGCTTCCACGAGGCGCCGCTGGCGGAGTCGATCATCTTCGGCGATTTCATTTTTCCCGCGGGCACAAATTTCCGCGCGAAGCTCGACTGGCGCGTGCTCACGCTCACCTACACGCGCTCGGTTTTCAGGACCGAGCGCTTCGAAGGCGGCCTCGGCCTCGGCATACACATCATCGAGGCCCATGCCTCGGGCGGCACGCCGGGCACGCTGAATTTCGAGGAGACCGACGAGGTCGGCATCTTCCCGACCATCGCCGCCAACCTGGCGTTCCGCATCTCGAAACGCTGGTCGGTCACCGCGCGTGGGCAGCAGTTCTCGGCCAGCCCCGAGGATTTCGACGGCACCATGCGCGACTACCACGCCGACGTGCAGTACCGCTGGCGTGACAACTTCGCCTTCGGCCTCGGTTACTCGCTGCTCGAGTCCAACCTGGACGTCTTCGATCCCGACGAGCCGCTGCTTTTCAATCTCAAGACCGAAGGCCCCGAGGTGTTCTTCCGCGTGAGTTTCTGAGCGCGGCGCGCGGATGCGCGCCCGGCCGGCTTTCAGGAAGTGCCGTTCAGGAATTCGATGACCCTCTGGATGGTCGCAGGGTCGCGCAACGCGCCGCTGTGGCCGAAGCCCCGCGTCCTCCACAGCTGTGCGCCGGGAATGGTCTCGGCCAGCGCCGTGCCCTGCGCAATGGGCGCGACGTTGTCGTCCTCGTCGTGCACCACCAGCACCGGGATCCGCACGCTGGGCGCCGCCGCCGAGATCGACACCGACTTGGCGGTGCGGCCGAACTTCAGGCGGAAACGCGCGCGCAGGTTGGCCATGGCCGGCGCCTCGAGTCCCAGCATCATCGCGAACGATTCCAGGATGTAATCCATGTCCGAGGGCACGCCGAACAGGCAGATCTTCTTCGGATGATGGTCGGCGGTTTCGGCCAGCACCGTGAGCACCGCGCCACCACCCAGCGAATGCCCGATCACCGCGTAGATAGGCTCGTGGGCGCGCAGCACTTCGGCGAGGCTGTCGCGGAAGCGGGGCAGGTCCGAGAAGCGTCCGGGTGAGGTGCCGTGCGCCGGCGCGTCGATCCCGATCACCGAGTAGCCGGCGGCGCGCAATGGGGCGACGAAATCCGCGAAGCGCGCGGCATGTGATCCCCAGCCGTGCAGCAACACCACGCTGGGCCCCGGGTTATCCCAGGTCCAAACCGTGAAGCGGTCGCCGCCGCAGCGCATCGTGGTGCGCTTGGCCAGCGCCAGGATCGGAGCATCCGCCGGCTCGACCTTGCGGCGGGGCGGCTTGAGGAACATGAGCAGCGCGAGCCGCGCGGCCAGAGAACTGCTGAAGAACTGGACGAAGACGAAGAAGCCGCGCAGCCGGCGCTGGACCGTGGGCGTCACGCCCGGCACGACGCGTCCCAGCACCGGTTTGCGGCGTTCCTTCATGGTCGCAAGTCTATGAAAGCGGAGCACAAATTACACCGGCCGCTTGGGGAGCCAGTTCACATTGGGATACAGTCGGCGCACTTCTCACGCGGGGAATCACATGAAACGCATCGCCACGATTGCGGTGGGCCTGCTGGCCGCGCACACCGCATCAGCCGGGGTCTACGCCGAACTATTCGACCACAACCTGACTACCAACACCTCCAAGCTCAAGCAGAAGATGTACGTGCAGGGCGGCAATGGCCGCATCGTGGATGCCGATGGTCGGGCCACCATCATCAAGGGCGGCACGCTCTACATCGTCGACGACAGCGACAAGACCTACGTGGTGTTCGACAAGGCCACCATGGAGCAGCTCGCCAGGAACCTCAACGAGGGCATGGCCCAGATGAAGGAGCAGCTCGCCAAGCTGCCGCCGGAGCAACGCGCGCAGGTCGAGCAGCAGATGGGCCCCGCGGCCGCCGCCATATTGCATGGCGGCGAGCAGCAGTGGATCGTCGACGTGAAGGACACGGGAAAGTCGGACAAGGTCGACGGACGCGCCTGCAAGCTGTGGGACGTCACGCGCAACGGCGAGCTCGACGAGCAGATCTGCGTGGTTCCGTACTCGGCGATGCCGGGCACGGAAGACCTGCAGAAGGTTTTCGCCACCTTTGCGCGCTCGTTCGAAGAAATGGCGAAATCCGTCCCCATGTTGGCCGGCATGATGGCCGGCGAGTTCAGCGCCCAGGTGAAGGCGAACGGGGTTCCCGTGCGCCGCCGTGTCTACGAGAACGGCAAACTCGGCGAGGAGGAGACCCTCGTGAAGACCTGGCGCGAGGAAGCCGTTCCGGCCTCCATGTTCGAAATTCCCGCCGGCTACAAGGTGAAACCCATGGGGCCGGGGCGATGAACGGAGCCAGATGAAATACAGCGACTATTACGCCGCGCTCGGCGTCGAGCGCGGCGCTTCGCAGGAGGAGATCAAGAAGGCCTATCGCAGGCTGGCGCAGAAACACCATCCGGATGTCTCGAAGGAGCCCGGGGCCGAGGAGCGGTTCAAGCAGATCGCCGAGGCCTACGCCACGCTCAAGGACCCGGAGAAACGCGCGGCCTACGATGCTCTCGGCGCGCGTCCGCAGGGCGAGGAGTTCCGGCCGCCCCCCGACTGGGCTCGCCAGCATGCGGGCGGCCAGTCCTTTTCATTCGATGACGTCGATTTCGCCGACCTGTTCTCGCGCTTCGGCGCAGACGGCGGGGGCGGCGCGCGCTTTCGCGAAAACGTCGCCATGCCCGGCCAGGACTTCGAAGTGCCGGTGGAGATCGGCATCGAGGACGCCTATCACGGCACCACGCTCGAGCTGCAACTGTCCATGCCCGAATACGATGCCTCGGGGCGGCTGCGCCGCGTTCCGCACCCGGTGAAGGCGCGCATTCCGCCGGGCGCGGTCGATGGGCAGCGCCTGCGCCTGCCCGGCAAGGGCGGCAAGGGATTGAACGGCGGGCGCGCCGGCGACCTGTATCTCGACATCACCCTGAAACCACACCGGCTGTATCGCGCCACCGGGCACGATCTGTTCGTGGACCTGCCGCTGGCCCCGTGGGAGGCGGCGCTGGGCGCTTCCGTGGAAGTGCCCACGCTCGGCGGCGCGGTGAACCTCAAGGTGCCCGCGGGCACCTCGTCGGGACAAAAGCTGCGGCTCGGCGGGCGCGGCCTGCCGAAACCGCGCGGTGGCGCCGGCGATCTCTACGCGGTGGCGCAGATCGTGGTGCCGCCGCAGCTGTCGGAGCGCGAGCGCGAGCTGTTCACCAGCCTCAAGGAGGGCTCGTCCTTCGACCCGCGCCTGCATTTCGCGGAGGGCAAGTGATGGAAACCGAGGTGTTGTGGCTGGACGAGCAGCGGGTAGTTAGTCTGCCGGAGCTGGTGGAGGTGTCCGGACTCACGCGCGACGAGTTGCTCGAGCTGGTACACGGTGGCGCGATCCCGGTGCGCGAAGTGCAGGGCGCCGACTACGTCTTCAGCGCCCGCGTGATCAGCGTGGCGCGCACCGCGTGCCGGCTGCGCGACGAGCTCGAGCTCGACATGGCGGGCCTGGGCGTCGCGCTCCGCCTGCTCGACCGCGTGCGCACGCTGGAGGAAGAAATCGCGCGGCTGCGCGCGCTGTTGCCGCGGACCTGATCCCTCGCAACGCAGCACGCGCCCGTGACGCCGATCGGTGTTAACGTAGCGCGCAACACGGGGGAAATAACATGAGCGTCATCAAGCGCCGCCAATTCCTGCAGTCCACATTGGCCACCATACCCGCCGCCCTGGTTCCCGGCGGGAGGTTGCTGGCCGCGAGCGAACTCGGCTCCATCAACGACGTCGAGGCCGTCACCGGCGACCGCAGGGAGATCCTGCTCAAGGGCGCGGACGTCAAGGACTTCGCGGCGCGGCTGCGCGGCGAGCTGCTGTTGCGCGACAGCGTCGGCTACGAAACCGCCCGGCACGCGTGGAACGGCGCCTTCGACCGGCATCCGGCCCTCATCGCGCGTTGCAGCGGCCCGGCCGACGTCATGGAAGCGGTGAAGTTCGGCGCCGGCCACCGGTTGCTGGTGTCGGTGCGCGGCGGCGGCCACAGCCTCTCGGGCCAGTCGGTGTGCGACAAGGGCCTGATGATCGACCTGTCGCAGATGAACGGCGCGCGCGTCGATCCGGTCAAGCGCATCGCCACCATCGAAGGCGGCGCGCTGCTCGGAGCTCTGGATCGCGAGGCACTGGCGCACGGGCTCGCGACCACCGCCGGCACGGTCTCGCACACCGGTGTGGGCGGACTCACTCTGGGCGGCGGTTTCGGCCGGCTCGGGCGGCGCTTCGGGCTGTCCTGCGACAACGTGCGCGCCATCGACGTGGTCACCGCGGATGGCAAGTTCCACACCGCGAGCAGCCAGCAGGACAAGGACCTGTTCTGGGGACTGCGCGGCGGCGGCGGCAACTTCGGCGTGGCCACGTCGTTCGAGTTCCAGCTCCATCCCGTCGATCCCATCATGGTGGGCGGCGACATCACGTATTCCTTCGAAGACGCGCCGGCCGTCATCCAGCACCTGTTCGATTCGTACGCGGACGTGCCGGACGAGTTGTACCTCGACCTGCAGTTGATCCGGCTTCCCAACGACGTGCGTTTTCTCGCGGTGACCGTCTGTTATTCCGGCGATCGCAAGTCCGCCGACAAGGTGCTCGCGCCATTGCGCATGATCCGCAAGCCGGTCCGCGACGAAGTGGTCGAGGCGCCGTACGTGAAGTTGCAGCAGTCGGCCGACGCGAACACCGCCCACGGCCACAAGTACTACATCAAGGGCGGGTTCGTGCACGGCACGAATCCTGCGCTCATCGACGCCATGGTCTCCGCCGTCGCGGACGCGAAACTGCCGGTGGTGCAGGGCGTGAGCACGCAGCACGCGGGCGGCGCCATCGCGCGCGTAAAGCCCGAGGCCACGGCCTTCGCCCAGCGGCGCATCCAGCACAACCTGTTCCTGCTGTCGGTCTGGGACGATCCCGCGCTGAGCGACGCGGTGGGCGAATGGCAGCGCGCCACCTGGAAGACCATCGAGCCGCACACGCGCGGGTTCTACGTCAACGAATACAACGTGGACGACGCCGCGCGCCTGCGCACCACCTACGGCGACAACTACGCGCGCCTGGTCGACCTCAAGACCAAATACGATCCCGACAACCTGTTCCGCCTGAATGCGAACGTGGCGCCGAAGGCGCGCAGCCAGTCCACCGCGCGCGCCGAGACCCCGAGCCAGCCTGAACGGCGCCCTAACAGCGCCTTTCCTTACAAGCTGTGAAGCTGTTCACGCCCGGTTCAACCGGGCGTGGATAACTTGAACGCAGGTCCACTCGCGCACGAAGGCGGGTATGCGTTCTTCCACTATGAAATTACTGGTTACCACCGGCCTGCTCGCCACCCTGGCGACGCTGTCCGGCTGTTCGACGATGAGCGCCAAGGAATGCGTGGCCGCCGACTGGCGGACCGTCGGCTACGAGGACGGCGTGAGCGGCTACTCGGGGGATCGCATCGGCGACTACCGCAAGTCCTGCGCCAAGCACGGCATCACGCCGGATCTCGCCCGGTACCAGGAAGGCCGCGAACAGGGCCTCGAGGAATTCTGCAAACCGATCAATGGATTTCGCGTCGGCGCGCGCGGCCGCGGTTACGACGGCGTGTGCCCGGCGGGACTCGACGGCCCCTTCATGGAAGCCTATGAGTCGGGGCGCCAGCTCTACTCGCTGCGCTCGCGCGTCAACAGCACCGCCAGCCAGATCGCCAGCATGAAGGCCGAGTCGGAACAGCTCGAAGCCAACATGGTGACGGCGGCGGCGCGCGTCATGGACTCCTCGCTGACCAAGGAAGAACGCGCGCAGCTGGTCATCGACACCAAGCACATGGCGGAGCGCAAGGGCGAGATCAAGGCGCAGTTGCCGCAGCTGGAAAGCGACCTGCAGATGTACCAGCAGGAGCTGGACGAATATCGCTCGACACTGAGATACGTCGAGTGACGCACCGCATGCAGCGGAATCCTCCGACTGCATGCGTCGCAATGCTACCACTTCAGGTGTGACCGCGCGGGCGTAGACTCTCGCCCATGTTCCATGACGCCGACGCCTTGCTACTGGCGCGCCTCCAGTTCGGATTCACGGTCAGCTTCCATTTCATCTTTCCCGCTTTCTCCATCGGGCTCGCGAGTTACCTCGCGGTACTCGAAGGCCTGTGGCTGAAGACCGGCAAGGCGCACTACCTCGACCTGTACAAGTACTGGTTGAAGATCTTCGCCGTGGTGTTCGCCATGGGCGTGGTGTCGGGCATCGTCATGTCCTATCAATTCGGCACCAACTGGGCGGTGTTCTCCGATCGCGCGGGCCCGGTGATCGGGCCGCTCATGGCCTACGAGGTTCTCACCGCGTTCTTCCTCGAGGCGGGTTTCCTCGGCGTGATGTTGTTTGGCATGAAGAAGGTGGGCAGGAACCTGCACTTCTTCGCCACGCTCATGGTGGCCATCGGCACCTTCATCTCCGCGTTCTGGATCCTGAGCGTCAACAGCTGGATGCAGACGCCCACCGGGCATGAGCTCAACGCCGACGGGCAGTTCGTGCCCGCGGCCGGCTGGTTGCCCATCATCTTCAACCCGAGCTTTCCGTATCGCCTGGTGCATACGGTAATCGCTGCCTATCTAACCACCTCGCTGGTGGTGGGCGCGGCAGGCGCGTGGCACCTGTTGCGTGACGCGAAGCAGGAGCACGCGCGCACGATGTTCTCCATGGCGATGTGGATGGCTGCGCTGGTCGCCCCGGTGCAGGTGTTCGTCGGCGACTTGCACGGTCTCAACACGCTCGAGCACCAGCCCGCGAAAGTGATGGCCATGGAAGGTCACTTCCAGAGCCACGCCGAGGGCGCGCCGCTGGTCCTGTTCGGCATTCCCGATGACGAGACCCAGACCATGGCGCATTCGATCGAAGTGCCGCGGCTGTCGTCGCTGATCCTCAAGCACGATCTGGATGCGCCGCTGGCCGGCCTCGACACCATCGCCCCGGAGAACCGGCCGCCCGTGGAAGTGGTGTTCTGGTCGTTCCGCGTGATGGTGGGGCTGGGCTTCCTGATGCTCGCGCTCGGCGCCTGGAGCCTGCTGGCGCGCGCCCGCGGAAAACTCTACGACTGGAATTCGCTCAAGCGTTTCGCGGTGCTCATGGGGCCGGCGGGATTCATCGCCGTGATCGCGGGCTGGATCACCACCGAGGTGGGGCGCCAGCCCTTCACCGTCTACGGTCTGATGCGCACGGCCGAATCCGCGTCGCCACTCGCGGCGCCGGCCGTGGGCGCGTCGCTGGTGGCCTTCGTGGTCGTGTATTTCGCCGTGTTCGGCATGGGCAGCTGGTACCTGCTCAAGCTCATGTCACGCGCGCCGCAGCCGCAGGAACCCGAGCCCGACAACACGCCGGCGCATGCCGCCGGCATCACACCTGCGCCGGCGCTGGCCACGGGCGCCGCCGGGCGGGAGACGCCGCATGGCTGACACGACGCTGCTCACGCTGGTCTGGGCCGCGCTGCTGGCCTTTGCCGTGTTCATGTACGTGGTCATGGACGGCTTCGATCTCGGCATCGGCATCCTGTTTCCCGTGTTTGGCGTCGGCAAGGAACGCGACACCGCCATGAATTCCATCGCGCCGGTGTGGGACGGCAACGAGACCTGGCTGGTGCTCGGCGGCGGCGGATTGCTGGCCGCGTTTCCGCTGGCCTATGCCGTGATCATGTCCGCCCTGTACGCACCGCTGGTCGCCATGCTGCTGGCGCTGGTGTTCCGCGGCGTGGCCTTCGAGTTCCGCTGGCGCGATCCGGGGCACCGCGCCTTCTGGGACTACGCCTTCACGGGCGGCTCGTTCGTCGCGGCCTTCATGCAGGGCATCATGCTGGGTGCGCTGCTGCAGGGCGTGCAGGTCGAGGGCCGTGCCTACGCGGGCGGCTGGTGGGACTGGCTCACGCCCTTCAGCCTGCTCACCGGCGCCGGCGTCGTGGCGGGCTACAGCTTGTTAGGGGCCTGCTGGCTCAACTGGAAGACGGAAGGGGAGACGCAGGCCCATGCGCGCCGCCTGATGCGCATCCTCGCGCCGCTCACGCTCGCGGCCATCCTCGCGGTGAGCCTCGCGACGCCGTTCCTCGGCAACCAGTACTTCGAGCGCTGGTTCAGCATGCCGCGCGTGTTGTTCACGGCGCAGGTGCCGCTGGTGATCGCCATCCTCACCTGGCGTTTCATCCGCAGCCTGCGGCGCAACTACGAGCTCGCGCCCTTCGTGCTGACGCTGGCGGTGTTCGGCCTGTCGTACGTGGGGCTCGGCATCAGCATGTTCCCGTACCTCGTGCCCAACAGCATCACGCTGCAGATGGCGGCGGCGCCGCCCTCGAGCCAGGCCTTCATGCTGGTGGGCGCGGCGCTGCTGATCCCGGTGATCCTCGCGTACACCGCGTGGTCGTACTGGGTGTTCCGCGGGAAGGTGGCGCACGAGGGCTACCATTGAAGCCGCAGGCCTCGTTCGCGCGGCGCCTCGGCTGGATGGCCCTCATCTGGGCCGCGGGCGTGTCCCTTCTCTGGGTAGTTAGCCTGGTGCTGAGGTGGTGGCTAAGATAGCCACCATGAACAAGCACTCAGCGCTCTATGCATTCGGCGCCATCGCGCTCGGCGTCATCGGCATCGTGTACCAGGATTTCGCGCTGCAATGGCAGCCGGTGCCGAAGGGCATCGCCATGCGCACGCCGCTGGCATTCGTCAGTGCGGCGTTGCTGCTCATCGGCGGCGGGGCATTGCTGGCGCGCAAATGGGAGCGCGCGGGTGCGCTGCTGCTCGCGGCGTTCTTCGGCCTGTGGGTGATCGCGCTGCACCTGCCGCGGGCGTTCGCCTCCTGGCAACACATCGGCGCCTGGAATGCGCCCGCCGAGATCACCTACCTCGCCATGGGCGGCGTGGCGCTGTTCGCCACCGGCGCCAGTACCCTGCGCGGGACGCTCAGCCGGATCGCGCGGATGCTTGCCGGGGCGAGCGCGCTGGTGTTCGGGCTCGCACACTTCAACTACATCGATTTCACCGCGAGCTTCGTGCCGGCATGGATTCCGCCGTCGCAGGTGTTCTGGGCGTGGGCGACGGGCGCCGGGCATTTGGCGGCCGGCCTCGCGCTGGTCTCCGGTTACCAGGCCCGGCTCGCGGCCACGCTGCATGCGGCTATGATGGGCTCGTTCGCCGTGCTGGTGCACCTGCCGCGCGTGATCGCCAACCCGGAGAAGCACGAGGAATGGATCATGCTCGCGGTGTCCAGCGGCCTCGCCGGATCCGCGGTGCTCATCAGGAAACACGCGACTTGAACGAAGACCCGACCCCGCTGCCACCCATCGTCGTGCCATACACCGAGCTGTCGTCCGACGCGCTCACGGGAGTCATCGAGTCCTTCGTGCTGCGCGAGGGCACGGACTACGGCGAGCGCGACGTGCCTTTCGAAACCAAGGTGTTGCAGGTGCGCCGCCAGCTCGAGCGGCGCGAGGCCGAGATCGTGTTCGACCCCAACACAGAGAGCGTCGACATCGTCGTCCGTATTAGTCCCTAGGGCAAGACGACGGGCCCGGTGCTATCACATGGCAGGCCGGTGCAGCGGTCCGTCCCCCGGAGTCGTGCCATGAACAGCAATGCGCTTCCCTTTGCGCTGGGCGCAATCCTGTTAGGCGTCGTCGCCATCGTGTTCCGCGATTTCGCGCTGCAATGGCAGCCGGTGCCCCCGGGTTTTCCGTTGCGGGTGCCTCTGGCGTTCGTCAGCGGCTCCCTGCTCATCATCGGCGGCATCGCGATGCTGGGCAGGCAATACGCGCGGCAGGGCGCGTTGCTGCTGGCAGCCGCCTATGCGCTGTGGCTCCTGATCCTGCATGGGCCGATCGTCGTGTCGAAGCCCGGGGATTTCGGCACCTGGAATGGTGTCGCGGAAGTGGTGTTCATGATCGCCGGTGCGATCACGCTGTACGCCGCCGCAGCCGGCAAGCTCAGTGCGAAGTTCGCGCACGGCGTGTGCATCGCGGCCGGTCTCTCGGCCCTGGCGTTCGGCGCGGCGCACTTCAGGTACGTGGAGTTCGTGGCGGCGCTGGTGCCCTCGTGGCTGCCCCCGAACCAGATCTTCTGGGCCTTCGCGACCGGCGTGGGTCACATGGCCGCGGGACTCGCTCTGTTGAGCGGCATCAGGACGTCGCTGGGCGCTTCCCTGCTGGCGATCATGATGGCGCTGTTCGTCCTGCTGGTGCACCTGCCGCGCGTGATCGCCACCCCGGACGAACATCTCGAGTGGATCATGCTGGGCGTCGCGATGTCGTTGTCGGGTTCGGCCTGGGCGATCCGCCAGTACGACACCGACAGTTAGGGTCGCCTCGTCCCGGACGCGCAGCTAGACTCCCTGCAAAGGGAGTGGGTCCGCATGACGACAAGTGCCATCACTTGGCGCGACAAACTGCGCTACCGGTTCGAAAACACGCTTTCCAGGGGCACCATCGCCATCATCGGCTGGCTGGCGCTGCTATCCACCGCCATCATCATCCTGGCCGCGCTGATCCTGGCGGCCATGCGCATCGGCCAGGACCCGGCCGGCCACGAACATCCCTACGGCTTCTTCGAAGGCATGTGGCAGAGCATGCTGCGCACGCTGGACCCCGGCGTGGTGGCCGGCGACAGCGGCTGGCAGCTGCGGCTGCTGATGCTCGTCGTGACCATCGGTGGCATCTTCATCGTCAGCATCCTCATCGGCACCATCACCTCGGGCCTCGAGGCGCGGCTCACCGAGATGCGCAAGGGCCGCTCGCGGGTCATCGAGGACGGGTTCACGCTCATCCTCGGCTGGTCCAGCAAGGTGTACTCCATCATCGGCGAGCTGCTGATCGCCAACGAGAACCAGAAGGATCCCTGCATCGTGGTCCTCGCGGAACGCGACAAGGTGGAGATGGAAGACGACATCCGTGCGAAGTTTCCCTCCACGAAGAACACGCGCGTCATCTGCCGCAGCGGCAATCCGCTCGATCTCGACGACCTCGCCGTGGTCGATCCGCACTCGGCGCGCTCCATCATCGTGCTGGCGCCGGAAACCGGGAATCCCGACATCCACGTCATCAAGTCGGTGCTGGCCATCACCAACAACCCGGCGCGCAAGCAGGAGCCGTACCACATCGTCGCCGAGGTGCGTGACGCGCGGAATCTCGAGGCGGCGGCGCTGGTGGGTGGCAAGGAGGCCATCTACGTGCAGGGCGAGGATCTCATCGCGCGCGTGACGGCGCAGACCTGCCGGCAGTCGGGGTTGTCGGTGGTCTACACCGAGCTGCTCGATTTCGACGGCGCAGAGATCTACTTCAAGGCCGAGCCCAGCCTGGCGGGCCGCACCTATCGCGAAGTGATCTCGGCCTACGAGGACTCCACCGTCATGGGACTGATGCGTGGCAGCGGCGAGGTGCTCATCAATCCGCCCATGGACACCGTCTTCGAGCGCGACGACCAGGTCATCGCGATCACCGAGGACGACGACACGCTGGTACTGCGCAGCGACGCGGGCGGCGGACTGCCTGACACCAGTGCCCTGGCGAACCGGCAGCGCCTGCCACCGGCACCGGAGCGCATCCTCATCCTGGGATGGAACGAGAAGGCCGAAGCCATCATCGCCGAGCTCGACAACTACGTGGCCCCGGGCTCCGAGACCATCGTCATCTGCCGCCAGGAAGGCGTTCGCGACACGCTGGTGAGCGTGGCCAAACGCGCGCAGCGCCAGCGCGTGCGTTTTGCAGATGGCGACATCACGCACGCGGCGACGCTGGCAGCGGTCAAGGCCACGACCTTCGAACACGTGATCCTGTTGAGCTACAGCGACCTGCCTGTCCAGGAGGCCGACGCCAAGACCCTGATCACGCTGCTGCACCTGCGGAACCTTGCCGACGCCGCCGGTGTCCGTCTGTCCATCGTGAGTGAAATGATGGATCTCCGGAACCGGGCCCTGGCGCAGATCGCGCGCGCGGACGATTTCATCGTCAGCGACAAGCTCGTCAGCCTGATGATGTCGCAGCTGTCGGAAAACAAGAACCTCGACCAGGTGTTCAAGGTGCTGTTCAGCTCCGAAGGCAGTGAGATATACATCCGCCCGATGACCGACTACATCAGGCTCGGCAGCACGGTCGACTTCTACACCGTGCTGGAAGCGGCGGCGCAGCGCGGCGAGACCGCCATCGGCTACCGCCTCATGAAACACGCCGACGACAAGGACAGGGGATACGGCGTCAACGTGAACCCGAAGAAGTCCGAGAAGCACACCTTCGCCGAGAGCGACATGATCGTGGTGCTGGCGGAGAACTGATGCTCACGCGACGCAGCCTCCTGGGGATGGTGCTGGCGGCGGCGCTCGCCGACGGCGCGCACGCGGCCGCGCGTGGCGCCTCCGGGCTCAGGTCCATCCAGAAGAAGATCGGCGGCCGGCTCGGCGTGCACATCGTCGATTCGCAGAGCGGCAAGCGCATCACCCACGACGACGACGCGCGCTTCGCCATGGCGTCCACGTTCAAACTACCGCTGGCAGCGGCCCTGCTGTGGCAGGTCGACAAGGGCGCCTTTCCGCTCACGCATGGCCTGCCGATCGAGCGCAAGGACCTGCTGCCGAACTCGCCGATCCTGGAGAAGGAGCTGGCGCGCAACGTGACGGAAATGTCGGTGCGCGACCTGTGCATCGCCGCCGTGACGTTCAGCGACAACGCGGCCACCAACGTCCTGCTGCAGGGCATCGGCGGGCCCTCGGTGCTCACGGCTTTCATCCGCAGCATCGGCGACGAGGTCACGCGCTTCGACCGCACCGAGCCCGAGGTCAACAGCAACCTGCCGGGCGACGAGCGCGACACCACGACGCCGCACGCCATGGCCGAGAACATGCTCAAGATCTTCACGCAGGACGTGTTGTCGCTGGGATCGCGTGCGTTGCTCATCGACTGGATGATCGCGTCACGCACCGGGCTCACACGCGCACGCGCCGGCCTGCCGAAGAACTGGCAGACCGGGGACAAGACCGGGACGGGGGAGAACGGGGCGGTGAACGATCTCGTCATCACCTGGCCGCCGAATCGCCGGCCGATCGTCGCTGCCATCTACATGAGTGACTCGGAGCAGGCCGTCGAGGAACTGAACGCGGCGCATGCGGACATCGGCGCTCTGATTGGGCGCGAGAAGTGGCCCTGAAGCGGCGGGGCTCCGGCCGCCCAGTCGTCCACCTGGCCTTGCTGCTGGCTACAGCGTTCACGCTGTCGGCCTGCGGCAAGCCTGCGCGCACGCCGGAAGAAGTCGCGCAACGCGTGATGGAGAACTCCGCATGGGTGGATGAGGCTCTCGCCTGTCCCGCCGACGTGATGGCAACCGAAGAGCCTTTGAGCCTGGACCTTTCGCCGGGCAATTGCGAGGGCAAGCGCATCGGGCAGTGCCTGAGGTTCTGCCGCATTGATCACGTTGGCGCCTGCCGTCGGCTGGCGTACGAACTGGAAGCCCGGGAACAGGGCAAAGCCGCGGAGATTGTATTCCAGCGCTCCTGCATCCTCGGTGACGCCTCCGGCTGCACCAATCGCGGGGCATACCTCAAGCTGAACAAGGGGGATGATCCCAAGATCCAGTCCTGCACCGCACGCACCTTTCGCCGGGCCTGCGAGGCGAAGGATCCGTGGGGGTGCACGATGTACGGCCACGCATTCCACGACGGGCATGGCGAACCGCAAGACGACGCGCGTGCCCGCCAGTTCTACGAAATGGGTTGCTCGCTCAGCGACTCGAGCGACGATCCCGCGTGCGCGGCGGCCCGGAGATCGATCGGCGAGATGGATGCCAAACGCGGCGAAGTCGAGGCAGTCCCCGTGCCCGCAGGCGACTCAACCCGCCGTTGATTCCCTGGCCACGGCGCGAAAGCCGATATCGCGGCGGCACTGCATTCCCTGCCAGGAAATCTGGTCCACCAGCGCGTAAGCCCGGGCCTGCGCCTCAGAGACGTTCTTGCCCAGGCCCACCGCGCACAACACGCGCCCGCCACTGGTCAAGATCTTGCCATCCTCGGCGCGGGTGCCGGCGTGGAACACCTTGCCCGTGCCATCGGCAGATAGTTTGGCCGCAGCATCGAGTCCGGCGATGACATCACCCTTGCGCACCGAGTCCGGATATCCGCCTGCCGCCAGCACCACTCCCAGCGCCGCGCGCTCGTCCCACTCGGCGTGCACGCGGTCGAGCCGCTTGTCGAGCGCCGCCTCGCACAGCTCCACCAGGTCACTCCGGAGCCGCATCATGATGGGCTGGGTTTCCGGGTCGCCGAAACGGCAGTTGTACTCGAGCACGTTGGGCGTGCCGTCGGGATGCACCATGATTCCCGCGTACAGGAACCCGGTGTAGGGCGTGCCGTCCTTGGCGAGGCCGCGGATGGTGGGTTCGATGACCTCGCGCATGATGCGTTCGTGCAGTGCGCGCGTGACCACCGGCGCAGGCGAGTAGGCGCCCATGCCGCCCGTATTCGGGCCTTCGTCGCCGTCGCGCAGGCGCTTGTGGTCCTGCGAGGTCGCCATGGTCAGGATGTGCTTGCCATCGGCCATGACGATGAAGCTGGCTTCCTCTCCGGGCAGGAATTCCTCGATGACCACCTGGTCGCCGGCCGAGCCGAACTGCCCGCCAAACATGGCCTGCGCGGTTGCAATGGCCTCGTCGGCCGAGTCGACGATGACCACGCCCTTGCCGGCCGCGAGGCCGGAGGCCTTGACGACGATGGGTGTGCGCTGCCGGCGCACCCAGTCGGCGTCGAAATTCTCGCGGGTGAACGTGGCGTAGGCCGCGGTAGGTATGCCGTGACGCTCCAGGAATTCCTTGGTGAAGGCCTTGGAGCCTTCGAGCTGCGCGGCGGCCTGCACGGGGCCGAAGCAGCGCAGCCCCGCGGCCTGGAATGCGTCCACGACGCCGATGACCAGCGGCGCCTCGGGGCCGATGATGGTGAGCCCGACGTGCTCGGCCTTCGCGAGCGCCACCAGGCCTGCGACGTCCTCGGCGGCCACGGGCACATTGCGCACGCGCGGTTCGGTCGCCGTGCCGCCGTTGCCGGGCGCCACCAGGACTTCGGAAACCCTGGGCGACTGCGCGCACTTCCAGGCCAGCGCGTGTTCACGACCGCCGCTGCCTACGACCAGGACCTTCACGCGGGAAACCGGACTTCAGTGCCGGAAATGGCGCATGCCGGTGAACGCCATGGTCATGCCATGTTCGTCCGCCGCGGCGATGACTTCCTCATCGCGCTTGCTGCCACCGGGTTGCACGATGGCCTTGATGCCATATTCGGCGGCCACGTCGATGCCATCGCGGAACGGGAAGAACGCATCCGAGGCCATGACGCTGCCTTCCACGGTGAGGCCTTCGTCCCTGGCCTTGATGGCCGCGATACGCGTCGAATAGACACGCGACATCTGGCCGGCGCCGACGCCGATCGTCATGCCCTCGCGCGCGAACACGATGGCGTTGGACTTCACGTACTTGGCCACCCGCCAGGCGAACCACAGGTCCGCGTATTGCGTGGGCGTGGGTTTCTTCTGCGTCACGATGCGGAAGGTTGACGGATCGGCCAGCGCCGTGTCGCGACTCTGGGCGAGCAGGCCGCCGGCCACGCTGCGATATTCAATTTCGGACGTGGGCCGGTTCGACAGCGGGCCGACGGCCAGCACGCGCACGTTCTGCTTGCCGGCCAGCGCGGCCGCGGCGCCCGGCGATATCGACGGCGCGGCAATGACTTCCACGAACTGGCGGCCGGCGATGGCCACCGCGGTCTCTTCGTCGAGCTCGCGGTTGAAGGCGATGATGCCGCCGAAGGCCGAGGTGGGGTCGGTGCGGTACGCCCGGTCATACGCGTCCACCAGCGAAACGGCCGTGGCCACGCCGCAGGGGTTGGCGTGCTTGACGATCACGCAGGCCGGCTCGTTGAACACGCGCACGCATTCGACGGCGGTATCCGTGTCCGCAATATTGTTGAATGACAGCTCCTTGCCCTGGAGCATGCGCGCCGTGGCGACGCAGGAGCCGCGCGCCGAGGGTTCACGGTAGAAGGCCGCGCGTTGGTGCGGGTTCTCGCCGTAGCGCAGGTCCTGGAGCTTCTCGAACACCAGCGGCAGCGTGTCCGGGAAGGATTCATCGGAATTGGCCTCGCGCCCCAGCAGGTACTCGGACACCATCGTGTCGTACTTGGCCGTGTGCGCGAACGCCTTGGCCGCCAGCGAGGCCCGCGTGTCGATGCTGGTGGCGCCGTCATTGGCGTCCAGGTCGGCCAATACGCGCGGATAATCGGCCGGATCGACGATGACCGTGACCGATTCATGGTTCTTGGAGGCGGCGCGCACCATGGCGGGCCCGCCGATGTCGATGTTCTCGATGGCCTCGGCGTAAGTGCAGTCCGGCCGGGCCACCGTGGCGGCAAAGGGATAGAGATTCACCGCCAGCAGATCTATGCGCGGGATGTCATGTTTTTGCATGACCGCATCGTCGACCCCCCGGCGCCCCAGCAGGCCGCCATGCACGCGCGGGTGCAGCGTCTTGACGCGCCCGTCCATGATCTCGGGGAAGCCGGTGTAGGTACCGACGTCGATGACCTCGATGCCCGCGTCGCGCAGGGCCCTGGCTGTACCGCCAGTGCTGAGGATTTCGACTCTCCGCGCAACCAGGGCGCGGGCGAATTCGACCAGTCCGGTCTTGTCGGAGACCGACAGCAGGGCGCGCTTGATCGAGACCAGCATCAGCTATTGTCGCTGGCGGGCGTTCAGCCCGACAGGCCGAACTGCCGCAGCTTCTTGCGCAAGGTACCCCGGTTGATCCCGAGAATCGCTGCAGCCCGGCACTGGTTGCCCGAGGAATAGTCGAGCACGGCCCGGAACAGCGGCTCTTCCACCTCGCGCAGCACCATGTCGTACAGGTGCGCCGGCTTGTGGCCGTTCAGGTTGGAAAAATAATCGGACAGGGCGCGCTCAGCGTGATTGCGCAAGGGCATTTCGAGCGTGCCATTGCGACCGGAATCTTTGCGGGTCCGTGAAGTTTTCGCCGTCATTTTCTTCGCCCCATCGTCTGTGCTCGAGCCTGAACACAACCACCAGCATCGTCATTGTGCACACGCTGCAAGGCCTCCCCAGGTTGCAACGGTGGCCTCGTGCCTGGTCACCCAGTCATCGAGACTTTTTTTCGACAACGCAAACTGCGACGCCGACGTCGAAGCCGCCATCAACTCCCGACGGACATCGGGTGCATCCTGCAACTTCTCCAGATACCAACCAAGGTGTTTGCGTGCTACCCGAACGCCAGTCTCTTCGCCGTAGAACGCGTAGAGGGATTCGAGGTGCGCGAGGATGGTAGCGCAAATTTTTTGAAGTGGAAGTGCGGGAGCATTTTTTCCGTGAGTAAAAAAATAATTGACATCACGGAAGATCCACGGCGAGCCATGCGCGGCGCGGCCGAGCATTACTCCTGTTGCGCCCGTGAAATCAAGCACTGCGCGCGCTTTTTGCGGCGAATCAACATCACCATTTGCGAATAACGGAATTTTGACGCGTGATTTGATTTCCCGGATGGTTTCGTACTCCGCTTCACCGTCGTAAAAATCTTCGCGCGTGCGTCCGTGCACCGCGAGCGCTGCGATGCCACACGATTCAGCGAGTTGCGCGATGCGTACGCCGTTGCGCATATCGCGGCGAAAACCGGTGCGTGTCTTGAGTGTTACCGGCACGCTCGACGCAGCTACCACCGCGCCGAGGATTTTCGCCACCAGGTTTTCATCGGTGAGCAATGCCGAGCCGCACAGCCGGTTGCAGACTTTTTTCGCGGGACAACCCATGTTGATGTCGATGATCTGCGCGCCGAGATCGATATTGCGGCGGGCGGCCTCTGCCAGGGCCTCGGGATCGGCGCCGGCCAGTTGCACGACGCGTGGCTCGGGCTCGCCGGCGTGATCCATGCGAGTGCGAGTCTTTTTCGTACTCCAAAGCCTCACATCGCTGGTGATCATCTCCGACGCCGCGAGACCGGCTCCAAACTGGCGCGCCAGTTGACGGAATGGCCGGTCGGTCACGCCGGCCATGGGCGCGAGCACCACGTTCGAGCCGAGCTCGTAGGGACCGATTTTCACGTGGAACCTTTTCGGCTCAGTCGGCAGTGCGCCTGAGCTGGTTCGCGCAGCCGATCTGGCCATTCTCCGAACGCAGGCAGGCGTCGATTTCGAACCCGACCGCGGCACGTCCCGGGTCGATTACGTGAAGTTCGCCGTCGATGCGCTGGTTCGGCTCGAGCAGCCGGCGATCCGCGATTTTTGGTGGCAGGTATTCCCTGGGCTGCAGATCACGCGTGGCGACGGGCTTGTCGAAGCGGTCGGTGAGTGTCAGCCGCACCAGCGGCAGCGGCTGCACGCGATCGCTGTCGTTCTGCACAGACAGCCTTACGCGCAGGCGCGAGGCGTCGCTGCCCTCGGACTCGACGCCGAGTTGGCGCACGGTGTACGCGTCGAGATCCCAGCGCGGCGTGATGGTGCTGCCGAACCAGCCGTACACCGTGCTCACCACGGGGCCGAAGGTCGGGTTCAGCACCAGGCTGCGGCGGTTGTAGTGCAGCACCTGCAGCACCAGCAACAGCGCGAGCAACGAGATGCCGGAAATGTATTGCCAGGCTGGCCGGCGTGCGGTCGCGGCCGGCGCCAGCAAGGGCTCGAGCACGGTGTCGCCGCTCGGCGCGGACACACCCTTGACGTCGCGAGCCGCCTGGACCACCGCGGATTCATCACCTTCGCCCTCGTCGACGATGCCCACGGCTTCCAGCGCGCGATTTTCGGCGGTGCGGCTGCGAATGGCCTCGGCCTCCGCCTCGGCAAACATGTCGTGGACCCAGGCCGGGTCTTCGACCGAGGTTTCCTGCGTGGCCTCCGGTTCGGCCTCGGCGGCGAATTCGAGTCCGGCTTCGGGTTCGGGCTCCTGCGCTTCTGCGAGCGGCGATTCTTCGATCACCGATTCCGCATCCGCGGCCGGTTCGTCGTCATCGAGCAGCGACCAATCGTCGGCCGCGATGGTGTCGGTGTGCGCGGGATGGTCGAATTCCGGAGCGGCTTCGGGCTCGGGTTGGGACTCGGATTCGGGTTCCGGCGGGTCGACTCCGAGCACCACCGCTTCGTAACTACCCGAGCCAGTGTCGTGCTCGGCCTGCGAGGGCGAGACGAAGATCTCCGACACGTCGGTGGCAGTGGCGTCGAACTCGAGCGAGCCCTCGGCCGATGCCTCTTCGGCTTCGTCGCCGAAACTCAAGTCGTCTTCCCGCGCAGCTTCCGGCCCAGGCGTCAGCTCTGGCTCCGGTTCCTGCGGCGGTTCGGGTTCTGGTTCCGGCTGTGGTTCCGGTTCGGGTTCCGGTTCTGGCTCTGGTGCGGGCGGGGGCGCGGGCTCCGGTTCGAGCGCCACGCCCGAGCCCAGTGCAGGCTGCACGGCCGCAGAACGCGGCGGCTGCTCCATGATCCGCTGCCGCGCGCTGTCCGACGACGCCGAGTTGGGATCGCCTTCGCGAAGCGCGATCAGGGCATTGAATACGTTCGCGCAGCGGCCGCAGCGCACGTAACCCTGTCCCGCGCGCAGGTCCACGGTCGTGACGACCAGTGTCAGCGTGCACTTGGGACAGACGGTGAACACTCAGCGACCTCTCTTCATTTCAGCGACCACGCGCGTTTGGGTCCGCTATCCGGTGAGTCAGCGCCGCCGCGTGCCGGAGAGCGCCGTCCATCCGTCCCTAGTCGCAAATGGCGAGATATCAAACCATGCCGAATGCGCGCGTGTCACCTCGGCGGCCTGCGTGTCGAGCAGGCCCGCGAGCACGATTTTGCCGCCGGGCGCGGTGAGCTCGGCGAAGCGCGGCGCGAGCTCGCACAGCGGGCCGCAGAGGATGTTAGCGAGCAGCATGTCCGCGTCCCGGGGGAGTGCGTCGTCGGACTCCACCACGTGCACGCGGTCGGATACCTGGTTGGCGGCGGCATTGTCGCGGGTAGCGGTGAGGGCCTGCGGGTCGATGTCGAAGGCGTAAGCCGCGCGCGCGCCGAGCTTGACGGCGGCCACCGCCAGCACGCCCGAGCCGCAGCCATAGTCGATGGCGACCTGGCCCTCGCGCACCTGCTCGTCGAGCCAGGACAGGCACATGGCCGTGGTCGCATGGGTGCCCGTGCCGAATGCCAGCCCGGGGTCGAGGCGCACGATCACCGCCCCCTGCGTGTGCACGTGGGAGTGATGGGGCGCCACCCACAGCCGCTGTCCGAAACACATGGGATGGAAGTCGCGCAGCCATTCGCGCTCCCAGACCCGGTCGGCCAGCGTTTCCACGCGCAGGCGTGATTCATCCACGCGCAGTACATGCGCCAGGCCCGCGACGATTTCCTGCGGCTTGCAGTCGAAGGAGAACAGCGCCTGCAGCCGCGAGTGCGGCCAGAGGCGGAACTCGCCCGGCGCGGGCTCGAGGATGGGATCGTCGTGCTGGTCGGTATAGGAGACCGCCAGCGCACCGAATTCGAAACAGGCCTCCTCGACCCGCTCGGCATCCAGGCCGTCGAGATCGAGGGTGACAGCGATTTGCGGCACGAGGACTCCGGGCTATTTCAGGCCCAGGCGGCGCTCCAGGTAATGGATGTCCTGGCCGCCGCTGCGGAACGCGGCGTGCGTGAAGATCTCCTGGTGCAGGGCCGTGTTGGTCTTGATGCCTTCGACCACCATCTCGGCGAGCGCATTGCGCATGCGCGCGATGGCGGTCTCGCGGGTGTCGCCGTACGAGATGACCTTGGCGATCAAAGAATCGTAGTGCGGCGGCACGTTGTAGCCGGAGTAGATGTGGCTGTCGACGCGCACGCCCGGGCCACCCGGCGCGTGCCAGAGCTTGATCGGGCCGGGCGACGGCATGAAGGTCTTGGCGTCCTCGGCGTTGATGCGGCACTCGATGGCGTGGCCGGTGAGCTTGATGTCCTTCTGCGCGTACTTGAGTTTCTCGCCCGAGGCGATCAGGAGCTGCGCCTTCACGAGGTCGATGCCCGTGATGAGTTCCGTCACCGGGTGCTCCACCTGGATGCGCGTGTTCATCTCGATGAAGTAGAACTCGCCGTCCTGGTACAGGAACTCGAGCGTGCCGGCGCTGCGGTAACCGACGGCCTTGCAGGCCTCGACCACGCGCTCACCCATCTTCTCGCGCTGCGCGTCGGTGATGCCCGGCGCCGGCGCTTCTTCCACGACTTTCTGGTGGCGGCGCTGCATGGAGCAGTCGCGCTCGCCGAGGTGGATCACGTTGCCGTGGTTGTCGGCCAGCACCTGGAATTCGATGTGCCGCGGCCGCTCCAGGAATTTCTCCATGTAGACCTGGTCGTTGTTGAACGCCGCCAGGGCTTCACCCTTGGTGACCGCGATGGCATTGAGCAACGCCGCTTCACTGTGCACCACGCGCATGCCGCGGCCGCCGCCGCCGCCCGAGGCCTTGATGATCACGGGGTAGCCAATGTCTTTCGCGACCTTGAAATTCTCCTCGGCCACGTCGCCCAGCGGGCCGCCGGAGCCCGGCACGCAGGGCACGCCGGCCTTCTTCATCACGTTGATGGCCGACACCTTGTCGCCCATCATGCGGATCACGTCGGCCTTCGGGCCGATGAACGTGAAGCCGCTCTTTTCCACGCGCTCGGCGAAATCCGCGTTCTCGGACAGGAAGCCGTAACCCGGGTGGATGCCCATCGCGTCGGTCACCTCGGCCGCGCTGATGATGGCCGGCATGTTGAGGTAACTCTTCTGCGACTGCGGCGGGCCGATGCACACCGATTCGTCCGCCAGCAGCACGTGCTTGAGGTTGTAGTCGGCGGTGGAATGCACCGCGACGGTCTTGATACCCAGCTCGCGGCAGGCGCGGAGGATCCTCAACGCGATCTCGCCGCGATTGGCGATGACGATTTTGTCGAGCATGAGTCGCGGCTACTCGATCACGAACAACGGTTGGCCGAACTCCACCGGGTCGCCATTGGTGGCCATGATCGCGGTGATCTTGCCGGCCTTGTCGCTCTCGATCTGGTTCATCATCTTCATGGCTTCGATGATGCAGAGCACCTGGCCTTCCTTGACTTCGCTGCCGATCTCGACGAAGGGCTTGGCGCCCGGCGAGGCGGCGGCATAGAACGTGCCGACCATCGGTGCGGCCACCACGTGTTCGTTGGCGCGGCGCGGAGGCGCCGCGGGGGCACCGGCGGCGATGGCCGTCACGGGTGCGGCCGGCGTGGCTGCGGCGGCGGGCGGTGCGGCATGGACCATTGGCTGCACGTGCGTGACGACGCCGCCGGTGGGCATGCGGCTGATACGCACGGCCTCTTCACCTTCCTTGATCTCGATCTCGGCGATGCCGGATTCTTCGAGTAGTTCGATCAGCTTTTTGACTTTGCGGATGTCCAAGGGGGCGTGTCCTTATTGATTAACTTTTCGACGAGCGCGGCGCGTCTGCTACGCGGGCCGCGGCTGCCTGGATCGCGAGCTCGTATCCCAGCGCGCCGAGGCCGACGATGCAGCCCACGGCGATGTCCGAGAAATACGAGTGGTGGCGGAATTTTTCGCGCGCGAACGTATTCGAGAGATGCAGCTCGATGAACGGCAGTTTCACCCCGAGCAGGGCGTCCCTGAGGGCGACGCTGGTATGCGTGAACCCGCCCGGGTTGACGATGGCGAAGCTGATGCCATTGCCCCTGGCGGTCTGGACGCAGGCGATGAGCTCGTGCTCGGCATTGCTCTGGAAGGTCACGACCTCGTGGCCGAGCTTCGCGGCGGCATTCTTGGCGCGTTCCTCGATGGAGGCGAGGGTGTCGGACCCGTAAACCTCGGGTTCGCGCGTGCCGAGGAGGTTCAGGTTCGGACCATTGAGTAGTAGGAATCGCGCCATAGCGGCGTTCAGACGGTGACCCGGGCCAATGAAGGCGGCGAATTTACCGTAATTGGCGGGTAACGTGCGCGGTTTTCGTCAATCTGGCGCGCATCGGTCTATTTGCCGTCTTCCCCGGCGTGCTCGATGTCGTTCTTGGCTCGATCCGCCGCCATCTGGCGGAATGCCTCGGCTACCTGGGATTGGGCCTGCTTCCGGGTCAGGACGCCATTGTCGATATCCTTTAGGCGATCGAACGCGAAATTGGCCTCATCTTCGTGCAACTCGCCAATCTTGACCGTCAGGATCCGATTTCGGCTGTCCACGAAAACAGAAAAAGGGAAGGCCATGCCCATGCCGAAGGCCTCGGCGGCCGCCAGGCCGTCCTCTTCGCCGATCAGCAGTGGGTACTCCAGGGGCGTTTGCTGCACGTATTTGAGTACATCTTCGCGAAAATCGACGGCAATGCCCACGATCACGGCGTTTTGGGGCTTCCGCTCGACACTTATCTTGTTCAGCAGTGGGATTTCCCGCCGGCAGGGGGCGCACCAGGTGGCCCAGAAATTCACCATCAGCGGCCGGCCGCCGAAACTCGCGAGCCTGGTGGGCTTGCCGTCGCGATCCGCCAGGGTGATGTCGGGCAGGGTGTCCGGCACCTTCTTTTGCGGCGGCGGGGTTTCCGGGGCCGGGGAAGCTTCCGGTTGGGTCGCCACGACGCCGCTGAGGTTCTTGACCGTTACCGGCTCGGCGAGACCACGGTAGATCTGGTAGCCGAGCAGTCCCGCGCCCAGCACCACGCCAACCGAGATGACGACGCGCGAAATGGAGCTCTTCGATTCTTTCAAGTGGCTGGCGGACCCGATGCGACCGCTTGGCGGACCACGGCTGCGAACTCCGCAGCCTTCATGAATCCGACGACGCGGAAGTTTCGCCGTTCCGTTCCGTCGGCGCCATAGAACGCGATAGTGGGCGGCCCGAAGATGCCGAAGTGCTTGAGCAGCTCGCGGTCCTGGTCGTCGTTGGCGGTGACGTCAGCCTGCAGCAGCGTGGTGTTCGACAACGCCGACTGCACCTCCGCTTCCGTGAAGGTGAGGTGTTCCATCTCTTTGCAGGACACGCACCAGTCGGCGTAGAAATCCAGCATCACGGAGCGGCCAGCCTGCGAAGCCGCCGCGACTTCGCGCTCCAGGTCCGCCACCGACTTGATGCGCTTGAACTCGAGATTCTTCTGCTCGCCCTGGGCCGTGAGCGGCGCGAGCGGATTGCTCGAGCCGAGCTTCGCACCCACCAGCAGCACCGCGCCGTAGGCCGCCAGCGCCACGGCCAGCGTGCGCGCGATGAGCTGCGCGCTCGTGCCTTTCTTGAAGCCGCGCCACAGGATCCAGGCGCCGATCAGCACCGGGATGGCCCAGATGACCATGACCACCCAGTTGGTGACCATGCGGCTCAGCAGCCACGCGGCCACCGCCACGAACATCACGCCGAACAGGTTCTTGATGGTGTCCATCCACGCGCCAGCCTTCGGCAGCAGTGCGCCGGCCGAGGCGCCCACCAGCAGCAGCGGCGTGCCCATGCCGATGCTGATGGCCAGCATCGCGACACCGCCGCGCACCGCATTGCCGGTCTGCGCGATGAACGTCAGCGCGCCGATCAACACCGGCGCCACGCAGGCCGAAACGATGAGCGCCGACAATGCGCCCATCACGCCCACGCCGACGTAAGTGCCCGCGCGCTGATTGTTGCTGGCGTCGCTCAGGCGCGTCTGGATGAAGCTCGGCATCTGGATGGTGAACGCGCCGAACATCGAGCTCGCGAGCACCAGGAACAGGATGATGAACGGAATGAGTATCTTGGGCTGGTTGAAGATGGCCTGCAGGTTCACGCCGCTGCCGATGTACGCGGCGATCACTCCCATGAGCGTGTAGATCACGGCGATGCCGGCGACGTAGCTCAGCGCCAGCAGGAAACCTTTCCGTGTCGTGGTGTTCTCGCCGCCGCCCGCGATGATGCCGGTGAGGATGGGCACCATCGGCAGCACGCAGGGCGTGAAGGACATCAGCAATCCGCCGAGATAGGCGAGCGCCACCACCACGAGCAGGTTGCCGCCCAGCTTGGCAGCGAAGCTGTCCTGCTCCGACACGTAGCCGCCGCCGTTGCTGGCGTTCGAGGTGCTCATGGTCGTCGGCGCGCCTTCGAGTGACACAGTCATCGTCTTGGTGATGGGCGGATAACACAGGCCCGCGTCCGCGCAGCCCTGGTAAGTGACGTTCACGTCGACGGTCTTGGCGCCGGGCGGCACCGAGAACGTGCCATCGAGACTGCCGCGGTAGATTTCCTGGTTGCCGAAATATTCGTCGTAGTGGTCCTCGCCCCTGGGCAGCACGATCGCGCCCACCGGCTGCGCGGCATCCGCCGGCGCGAGCTTGATGCGTTCCTTGTAGAGGTAGTAACCGTCGGCGATGCGCCAGTTGAGCTGCACGGTGTTGACCGACTGCGCCTCGGCGGTGAGCACGAAGGCGACGTCGGGGTCGAGGTACTCGTCGTCGCCCACGGCATCGGGCTCGGGGTCCTTGAAGACCTTGTCCGCCGTGGTGGCGGCGGGCGCGCCGGCCACTTTGACGGTGGCGTCCCAGACACTCGGCGGGTAACACAGGCCGGCGTCGGCGCAGCCCTGCCACTTGAGCTTGAGCGCCACGGTGTCGCCGGGCTTGGCGCCGGTGAGCGGGGCGGTCACCTTGAAGTCGCCGCGAAAGATTTCCTGCTCGCCGAAGTACTCGTCGTTGTGGATCTCGCCCTTGGGGTAGACCGAGTCGCCGACCGTCACGCCGGGGGTGCCGGACGCCAGCCCCATGCGCTTCTTATAAAGGTAGTACCCGGGGATGGCCTTCCACTGGACGGTGACTTCGGAGGGGGTGGCGCTCGCCTGGTAGGTAAAGGCCTGTTCGGGCGGCAGGAACTCGTCCTCGCCAATGGCCGCCGCCGTTCCGGAACCCAGCGCCAGCACGGCCACCGAAAGCAATGAAAACAATGTCTTGCGAAGCACCGATCCACCTCTTGGCGCCAAGGTCCGCCATCCTATTCGACATATGAGCGGGAAAACCGCCGAATCATGGGCCAGGACGCCCGATCCCGCTTCGATGTGACCCGCAATTCCCCCCCGAAATTTCAAAATGGGGCCAGACATCGGTGCCGGGCCGGCATTTCGGCATTCGTGGGTGGTGGGGCGAGGGCGAATGCCGAAATGCCGGCCCGGCACCCAACTTCGGCTTGAAATGGGGGCGTAGGCCAATACAATTAGCAGCCTCTCGGGGGGAGTGCTAACAGGCGCCCACCCCGGGTAACCCAAGTTCTTCATACACATTCATAAGGAGCGAAACCATGAAGATTCGTCCTCTTCATGACCGCGTGATCGTCAAGCGTCTCGAGAGCGAGACCAAGACGGCCGGCGGCATCGTGATTCCGGACTCGGCCGCCGAGAAGCCCGTCCAGGGCAAGGTCGTGGCGGTAGGCAAGGGCAAGATTTTGGAAGACGGCCAGGTCCGTCCGCTCGACGTCAAGATCGGCGACAAGATCCTGTTCGGCAAGTACTCCGGCACCGAAGTGAAGGTGGACGGAGAGGAACTCGTGGTCATGCGTGAAGAAGACGTCATGGCCATCATTGAGGGCAAATAACCATGGCTGCTAAAGAAGTCCGTTTCTCCGATGATGCGCGCACGCGGATGTTCCGCGGCGTGAACATCCTCGCCAACGCCGTCAAGGCGACACTCGGCCCCAAGGGCCGCAATGCGGTGCTCGACAAGAGCTTCGGCGCCCCCACCGTCACCAAGGACGGCGTGTCGGTCGCGAAGGAAATCGAGCTCAAGGACAAGTTCGAGAACATGGGCGCGCAGATGGTGAAGGAAGTCGCTTCCAACACCTCTGACGAAGCCGGCGACGGCACGACCACCGCCACGGTGCTCGCGCAAGCCATCATCCGCGAAGGCCTCAAGGCCGTCTCCTCGGGCCGCAACCCGATGGACATCAAGCGCGGCATCGACAAGGCGGTCATCACCGCCGTCGACGAAATCAAGAAGCTCGCCAAGCCCTGCAAGGACAACAAGGCGATCGCCCAGGTCGGCACGATCTCGGCGAACTCCGACGAGTCCATCGGCAAGACCATTGCCGAGGCCATGGACCAGGTCGGCAAGGAAGGCGTG
Organism: Steroidobacteraceae bacterium; assembly: GCA_036274075.1. GTDB lineage: Bacteria > Pseudomonadota > Gammaproteobacteria > Steroidobacterales > Steroidobacteraceae > CADEED01. Next base: position 121 of record DASUGK010000011.1, on the reverse strand, counting down.
ATCACGGTGGAAGAAGGCTCGGGCCTGCAGAACGAACTCGACGTGGTCGAGGGCATGCAGTTCGACCGCGGCTACCTCTCGCCGTATTTCATCAACGTGCAGGCCAACCAGACCGTCGAGC
>DASUGK010000010.1:0-38360 GCA_036274075.1 Steroidobacteraceae bacterium | reverse complement strand
CTGGACGCGGACGAGGTGCGGCAGCTCTTCGACACGCTCAGGCGCCTGCGCGCGTCGGGCATGGCGATCCTGTTCGTCACGCACTTCCTCGACCAGGTGTACGAGGTCTGCGATCGCATCACCGTGCTGCGCAATGGCAAGTTCGTCGGCGAATACGCCTGCGCCAAGCTCGATGCGCGCGGCCTGGTGGCCGCCATGGTGGGTCGGGAGCTGGTGAACGCCGAGAAGGCCGCCGCGCCGGCGTCCACCGGACCCGGCGGCGCGGCGCCGGTGCTCGCGGCGCGCGACATTTCGCGGCGCGGCCAGCTCAAATCCATGGACATCGAGCTGCACGCCGGCGAAGTACTCGGCCTCGCCGGCCTGCTGGGCTCGGGCCGCACCGAGCTCGCGCGGCTGCTGTTCGCGCTCGACGAGCGGGATTCCGGCGACATCCACCTCGACGGCCATCCCACCCGGCTCCAAAAGCCCTCGGATGCCCTCGCGCTCGGCCTCGGATTCTGTCCGGAAGACCGCAAGCACAGCGGCATCGTCGCCGAGCTCTCGGTGCGCGAGAACATCGTGCTGGCGCTGCAGGCGCGCATGGGCCTGAAGAAATTCCTCAAGCCGGCCGAACAGCGCGCGCTGGCCGAGAAGATGGTCGCGGCTCTGGGGGTCAAGACCGCCAGCATCGAAACGCCCATCGGGCAGCTCTCGGGCGGCAACCAGCAGAAGGCCATCATCGCGCGCTGGCTCGCCACGCATCCGCGCGTGCTGATCCTCGATGAGCCCACGCGCGGCATCGACATCGCCGCCAAGCAGGAGCTGATGAACGAGATCCTGCAGCTCGCGCAGCGCGGCACGGCGGTGCTGTTCATCTCGGCCGAGATCGAGGAAGTGGTGCGCGTCTCGGATCGCATCATGGTGCTGCGCGACCGCGCCAAGGCGGGCGAACTGTCGCGCGGCGCCGATGAAGACGCCGTGTACTCGATGATCGCGGGGAATGCATGAGGCGGCTGGTGCGGCACAAGCTGTTCTGGCCGGTCGCCACGCTGCTGCTGCTGATCGCGGTCAGCGCGGCATTCAACCCGTCGTTCCTTTCCATCGCCTGGCGCGACGGCCACTTCTACGGAAATCTCGTCGACATCCTGAACCGCGCCGCGCCGCTGATGATCGTGTCGCTGGGCATGACGCTGGTCATCGCGGTGCGCGGCCTCGACATCTCGGTGGGCGCGGTGGTGGCGATCGCCGCGACCGTGGCCGCGCTCATGATCGGCGGCAGCTTCAGCGCCAGCGGCGATGTCGCGAGCGAGCATCCGCTGTGGCTGGCGCTGGGTACGGCGTTGCTGGTGGCCGCGGCCTGCGGCCTGTGGAACGGCCTGCTGGTGGTGAAGGCCGGCATGCAGCCCATCGTCGCCACGCTGATCCTGATGGTGGCGGGGCGCGGCATCGCGCAGCTGCTGACCGGCGGGCAGATCATCACCGTGTACTACACGCCGTTCTTCACGCTCGGCAACGGCTTCCTGCTGGGCGTGCCGGTGGCCCTGTGGCTCGCGGCGGCACTGTGGTGCGGCCTGCACCTGCTGCTGTCGCGCACCGCGCTCGGCCTGTTCATCCGCGCCATCGGCGGCAATCCGGAGGCGGCGCGCGTCGCCGGCATCCGCGCCGCCTCGATCACGCTGTGCGTGTACACCTTCTGCAGCCTCGCCGCGGGCATCGCCGGGCTCATCATCAGCTCCAACGTGAAGAGCGCCGACGCGAACAACGCCGGCCAGCTGCTCGAGCTCGACGCCATCCTGGCGGTGACGCTCGGCGGCACGGCGCTCACCGGCGGGCGCTTCACGCTCGCCGGCACGGCCGTCGGCGCGCTGATCATCCAGACGCTCACCTCGATGATCTATTCGATCGGCGTGCCACCCGAGGTGAACCTCGTGGTCAAGGCGGCGCTGGTGTTCGCGGTGATGCTGCTGCAATCGGCGGAGTTCCGTTCGCTGGTGTCGCGCGCGGTGCGCACCGGGCACAAGCCCGCATGAACCGCCGGCTGCTGCCGCTCAGCATCACCATCCTGCTGTTCGCCGGCATGGCGGCCTTCGGCGCGATCCGCTACGACGGCTTCCTCTCGCCGCAGGTGTTCCTGAACCTGCTGATCGACCACGCCTTCCTGTGCGTGGTCGCGGTGGGCATGACCTTCGTGATCCTGTCCGGCGGCATCGACCTGTCGGTGGGCGCCGTGATCGCATTGACCACGATGATCTCCGCGGCGCTGCTCGAGGCGGGCTGGAATCCCTGGGCCTCCATGGCGCTGGTGCTGGTGCTGGGCTCGCTGTTCGGCGCCGCGCAGGGTTACCTCATCCAGCGCTTCGCGCTCGCGCCCTTCATCGTGACGCTGGCGGGCATGTTCCTCGCGCGCGGCTGCTGCTATCTCATCAGCACCGAGTCCATCGCCATCGACAACCCAACCTGGTCGTCCATCGCGCAGGCGCGCATCCCCGTCGGCCTGGATGCCTCGCTGACGGTGGGCGCGGTGATCGCTTTGCTCGTGGTGCTGGCCGGCATGCGTGTCGCGCATGCCTCGGAGTTCGGCCGCACGGTGTACGCCATCGGTGGCGGCGAGGCCTCGGCGCGCCTCATGGGGCTCCCGGTCGCCACCGCCAAGGTCGGCGTCTATCTACTCAGCGGCTTCTGCGCCGCGCTGGGCGGCCTGGTCATGACCTTCTACATGCTCTCGGGCTACAGCCTGCATGCCGTCGGCCTGGAGCTCGACGCCATCGCGGCGGTGGTCATCGGCGGCACGCTGCTCTCCGGCGGAGTGGGTTACGTCGCGGGCACGTTGTTCGGCGTGCTGATTCTCGGCATCATCCAGACCCTCATCGCCTTTGACGGAACGCTGAGCTCATGGTGGACCAAGATCGTCGTCGGTGCCTTGCTCTTGCTCTTCTGCCTGTTGCAACGGCTTTTCGAGGCTCGTTCGCGCAAGGCGGCTTGAACCGCGCCTTCGGGCGCCTCCCGGACGGCAAGGAAGTCGACGTGTACACGCTGGGCCCGGCCGACGGCCTGCAGGCCGAAATCCTCACGCTTGGCGGTACGCTGCGCAGCCTCACGCTGCCCGTCAAGGGAAAGCGCCTCCCGCTGGTGCTCTCGCTGCCGGACCTCCCGGCCTATCTCAAGGACACTTCTTATCTTGGCCAGCTCGTGGGCCGCTATGGCAATCGCATCGGCGGCGCGGCGTTCGAGCTCGACGGCAGGCGGTACGAGCTCACGGCAAACAACGGCCCGAACACGCTGCACGGCGGCAACGTGGGCTTCGGCAAGTACGTGTGGGACGTGCTGGGCAGCGGCGGCGGCCGCCACGGTTACGTCAAGCTCGCGCACCGTTCACCCGCGGGCATCAATGGCTTCCCCGGCAACCTCGACGTCACCGCGATGATCAGCGTGCACGACCGCACGCTGACGCTGGAGTGGGAGGCGACCAGCGACGCGCCCACGCCCATCAGCCTCACCTGGCATCCCTACTTCAACATCTCGGGCGACCCGTCGCGCACCATCGACGAACAGCGGCTCATGATGCGCGCCAGCCGCTATCTACCTGTCAACGGCGCGCGCGTGCCCACGGGCGAGATCGCGCCGGTGGCCGGCACGCCGTTCGATTTCCGCAAGCCGAAGGCCGTTGCCGTGCCCCCGCCTTCCACGCATCCGCAGATCGCGCTCACCGGCGGCTTCGACCATTGTTGGGTGCTGGACAAGCCGGGCCCGAAGTCCGGACCCGCCGTCGCGGAACTGTATTCACCGGCCAGCGGCGTGCGCATGGCCGTGCGGACCAACCTGCCGGGCCTGCAGGTGTACGGCGCCTATCACCTGAGGACGGCCTACCCGGGAATGCATGCCATCTGCCTCGAGCCCGAGAACTTCCCGGACGCGCCGAACCACGCCAACTTCCCCAGCAGCATCCTGCGCCCGGGCGAGACGCACCGCTCCTTCATGAGCTTCACGTTCAGCGCGTGACGCCGAACATCGGGCCGGGGCTCATACCGGGTATCATCGGGCCCGCGTGAAAGCCTCCTTCCTGATGCCGAAATACTGGCCCACCTGGCTGGGCATCGGGCTGCTGCGCCTGTTCGAGCCGCTGCCACACCGGCTGCTCTATCTACTGGGCCGCGGGCTCGGCCGGTTCATCCACCTGTTCCCCACGCCGTTCAAGCGCATCGCCCGGCGCAACATCGAGCTCGCGATGCCCGAGCTCGACGAACGCGCGCGCGACGACATCCTGCGCGAGCACTTCGCAGGACTGGGCTGCGCCCTGTTCGAAACCGCCATGAGCTGGTGGTCGTCGAACGAACGCATCCGGCGCATCACGCTGATGACGGGACTCGAGCACCTCGAGGCGGCGCACGCCTCGGGCCGCGGCGTGCTGCTGCTGTCGGCACATTTCAATTCCATCGAGATCGGCTGCCGCGCGCTGGCCGCGCGCATGCCGCTCAACGTCATGTACCGCCCGACCAAGAACCTGCTCATCGGCGAGTTCGTGCACTCGCGCCGCGCCGTGCAGACCAAGCGCGCCATCCGCCGCGACGACGTGCGCACGCTGGTGAAGGCGCTCAAGGAGGGCGACGTGGTGTGGTACGCGCCCGACCAGAGTTTCCGCAAGAAGGGCGCCGAGATGGTCAAGCTGTTCGGCATCCCGGCCGCCACCAACACCGCCACGTCGCGCATCGCGCAGATGACCGGCGCCCTGGTCATGCCCTATTTCTTCGAGCGGCTGCCGCATGGCGGCTACCGCGGCACCATCCACCCGCCTCTTGAAAATTTTCCCACCGACGATGCCGTCGCCGACACGGAGCGGTTCAACCACATCGTCGAAGCCGAGGTGCGGCGCATGCCCGCCCAGTACCTGTGGATTCACCGGCGATTCAAGGGTTTGACCCCGGACTACCCGAACTATTACGCGGGCATCTGACCCCTTTTCCGCGCACGATTCATCAGCGTAGAGCGAAATCACGCTCGTGTTCTTATGGCCCCCCGCCGGATGCGCAACTAAGATAGCGCCTCATTCAAACTCCGATAGGGGATCCCGTTCATGAAGTACCTTTTTGCCGCGCTCGTCCTGTCGGGGGCGTTCGCCACCTCCCAGGCCAATGCCGCCTGCCAGTACCCAGTTGCCCCCGGGAAATTTCCCGATGGCTCGGTGGCATCCAAGGAGGAAATGCTCGCGGCCAAGTCCCAGGTGGTGAAGTACAACACGGACATGGACAACTACCTCGGCTGCATCAAGACCGAGTTCGACGCGCGCCTCGCGGAGAACGCCGACGCTCCCGCCGACAAGAAGGCGGAGATGCAGCGCAAGCAGGACGAGATGCACAACGCCGCCGTGAAGGAAGTCATGGACGTCACCGAGCGTTTCAACGAGCAGCTGCGCGCGTGGAAGGCGAAGAACGCCGCGGAGAAGAAGACCTCCTGATCGCGACGCGCGAGCGCGCCGCGGCAACCCGAGTCCTATGTCGCTGCTAACGCCCGCCCAGGCCGAGTCCCTCATCGAGCAGCACCTGGCGTGCCTGCCGATCGAGTCGCTGCCGCTCACCCAGGCAGCGGGCGCGGTGCTGCGCGAGAACATCTACGCCGAACGCGACCAGCCGCCGTTCGATCGCGTGGCCATGGATGGCATCGCGCTGGCGTCGTCGGGCGCCGCCGGCAATGCCGGAAGGTTGCGCATCGTCGGCTCGCAGGCCGCGGGCGATCCTCCCTGGACACTCGACGACACCGCGAACTGCATCGAGATCATGACCGGCGCGGTGTTGCCGCGTGGTTGCGATGCGGTGGTGCCGGTGGAACAGGTGCAACGCAACGGCGATATCGTTCACGTCCACAAGCCCGTGACACCCTGGCAGAACGTGCATCGCCGCGGCTCCGATTGCCGCCAGGGTTCGCTGCTGCTGGCGGCAGGCACGCGGCTCTCGGCACCGGAAGTCGCCATCGCGGCCGGCGCCGGCATGGCGCGCGTGCGTGTGAGCGTGCAGCCCATGATCGCCGTGATCTCCACTGGCAATGAACTGGTGGAGCCGGGCGAGAACATCGAGCCGCACCAGGTGCGCCGATCCAATGCCTACGGCATCACGGCCTCGCTGCGGCAGCACGGCTTCGCACGCGTCGCCGACGAACACGTGCGCGACGACGAGGCGCAGCTCACCGAGCGGCTCGCCTTCCACCTGCACACGCACGACGTGCTGATCCTGTCGGGCGGCGTGTCCATGGGCCGGCTCGACCTCGTGCCCAAGGTGCTCGAGAAGTTAGGCGTGGGCATGGTGTTCCACCACATCGCGCAGCGGCCGGGCAAGCCGATGTGGTTCGGCGTTTCGCAGTCCGGCCCTGCGGTGTTCGCCCTGCCCGGCAACCCGGTATCGACACTGGTGTGCCTGGCGCGTTACGTGTTGCCCGCGCTGCGCGCCGCCATGGGCCAGGCGTCCAAGGACCCGCCACGCGTGGCGACCACCGCGCCGTTCGAAGTCAAGGCGCCGCTGGCGTTCTATCTTCCGGTGAAGCTCAAGACCGACGACTGGGGCCGCACGTCGGCGGCGCCCTGCCCCACCAATGGCTCCGGCGATTTCACCTCGCTGGCCGGCACCGACGGCTTCATCGAGCTGCCGCCGGGCCCCAACACTTTCCCGAAAGGCTTCGTGGCACCATTCTTCCGCTGGTGAGTCACAGCCCCATGGACCCGAACGAAAAAGTCGTCCCGCTCACTGCCCTCACGGGCGGCGGCCGTGCGCCGCTGGACACGCTGCAACGCCCGATCCACGACCTGCGCATCTCCGTCATGGACCGGTGCAACTTCCGCTGCCCGTATTGCATGCCGCGCGAGACCTTCCACGAGTCGTACCGCTTCCTCAAGAGCAGCGAGCGCCTGGATTTCGCCGAGATCCTGCGCCTGGCGCGCGTGTTCGTGCGCGCCGGCGTGAAGAAGATCCGCATCACGGGCGGCGAGCCGCTGCTGCGCCCCAACCTGCCGGACCTGATCGGCGATCTCACGCAGGTCCCCGGCATCGAGGACATCGCGCTCACCACCAACGGCATGCTGCTGGCGAAATACGCCACCGAGCTCAAGGCGGCCGGCCTGAACCGGATCACCGTGAGCCTCGATACCCTCGACCCGGAAGTGTTCGCGAAAATGAGCGGCGGATTCGGCGGCGTGGGCGAGGTGCTCGACGGCATCGAACACGCGCGCCGCGCCGGCCTCGCGCCGATCAAGATCAACACCGTCGTGCAGCGCGGCGTCAACGACCACACCGTGCTCGACCTGCTGGCGCACTTCCGCGGCACGGGTGTCATCGTGCGTTTCATCGAGTACATGGACGTGGGCACGCGCAATCACTGGAACCCGGCGCTGGTCGTGCCTTCGCGCGAGCTCGCCGCGATGGTCTCGGCGCGCTGGCCGCTGGAGCCGCGCGACCGCGAGTACCGGGGCGAAGTGGCCGAGCGCCACGTGTTCGCCGACGGCAGCGGTGAAGTCGGGTTCATCTCCTCGGTGTCGCAACCCTTCTGCGGCGATTGCTCGCGCGCGCGAATTTCGTCCGATGGCTCTTTCTACACCTGCCTGTTCGCGACACAGGGCATGGACCTGCGCGCGCCGCTGCGCGCCGGCGCCAGCGACGAAGAGCTCTACGAACGGGTGCGCAGCGTGTGGAGCGCCCGCCGCGACCGTTACAGCGAGCTGCGCGCCTCGCGTCGCGACACCGCCGACCTGCACAAGGTCGAGATGAATTACATCGGAGGTTGAGTCGCGTCCCATGCCCCGCAAACGATCCGCGCTGACCCATCTCGATGCCGCCAATCGCCCGACCATGGTGGACGTCGGCGCCAAGACGGCCACGTTCCGCGAGGCCAGCGCCGAAGCGATGGTAAAACTGCCCGCCAACGTGGCGCGCGAACTCAGGCGTTCCGGGCATCGCACGAAAAAGGGCCCGGTGTTCGACACCGCCATCGTGGCCGGGGTGATGGCGGCCAAGAAGACCCACGAGATCGTCCCCTTCTGCCATCCGCTCGCGCTCGAGCGCTGCACGGTGGACATCACCGACCGCGCCGGCGGCAATATCCACGTCGTGTGCAGCGTCGCCGTGCATCACAAGACCGGCGTCGAGATGGAGGCGCTGGTGGGTGCCAGCGCCGCCGCGCTCACCATCTACGACATGTGCAAGGCACTCTCGCATGACATCGAGATCGGGCCCGTGCGCCTGCTGCGCAAGCGCGGCGGCAAGCGGAATTTCGACCGGCCGCGTCGCGCAAAGCCCGCCCGCGGCAGATCCACGTGAACGCCTCGCCGCAGCCACCGCTCCACGGACTGGTGCTCGCCGGCGGGCGCAGCTCGCGCATGCAGCGCGACAAGGCGTCTCTCGAATACCGGCCGGGCGAGACCCAGCTCGCCGCCGCGATGCGACTCCTCGAAACGCGCGTGGTGCGCAGTTTCGTGTCGGTGCGCGCCGACCAGCGCGATGACGGCACGCGTGCCGGCTTCGCGCAGATCGTCGACCGCGGCGGCGTGGAAGGACCCATCGCCGGCATCAGCGCGGCGCTGGCGGAATTCCCGGACGCAGCCTGGCTGGTGCTGGCCTGCGACCTGCCCTACCTCGACGCCCGCACGCTCGACACGCTGATCGCCGCACGCGACACCGCGGCCGACGCCACGGCCTTCCGCTCCAGCCACGACGGGCTGCCCGAGCCGCTGTGCGCCATCTACGAGCCGCGCGCGCGCAAACCCATGACGGAATACATCGCGGGCGGGCGCAATTGCCCGCGCAAATTCCTGATCAACGCGAATACCCGCCTGCTGGAGCAGCCGAATCCGCGCGCGCTCGACAACGTGAATACCGTGGCGGAGTATGGCGCGGCCATGTCAGCCCTCCGCACACCCGAGGCCCCCCAGGCGCGGGATATCCGCGTGCAGTACTACGCGTTGCTGCGCGAACAGGCCGGCCGCAGCAGCGAGACGCTGCGCACGGAGGCGCGCACGCCCCGCGAGTTGTACGCCGAGCTGCGCGCGAAGTATCCCTTCACGCTGCCGCCCGAGATGCTGCGCGTCGCGGTCAACGAGGAGTTCGGCGACTGGGCCCAGCCACTGGCCGCCGGCGACGCGGTGGTATTCATTCCCCCGGTGGCCGGCGGATGAATGCCCCGTCCCGCCCCGCGTTCTCCTTCAGCGAAGCGCCGCTGGACACGGCGGCGCTGCAGCGCGAGCTTCGCGACGACCGCTGCGGCGGGTTCACCGCCTTCGAAGGCTGGGTTCGCAATCACAACGAAGGCCATGCCGTCACGCGGCTGGAATACGAGGCCTTCGTGCCGCTCGCGGAAAAGGAAGGCGCGCGCATCGTCGAGGAGGCCGTGCGCCGCTTCGGCGTCACGCATGCGACCTGCGTGCACCGCGTCGGCTCGCTGGCCATCGGCGACATCGCCGTGTGGGTGGGCGTCAGCGCCGCGCATCGCGACGAAGCCTTCTGCGCCTGCCGCTTCATCATCGATGAAGTGAAGCACCGCGTGCCGATCTGGAAGAAAGAACACTACGTCAACGGCGACTCGGGGTGGGTGAACTGCGAGCGTTGCGCGTTGCACGCGCACGATCGAGAACACGCGTTGCACGCGCACGATGGAGAACACCCGTTGCACGCGCATGAGCACGATCACGAACATCACGGCCAAGACCGCGCGCACGCCGCCGCAGCCGCGCCTGACTACTCGCGCCAGGTGGCCTTGCGCGAAGTCGGGCCGCAGGGCCAGGCGAAGCTGCGCGCCGCGTCGGTGCTGGTGGTGGGCGCCGGCGGGCTCGGTGTACCGGTGCTGCAGTATCTTGCGGGCGCTGGCGTTGGCCGGCTCGGCATCGTCGACTCCGACCGGCTCGAACCCTCCAACCTGCACCGCCAGACCTGGTACACGCTCGCCGAGTGCGGCCGCGAAAAAGCCGCCCTGGCCGCGGCACGCGTGCAGGCGCTGAATCCCGAGGTGCGCGTCGAGACGCATGCGCTGCGCCTCGACGCCACGAACGCCGGGCAACTGGTGCAGGGCTACGACCTCGTGCTCGACTGCACCGACAACTTCAGCAGCAAGTTCCTGCTCAACGACGTGGCGCTGCGCAGCGGCAAGCCGGTGTTGTTCGCCAGCGTGTACCAGTACGAAGGACAGCTGCAGCTGGTCGCGGGCGATGACGCCTCGCCCTGCCTGCGCTGCGTGTGGCCCGAGGCTACGCGCGATGGGCTGGTCGGCAACTGCGCCGAGGCCGGCGTGCTGGGACCGGTGCCGGGCGTGTTCGGCAGTCTGCAGGCGCTCGAAGCGCTCAAGCTGCTGCTGGGACTGCCGGGCCTCGCCGGCAACGAGATGCTGATCTTCGACCTGATCACGCTCAGCACGCAGCGGCTGCGCGCGCGGCGCGCCAGCGGCTGCGTGGCGCACCAGCGTGCCGCCAGTCCCGCGGCGCCCCTGCTCGTGGCGGAATCGCCGGACGTGCAATTCGGCTCGGTGGAGGAGGCGGCGGCCGCCGGGTACACCATCATCGACGTTCGCGACATGCACGAGCGCCAGGCCGAGCCGGTACCGGCCGGCAGCCTGCACCTGCCCATGACCAAACTACTGACCGAGGCCGTGAACCTCGACCTCGAGGGCCGCTACCTGCTGGTCTGTGCCACCGGCAGACGCAGCAGCGCCGCCGCCGACCTGCTGCGATCGCAGGGATTCCGCGCCTGCCGCTCGCTGCGAGGCGGCCTCAAGGGCTTGAAAGCCACCGCCTGATGCGCGCACTCCCGCTGCTGCTGGCCCTGGCCGTGGCCGCACCCCTGGTGGCGCAGGACCGCGGTCCCACGCCGCCCGGCACCTACCCTTTGCTCGAGCTCGCACGCCAACGCGAAGCGGAACGGATACGGGAAGCCCGGAAGGACGAAAGGCACGCGCCGCCCGCCGGTTTCGAATATCTCAACCTGAGGCAGGCCCTGCACGCGCGCGACCAGGCGCACGTGCCCCCGGATGAGCAGTGCGCCGGTTCCGTCGGCGCCGCGCGTTTTGCCGAGTTGCACGTCGACGTGGGGACGGCGCGTGCCATCGACGGCGACTATCCCGGCGCCGCGGCCGACTACCGGCGTGCACTCGCATGCCAGCCTCGCAACGCGGACATCCTCGATGCCCTCGGGGGCATGTTGTTCGACGCGCGTGACTTGCAGGGTGCGCGCGCCGTGAACGACGAGTCACTGGCGCTCGACCCGCGGTCGGTGAGCAGCAACCGGCTCGCCGGCAACCTCGACTACGTGGAAGAACGCTGGGCCGATGCCATCGCGCGGTTTCGCTACGTGGCGGCCAGCGACGAGGATCGCGTGCGCGCCGGCTACGGCCAGCTCATGTTCTGGCTGGCGCAGCTCCGTGGCGGCATCACGCATCCCGAATTCGTCGCGCGCATGCCGGGAGAAGGCTGGCCGCAGCCGCTCCTGCTGTACATGCGCGGCGAATACACCGAGGCCGAGCTCATCGAACGCATCAACGAGGGCGATTCGCCGGAAAACAGCCAGCCCAACACCAGCACCGACGAGCGGCTGTGCGAGGCGCTGTTCTACGTGGGCGAGGAATACTGGGCGCGCGGCCAGGCCGGCGTGGCGCGGCTGTACTTCGCCGCCCTGGTGAACATCCGCGTGCTGTACTTCCTCGAACACGGCCTCGCCATGGCCGAAATCGCCAAGCTCCAGAAAATGGGGCCAGACCCCATTTCCTAGCAAATGGGGTCTGACCCCATCTTCAGGGTCGTAGTTGGCCGGTGCCGTGGACGACGTATTTGTAGGACGTGAGTTGTTCGACGCCCACCGGCCCGCGCGCGTGGAAGCGGTCGGTGCTGATGCCGATTTCCGCGCCCATGCCGAACTCGGCGCCATCGGCGAACTGCGTCGAGGCGTTGTGCAGCACGATGGCGCTGTCCACGCGCTCGAGGAAATGCCGTGCCGTGGCCGCATTCGCCGTGATGATGCTCTCGGTGTGCGACGAGCCGTAGCGGCCGATGTGTTCGATGGCGGCGTCGACGCCGTCGACCACGCGCGCCGCGATGATGGCGTCGAGGTACTCGGTGTACCAGTCCTGCTCGGTGGCGGGTTTGACGCGCGCATCCACGGCCTGAACCGCGGCATCGCCGCGTACTTCGCAGCCGGCATCGAGCAGGTCGCGCACCACCGGCCCGAGATGCGTGGCCGCGCAGGCGGCGTCGACCAGCAGCGTCTCGGCGGCGCCGCACACGCCGGTGCGGCGCAGCTTGGCGTTCTTCACGATGGCGCGCGCCATGCCGAGGTCGGCATCGCGATCGACATACACGTGGCAGACGCCTTCGAGATGCCCGATGACCGGCACGCGCGCCTCGGCCTGCACGCGCGCCACCAGGCTCTTGCCGCCCCGCGGCACCACCACGTCGATGTACTCGGTCATCGACGACAACATGTAGCCCACGGCCGCGCGGTCGGTGGTCGGCACCAGCTGGATGCCGGCGGCCGGCAGGCCCGCCGCCTGCAGCCCCGCCACCAGGCACTCATGGATGACGCGGCTGGAGTGCGCGCTCTCGGATCCACCGCGCAGGATGGCCGCGTTGCCCGACTTGAGGCACAACGCGCCGGCATCGCAGGTCACGTTGGGCCGACTCTCGTAGATGATGCCGATCACCCCGAGCGGCACGCGCACGCGCGTGATGCGCAGCCCGTTGGGCCGGGTCCACTCGGCGGCCACCGTGCCGATGGGATCGGCCAGCGCGGCGATGTCCTCGACCCCGCGCGCCATGACCTCGATGCGCTTCTCGTCTAGCGCCAGCCGATCCAGCATGGCGCCGGTCGCATCGCGGGCGCGCGCCGCTTCCATATCCCGCGCGTTCGCGGCTAACAACTCGGGCACGCGCGCACGCAGTGCCACAGCCACCGACGCCAGCGCGCGGTTCTTGGTGGCCGCATCCGCGCGGGCCAGCGCCACCGAGGCGTCGACGGCCGCGCGTCCGAGCGATTGCATGAGCTCGGCGATCTCGCGGCTGGCGGGCTGGTCGACGGCGGCGTTCACGGGAAGTACCTCGGGCAGTTGTCAGGCAGGCGCCAGGTCGGCGCGCATCATCACCAGGTCGTCGCGATGGATCATCTCATCCCGGCCACGAAATCCCAGCAGCGCCTCGATCTCGGCGCTGCGCTTGCCGACGATACGCGTGGCGTCGCGGTCGCTGTAGGCGATGAGTCCGCGCGCGATCTCGTTGCCGTCCCGGTCCAGCACGCTCACGGTGTCGCCGCGCGCGAACTGCCCGCTGATCGAGGTCACACCCGCCGGCAACAAGCTCTTGCCGGAGCGCAGCGCCCGCTGGGCGCCGGCATCGACGGTCACGGCGCCGCTCGGGCGCAGGGATCCGGCGATCCACGCCTTGCGCGCATTCTCGGGATTCTGGGTCGGCAGGAACCAGCTGCACTCGGCGCCCTCTTCGAGGCGGCGTACCGGGTGCAGGGGCGCGCCGGCCGCGATGGCCATGGCGCAGCCGGCGGAAGTGGCGATCTTCGCGGCCGCGATCTTGGTGGCCATGCCACCCGACCCCACGGCCGATGCCGAACCGCCTCCCATGGCCTCGATCTCGGGGGTGATTTCGCGCACTTCGGGGATGAGCCGCGCCGAGCGGTCGAGGTTCGGGTCGGCGGTGTACAGGCCGGAGACATCCGACAGCAGCAGCAGGCAATCCGCGCTGGTCATCTGCGCCACGCGCGCCGCGAGGCGATCGTTGTCGCCGTAGCGGATCTCGGTGGTGGCGACCGTGTCGTTTTCGTTGATGACCGGCAGGACCCCGAGCCCCAGCAGCTCCGACAGCGTGGCGCGCGCATTCAGGTAGCGCCGGCGGTGCTCGCTGTCCTCGAGCGTCAGCAGGATCTGGGCCACCGACACGCCCGCCGCGGCGAACAACTCCTTATAGATGTGTGCCAGTGCTATCTGGCCCACGGCCGCGGCGGCCTGCGACTGGGGCAGCTCCAGCGGCCCGGCCGGCAGCCGCAGTTCGCGTCGCCCGAGCGCGATGGCACCCGACGATACGAGAACGACTTCCTGCCCACGCGCGCGCAGGCGCAGCAGGTCCTCGACCAGGGTACCGAGCCAGCTCCGGTTGACCTGCCCGTCATGGATCAGCAGCGCGGAACCGACCTTGACGACGATCCGGCGTGCACGAGTTAGAGGCAATGAGGCGTTCATGCGGTCTTAATGGAAATCGGAGCCGGATATTACGCAATACCTCCCGTTGCCGCATTCGCGGGCAGCCCCTAAACTCACGGCCCTCCAGCAAGAGGCTTGAATTCGTGAGCAGAGAATACGCACCGGTCCCGGGCAAGTGGTACGAGAACAGGGAAGAAGACGAAACCTTCCGTGTTCTGTCCGTCGACGAGGATGACGAGCTCGTGGAGATCGAATACCTGGACGGCGAGGTCGAAGAGCTCGATCTCGACACCTGGCACGAACTCGACCTGGAGCCCACCGAGGAGCCCGAGGGCTGGTCCGACGATGCTGACGACGACGAGGAAGAGGACGACGACTTCGACGACGACGATGACGATGATGACGACGTCGACGACGATGACGATGATGATGACGACGACGATTACGACGACGACGAAGACGAAGACGGTTACTAGTTAGTCGCCGCATCCCCTTGCCCGGCCCCGCAGAAAGCTGGTACCACGAGAAGGAATCGGCCTGGCTGTACCGGGCCGTCGCCGGCGCGGAGGCCGATCCGGCACACCGTGCACTGTTCGAGAAACTCGCGGCCGCCGCCGAGTCGCAGGCCGGGCACTGGCGCCGGACCAATCCCGGTATCACCGACGACTTCTCACCGGCGATGCGTGCCCGGGTGGTGGCCCGCCTGCTGCGGTACATCCCGCCGCGCCACCTGCGCCCGGTGCTGGCCGCCATGAAGCTGCGCGGCCTGTCCGTGTACACCGCGCCGCGTGCTCCCACGTCCCACAGCATTCCAACCTCCGCCAGCGAGGTGGGAGGCCGGCACACTTCGCTGGGCGGCAACAACCTGCGCGCCGCGGTCTTCGGCGCCAGCGACGGCCTGGTTTCGAACGCCGCGCTGGTCATGGGCGTGGCAGCGGCCGGCGTCGCGCAGGACGGGCTGCTCGTGACGGGCATGGCCGGCCTGCTGGCCGGCGCGCTGTCCATGGCCGCCGGCGAATACGTTTCGGTGCGCTCGCAGCGTGAATTCTTCGAACACCAGATCGCGCTCGAACGCGCGGAGCTCGCCGAGTACCCGGACGAGGAAGCCGAGGAACTGGCGCTGATCTACAACGCCCGAGGCCTCGAGATGGACGAGGCCCGCAGGATCAGCAGGACCATGCTCGCCAACCCGGAGCATGCGCTCGAGGTGCTGGCGCGCGAGGAGCTGGGTCTCAACCCGGACGACCTGGGCTCGCCGTTCCGCGCGGCATTCTCATCCTTCTTCTCCTTCGCGGTGGGCGCCGCGCTGCCGCTGCTGCCCTTCTTCGCGGGGATGTCCGGGCACCAGGCCATCTACGGCGCGGCCGCGGTCACGGTCTGCGCGCTGTTCGGCATCGGTGTGTTGCTGAGTCTGTTCACCGGCCACGGCGCGCTGCGGGGCGGATTTCGCCTGGTGCTGATCGGCGGCGGCGCGGGCCTGGCGGCCTGGGCCGTGGGCAAGCTGCTGGGAGCTGGCCTGGCCTGATGCGCGTCGTTGGCATCGTGGGGCGCCAGGGGAGCGGTAAAACCACGCTCATCGAGAGACTGATCCCCGCCCTGCGCGCGCGCGGACTCAGCGTGTCCACCATCAAGCACACGCACCATCACGACATCGAGCTGGACCGGCCGGGAAAGGACAGCCACCGGCACCGCAGTGCGGGCGCCTCCGAAGTCATCATCGCGTCCGACAGCGGCTGGGCACGAATCGCCGCTTCCCGGGAGCCGGCGAGCCTGAAGACACTGCTCGCCGAGCTGCGGCCGGTGGACGTGATCCTCGTCGAAGGATTCAAGCAACTCGAGAGCCTCCGGCGTGTCGAAGTCTTTCGTGGCGCGGGTGAACCCCTGGCGCGCGAGGATTCCGGCATCGCCGCCGTGGCGGCGCCGGAGGGCGTCGCGCTTCCGGGTTTCACCGGGATCCGGCTGCCGCTGGACGATACGGAAGCGGTGCTGGCCTTTATCCTAGACGCTTGATTCAAGAGCGAAAGTCGCTCGCCTTGAATTCCGCCGTCGCGTCGCCAGTACTGACGACCTCAACGCTTGCTGACTGCTGGAGTCCATCGAATATCCATGAAACGCATCCTGCTGCTCATCGGTACCAACCTCGCCGTCATCGCGCTGCTGACCGTCGTCGTTCACTTGCTTGGAATCGACGAGTGGCTCGCCCAGCGCGGCCAGAACTACGAAAGCCTGCTGATTTTTGCCGCGATCTTCGGTTTTGGCGGCGCATTCATCTCGCTGCTGATGTCCAAGTGGATGGCCAAGACGACCATGCGCGTGCATGTCATCCAGCAGCCTGCGAACGAAGTCGAACAGTGGCTGGTCAACACGGTCAGCCGCCATGCACAAAAGGCGGGCATCGGCATGCCCGAGGTCGGCGTCTTCGATTCTCCCGATCCGAACGCGTTTGCCACCGGCGCCAGCCGCAATGCCTCGCTGGTGGCCGTCAGCACCGGGCTTCTGCGCAACATGCGCCGCGACGAAGTCGAGGCCGTGCTCGGCCACGAGATCGCGCACGTGGCCAACGGCGACATGGTGACACTGACCCTGATCCAGGGCGTGCTCAACACCTTCGTGATCTTCCTGGCGCGCGTCATCGGCAGCGTGGTCGACAGCGCCACGCGCGGGAACAACGATAGCCGCGGCCCGGGCATGGGCTATTTCTTCACCGTGATGGTGGCGCAGATCTTCCTGGGCCTCGCGGCCAGCGTGATCGTGGCCTGGTTCTCGCGCCGGCGTGAGTTCCGTGCCGACGCCGGTGGTGCCGAGCTCGCGGGCACGCGTTCGATGATCGGCGCGCTCGAAGCGCTGAAGCGTGCGCATACCCCTAGTCGGTTGCCGGAGTCGTTGAAGGCGTTCGGCATCAACAGCGAACGACCCGGCGCTCTGCGGAAGCTGCTCATGAGCCATCCGCCGCTGGATGAGCGCATCGCAGCGCTGGAACAGAGACCGGCCGCACTCGGACGGCCGTACTAAACGCGACCTGTTACCTGTCACGCGGGGCCGGATGAGGGATCATTCGGCCCCTGGAGCATTCATGACCCCTGAAACGCAGCCCCTCGCCAACCCCCTCGTCCGCATCGGCCGCGCGCTGATGCAATGGTTCGACACCAGCCTCTCGGAAAAACCCGCGGACAACGCCGCCGCCGCCGCGGATCGCATCGACTGGATGCGCACCCTGCCTTTCGTGCTCATGCACGCCGCGTGCCTGTTGGTGTTCGTGGTGGGCGTGAGCCCGGTGGCCGTGCTGGTCTGCGTGGCGCTGTACTTCATCCGCATGTTCGCGATCACGGGCTTCTACCACCGCTACTTCTCGCACAAGTCGTTCAAGACCTCGCGCGCCGCCCAGTTCCTGTTCGGCGTCATGGGTGCCTCGGCCGTGCAGCGCGGACCCATCTGGTGGGCCGCGCACCATCGCGATCACCACCAGTATTCGGACAAGCCCCAGGACGCGCACTCGCCCATCCAGCACGGCTTCGTGCGCGCACACATGAGCTGGTTCCTGTCGAAGAAGGGTTTCGCGCCGGATCTCAAGCGCGTGCGCGACCTCATGAACTTCCCCGAGCTGCGCTGGCTGGACCGCTTCGACATCATCGTGCCGGTGTTGCTGGCGCTGGCCGTGTTCTTCCTCGGCATGGCCCTCGAAACCTGGGCGCCCGGCCTCGGCACCAACCGCTGGCAGATGCTGGTGTGGGGATTCTTCGTCTCGACGGTGTTGTGCTCGCACGGCACCTACACCATCAACTCGCTGTCACACGTGTTCGGCCGGCAGCGTTACCGGACCGGCGATTCCAGCCGCAACAACTGGTTCCTCGCGCTGATCACGCTCGGCGAGGGCTGGCACAACAACCACCATCACTACCCGAGCTCGACGCGCCAGGGCTTCTACTGGTGGGAGATCGACATCACGTATTACCTGCTCAAGGTGATGTCGTGGATGGGGATCATCTGGGACCTGAAGCCGGTGCCGGTGTCGGTGCGCGATCATCACCCGCGCCGCATCCGGCGGCCCGAGTAGTCAGACGGCGGGTTCCACAGGCTTGCGGCCGCGCAGGCGGTACCACTCGTTCGCCGCGGGCCGGAACAGCAGCGCCACGATGGCGATGTCCATCGACGTGGTCAGCAAGTCCGCCGACCACGAATACCACGGCCGCTGGAAGCTCTCCTCGAGCGAACCGAGCACGGCAACCAGGCTCAGGGCCGTCAGCACCGTGTAGACGATGCGCGCCCAGTTGCGGGCGCGGCCGATGGATAGAATCACGTAGACCCCGAATCCCAGGATCGCCACGTAGATCAGTCCGAAGCCGATGTAGATCGCTTGCGTGTCTCCGGTGGCTTCGCCCTCCGTGACGAGCGCATCGACGATGGACGGGATTGAGACCACCATCGACAGCCAGCACAGCGCGTAAGCGATCCTGACCACGCGCGGCCGCTCCATCGGAGCGCCTGACTCGATGTCGCTGACCGTCGACGACGGCGGGGCGTAGGGATTCTTGTTCAAGCGTGCGTAGCCGCAGCGCGCATCGCGCGGTACCAGGCATTGGCGGGCGGCGTGAACAACAGCACCACGCCCGCGACATTCAGCAGGTTTGTCAGGACGCTCCAGCCGTTCAGGAACACCTCGCCACCCATCGTGGCCAACTGCGGATTGGCGCGCAGGACCACGATGGCCAGCGTCGTGGCCAGCACTGCCAGCAGCAGTACCGCCAGGTGCACGATGCGCGCCCAGTTGCGGCCTTCCCATGCAAACCAGGTGAACAGTCCCATCACCCCGAGAATGACGGCGTTCAAGACCAGTGACGAGCCGGCGGCGCTCCAGAACATTCCCACGATGCCCAGGACGAGATCGAGGGCCAGCAGCCCGATGCCCACGACGACGAGCCGGGGCCGCTCGAGCGATGCAGTGCTGCCTTCGATATCCGCCACCTGCGCGGCCGGCGGTGCGTATGGATTCTCCGACATGGCCGCGATGCTAATGCATTCGCCCGCAGGAAACCGCAAGTTATGATGCCGCGGTGAACGACGCGGCAACCATCACGGCGGGACTGGCGCAATTGCTCGACGCGGGCGGTGTGATCACCGACCCGGAGCGCATCGCGCCCATGCAGCGCGATCATCGCGCCCTGTACCGCGGCAATGCCGTGGCCGTGGTCGCGCCGGCCGACACCGCCGCCGTGTCGCGGGTGCTGGCGTTCTGCAATGAACGGCGCATCGGCGTCGTTCCCCAGGGCGGCAATACCAGCTACTGTGGCGGTGCCACGCCGGATCGCTCGGGCAGCCAGGTGCTGCTGTCGCTGGCGCGCCTCAACCGCATCCGCGGCATCGACACGGCTAACTACACCCTGACCGCCGAGGCCGGCTGCATCCTCGCGAAGCTGCAGGCCGCGGCGGCCGAGGCCGATCGCTACCTGCCGCTCAGCCTGGGCAGCGAGGGCAGCTGCATGCTGGGCGGCAACCTGTCCACCAATGCCGGCGGGCTCAACGTGATCCGTTACGGCATGGCGCGCGAGCTGGTGCTGGGACTGGAAGTGGTGCTGGCCGGCGGACGCGTGCTCGAGACCCTCACCGGGCTGCGCAAGGACAACACGGGCTACGACATCAAGTCGCTGTTCCTCGGCGCCGAAGGCACGCTGGGCGTGATCACGGCCGCCTGCCTCCGCCTCTTCCCCGCGCTGCGCTCCTTCGCCACCGCATTCGTCGCGGTGCGCGATCCGGCCGCCGCCGTTTCCCTGCTCGGCACCTTGCGCGACGCCAGCGGTGATCGCGTGAGCTCCTTCGAGCTGATTCCGCGCATCGGCGTCGAACTGACCTCGCGGCACATTCCCGGCGTGGCCGACCCGCTGGCTGCGCCGTCGGCCTGGTACGTGTTGTGCGAGCTGTCCACGTCACGCACCGACGAGCCGCTGGAGGCCGTGCTGGAGCAGGTGCTCGCGAAGGCCCACGAACAGGGCTGGGTGCAGGATGCCGGCATCGCGCAGAACCTGCGGGAACGCGAGGCGTTCTGGCGGCTGCGCGAGTCCATCCCCGAGGCACAACGCAAGGATGGCGCCAGCCTCAAGCACGACATCTCGGTGCCGGTCTCCCAGGTGCCGCGTTTCATCGAGGTGGCCGGTGGCTGGGTGGCGCAGAACGTGCCGCAGGGCATGCTCGTGGCCTACGGCCATCTCGGCGATGGCAACCTGCACTTCAACGTCAACCAGCGCGCCGGCACCCAGGCCAATGAGCTGCAGGCCATCGAGCAACAAGTCCGGCGCGCCATCCACGACCTGGTACGCGACTTCGGCGGCAGCTTCAGCGCGGAGCACGGCATCGGCCAGCTCAAGGTGCTGGAGCTCGAACGTTACGCCCCCGCCGTCGAGCTGGAGCTGATGCGCGCCATCAAGAACGCCTTCGACCCGAATGGCATCATGAATCCGGGAAAGGTGCTGCGGGCCCGCGGCGCGGGCTGAGCCCGCTACTGCGCGTGGTTCTGCACCAGCTCGATCACCGCGCCGTCGGGCGCCAGGATGGCCATGGTCCGGTGGTCGCCGAGGTATGCGGTGGTGATGTCCACCGGGTCGAAGCTCACCGGGATCCCGGCCGCGCGCATCCGGCGCTTCGCCTCGACCACGTCGGCGACGAAGAAGGTCCACACCTGCACGCGCGTCCCCGAGGGCAGCGGCGAACTGCCGGGCCAGCGCGGCACGTCGCTGCCGAGCACGTTGCGGTAGAAATCCTTCTCGACGCCGGCATCCACCGGCGTGGCGGGTGTGGGCGACGGTATCGCCAGCACGCGGACGTTCGGCCCCTTGCCGGGCGGCGCCATCAACACGGTGACGCCGGCCACCGCCTCTTCGGGCACTTTCCATAACAAGGCTTCGACCCTGACCGAGGCGGGATAGTTAGAGGCGAAGGCGGCCGGCGTGAAGCCGTCCTTCTGCAGTGCATCGGACAGCACCGCGTCGGGACTCGCCAACGTCACGGTGTGCAGCCGCGCGCTGACCAGCGGCGGGTCCGGGATCTTCGCATAGGGATTGTCCGCAGCCGGCGAACAACCCAGCAGGGCGACGAGCGGCAGGGAGGCGACGAGGCGGCAGAAACTTTTTGTTTGCATGATAGATTGAGTATATGGCCGATCGGGTCGAATGCGTGGTCATCGGTGCCGGCGTCGTGGGACTCGCGGTGGCGCGCGCCCTGGCGCTGGTCGGCCGCGAGGTGCTGCTGCTCGAGGCCGAGACCCACCCCGGCACCATCACCTCGGCGCGCAACAGCGGCGTGATCCACGCGGGCCTGTATTACACGCCGCGCAGCTTCAAGGCGCGTTTTTGCGTGGCCGGCAACCGCGCGCTGTATTCCTATGGCAAGAAGCACGGCGTCGACCACCAGAACTGCGGCAAGCTCATCGTGGCCAACGGCGACGAGGAGGAGCAGGTGCTGCTGCACCTGCTGGAACGCGCGCACCACAACGACGTGGAAGGCGTGCGCATGGTCTCGGGCACCGAGGCGCACAAGATGGAGCCGGAAGTGCGATGCACCGCCGCCCTGCATTGCCCCACCAGCGGCATCGTCGACCAGCATGCGTTCATGCTGGCGCTGCAGGGGGACATGGAGAACGCCGGCGGCACGCTGGTGTGCGACTGCCGCGTCGAGAGTCTCGCGCGGCTCGGCGACGGCTTCCTCGTCACCACGGCGGGCGAATCCGCCACGCAGGTGGAGGCCAGGTTCGTGGTCAACAGTGCCGGCCTCGGCGCCGTGGACCTGCTGAACCGCATCGAGGGTTACGACCCGGCGCGGATACCGAAGATGCACCTGGGGCGCGGCAACTACTTCACCGTCGCCGCACGCTCGCCGTTCAAGCACCTCATTTATCCAGTGCCGCATGCCGCGGGATTGGGCATCCATGCCACGCTCGACCTCGGCCGCCGCGTGCGTTTCGGACCCGACGTGGAGTGGATAGACCGCATCGACTACACGGTCAACGAGTCGCGGGCCGAACTGTTCTACGACGCGATCCGCCGCTACTGGCCGCGGCTCGCCGATGGCGCGCTGATGCCGGATTACACCGGCATCCGGCCCAAGCTGCACGGCCCGGGCGAGCCGCAGCCGGACTTCCGCATCGAGACGGCCGCGGACCACGGCATCACCGGGCTCGTCAACCTGCTCGGCATCGAGAGCCCCGGGCTCACGTCCTCGCTCGCCATCGGTGACTACGTAGCCGGCTTCGCCTAAAGTCGCGGCATGCGAAAGATTGTCCCGGCGCTGTGCGCCACCCTGCTCGCCGCCGGCTGCGGCAAGCACGAAGAAGCCCCGCCACCTTCCCCCGCACCCGAAGCCAAGGCCGAACCCACCGAAGGCGCGCCGCGCATCGCCATCACGCCGGACGGCGTGCACGTGCAGTACCGCGTCTACGGCAGCGGTGAACCGGCCCTCATCTTCATCCACGGCTGGTCCTGCGACTCGAACTACTGGCGCGAGCAGGTGCCGGTGTTCAAGCAGAAATACACCGTGGTGGCCGTGGATCTCGCCGGCCACGGCGGCACCGACGCCAATCGCAGCGACTGGTCGATCGCGAAATTCGGCCAGGACGTGGCCACCGCCGCGGCGGCCATCCCCAACCAGCAAATCGTGCTCGTGGGACATTCCATGGGCGGCCCGGTGTCCATCGAGGCGGCGCGCCAGCTCAAGGGGCGCGTCATCGGCATCGTAGGCGTCGACACTTTCAACACCGTCGGCGCGCCGGCGCCCAGCAAGGCGCAGATCGACGCCATCGTCAAACCCTTCGAGGCCGACTTCATCGGCTACACCCGCAGGCTGGTGCTCGAACACCTGTTCGTGCCGGGGCGACATGCCGAGCTCGCCAACAAGATCGCCTACGACATGTCGCTGTCACAGCCGCGCGTCGGCATCCCGGCGCTGCGTGCACTGTTCGAGTACGACTTCAACGAGCCACTCAAGGACCTGTCCGTCCCGATCGTCGCCATCGACTCCGACCTGGGCGAGCCGGTCAACGAGGCCCGCATCCGCAAGGTGCTGCCCAAGTTCCACGCCACCGTGATCCCCGGCACCGGCCACTTCCTCATGATGGAAGACCCGGCGCGTTTCAACCCGGCGCTGGAGACCGAGATCCAGGCGATCGTGGCACCGGCGGGCTGAACCGTGGACGACCAGGTTCGCGAGGACGGTGAACGCGAAGCCCGCGGCCGGCGTGACCTGGAACGGTTGCGCGCCATCGCGCGGCTGTTCGACCAGGCCTTTGCCGTCCCCGGCACGCGCTTTCGCTTCGGCATCGACGCCCTGTTCGGCCTCGTGCCCGGGCTCGGCGACGTGGCCGGCGCGCTGGTGGCGATCTACGCGCTGCGCGTGGCGCGCGCCCTGCGCGCTCCCGCATCCATCCAGTTGCACATGCTCGGCAACGTGGCCATCGACGCGCTGGTCGGCACCATCCCGCTGCTCGGCGACCTGTTCGATTTCGCGTTCAAGGCGCAGACCCGCAACCTCGCGCTGCTCGAGCACTGGCTCCAGTCACCCCAGTCCACCGAGCGCCGCAGCCGGCGCGGCCTCATCGTGGTGCCACTCGCCGTGCTGCTGCTGTTCGTTGCACTCACCATCACCGGGCTGTGGGTGCTCTACCTCGCGATCCACTGGCTGTTCACCGCGGCCGCCGGCTGAACGCCCTTCAGCCCGGTTGTTCACCGGTCTCGGAGATCACCGGCGCGCAATCTACCGCCAGCCAGCCGATGTCGATGCCGACTCGCGCCGCGTCGAGCGAGGTCCAGCTCGAGGCCAGCGGATCTTCCACGAACTTGCCGGAATTCAGGATCAGCACCAGCGATTCGCGTCCCGAGGACAGCGGCCAGTCGCGGCCGTGCAGCTCGAGCTCCAGCTCGCGGCCGTCCGGCGTGCGAAACCGCGCGCGCCCTCCGCGATCGTGCAGTTCCACGCCGTCGAGCGCGCGGCGCTTGCCGGTTTCCCTGCCTTGAGGCGCCCAGGAGATGCCGCAGGAAAACAGCCGCGCCTGGTCCAGGTTCACGTGCGGGAATCCGGCGATCTCCTCGACCAGGTCGTCCTTCGCCACGGTGAACGTGCGCTTGCGATACCAGAACAGCCCCTCGCCGATCACCACCCGGTAGTCGATCCACCGCGGCTCGCGTCCGCTGTGTTCCAGGCACTGGTGATCGCGCGTACCGCCGCGGAACTGTTCGCCCTCGCGCGTGAGCCGCAGGTCGCAGCCCTCGATGGACTCGACGTCCTCCGCGGCGAGACTGCCGCCGTGGGTGGACTCGGGCCGGCGCGTGAACTGCCGCACGCGGATGGCGCCGTCGGCGGCGGGAGGCTCGATGCTCAGCAGGACGCGGCGGCGGCGCTCGAAGGGCTCGTCGTACGGGTATTCCTCCACGTACAACACGTGGCTGCCGAGCCAGGACAGCGGGATGCGGCGCACGTTGATCTGCACGCGCTCCTGGTCACCGAGGGGCGCCAGCGGCGAGGTGGCGGCACGACCGGCGATGAGCTCCTCGGACATGTCGTACATGCCGCTCCAGAGCTCGGCCAGCGTGTCGCGCACGTCGGGAGTATTCGCGGATTCCCCGGCCACTGCGCCCAGCGCGCCACCGAGCGCCAGGATCAGGACTGCGGCTTGACGAGCCGTATGAGTCCTTCCTGGGCGGTGCTGGCCACCAGCTCGCCCGAACGTGAATACAGGCTGCCGCGCGCGAAACCGCGCGCGCCGGAGCTCGACGGGCTGTCGAGGCTGTAAAGCAGCCAGTCGTCGACGCGCGCCGGGCGATGGAACCAGATGGCGTGGTCGATGCTGGCCATGATGAGGTTGCCGCGCAGGAACGACGAGCCGTGCGGCATGGTCGAGGTGTCGAGCAGCCAGTAGTCGGACATGTACGCCAGCAGGCAGCGGTGCAGCGCGTCGTCGTCGGGTAGTTTGTCCACCGCGCGCATCCAGATCTGGCGCACCGGCGCCGTCGCCACCGGCGCCAGCGGGTTGTACTGCTGCACGGGCCTGAACTCGAACGGTCGCTCGATCTGCAGCCAGCGCCGCAACTTGTCCGGCAGCTTCTCCAGCACCTCCGGCGGCGGCTTGGAAAAGGCCTTCAGCTCCTCGGGCGGCGTCACCTGCGGCATGGTCACCTGGTAGTCGAGCCCGGGCTCCGGCTTCTGGAACGAGGCCGAGCAGATGAAAATCTGCTCGCCGTTCTGGATGGCCACCACGCGCCGCACGGAGAAACTGCCGCCGTCGCGGCTGCGGTCCACGCTGTAGACGATGGGCTTGGTGAAATCGCCGCGCCGCAGGAAGTACGCGTGCAGCGAATGCACCACGCGTCCATCGTCGATGGTGGCGCTCGCCGCCTTCAGCGCCTGTCCCAGCACCTGCCCGCCGAATACCTGCGGGCTGCCGGTGTCGCGGCTCTGGCCGCGGAACAGGTTGACCTCGAGCCTTTCGAGCTCGAATTGCTGCTGGAGGTCGGCGAGGCGTTTATCCACCTGCCCAGATTATCCGAACTTGAAGGCGCCTTTCATGATCGACGAGTGGCCGGGGAAGCTGCAGAAGAAGGTGTAGGCCCCACCCTTCGTGAGCCCAGAGGTCGGGAACTTGATGCTGGTCGTCTGGCCACCGCCCACGATCTTGGTGTGCGCAATCACGCGCGTATCACCCTTCTTGATGTGATCGTTCGCGAAGCCAGCGGCGATGCCGTCGCTCGCGACGCCCGCGACATCCGAGGTCTTGGTCAGCACCCAGTTGTGGCCCATGGCCTGGGCGGGCAGCTTGCCCGAGTGATGCAGGGTGAGCTCGACCTGCGTGCAGTCGGCGGCCACGGCAAGTTCGGTCTTGTCGAACTTCATGGCGTCGTTGCCGCTGATTTCCAGCTTGCACACCTTGTCGGCGGCAAAGGCATTGCCGGCCATTGCGAGCAGCGAGATCAGGGCGAGGGAACGGATGACTTTCATGATGGACTCCAATCTGGAAACTACTGGTGAATCTACTGGTGCGGTACGCCCAGCCGCTTCTGCATCACGGGACTGGTGGTCGTGTATTGCAGGAACTGTTTCTTGGCCGGGTAAAGGTAGTGTTGGATGGCGAATGCCGCGAGGGCGGCTTCGTGGAATCCGGAGAGAATCAGCTTCTTCTTACCCGGATAGGTGTTGATGTCTCCCACGGCGAAGATGCCCGGGATGCTGGTCTGGAATTTCTCGGTGTCGACTTTCAACGCCTTCTTCTCGAGCTCCATGCCCCACTCGGCAATGGGCCCGAGCTTCGGGTGCAGGCCGAAGAACGCGAACACGTGATCGGCGTCGACGGCATGCATCATGCCATCGGTGCCTTTGACATTGATTCCGCGCAATTCGCCGCCGTCCACCACCAGGGAGTCTGCCAGCCCTTCGATGTACCGAACCTGACCGAGATCAGCCAGGGCGCGCATTTTCGCCACCGAGGCTGGCGCGGCCTTGAATTCCGGGCGCCGGTGCACGTGTGTGACGGACGCGGCCTTGCCGGCGAAGTCGATGACCCAGTCGAGGGCGGAATCCCCGCCGCCGAAGATTGCGAGCTTCTTGCCGTGGAAACTCGCAGCGTCCCGCACGCGGTAGTGGATGTTCCGGCCTTCGAACTTCTCCGCGTCCGGAATGCCGATGCGCCGCGGCTGGAACGAACCCACGCCGCCGGCGATCACGACGGCGCCGGCGTCGAAGCGCGTCCCGAGCACGGTCTCGACGTCGAAGCGGCCATCCTCGCGCTTGTGCAGCTTCGTGACTTCCTGGCCCAGGTGCAGCGGCGCATTGAAGGGCGCGATCTGCTGCAGGAGCCGGTCGATGAGTTCCTGCGCGCCGCACACCGGCAGTGCGGGGATGTCATAGATGGGCTTGTCCGGGTACAGCTCGGTGCACTGGCCGCCGGGTGCCGCCAAGGAATCGACCAGGTGGCAGGTCATGCCCAACAGGCCGAGCTCGAATACCTGGAACAGACCACAGGGGCCGGCGCCAATGATCAACACTTCGGTGACGATGGCCGGCTTCGGGGAAATCTCGGACAAACCTTATTCCTTCAGGGAGGTACGTCAGTCTGGGGGGCCGGATTGTACCCCAGGCTGCACGGACTCCCGATCCCCTGCCTTCCATGGCCCTGACTTGTTGGCGATTCCTCAATGGCCGGCTGGCGGGCCCTCCTGCACATACACGGCGCGCTCATGCGAGAACGCCTTGAACCCGAAGATTCCGTGGTAGCTGCCCATGCCGCTCTGGTTCACGCCGCCGAAGGGCAGCTGGCTTTCCAGGTAGTGGGAGAAGAACCCGTTGACGGTCACGCCACCCGATGAGGTCCGGGCCAGGATCGTGTCGATGTTCTTGCGATCGTTGCTGTAGATGTAAAGCGCCAGCGGTTTGCCGCCGCGCGTGATGTGGCCGATGACCTCGTCGAGCGTCTTGTACGTCACCACGGGCACGATGGGCGCGAAGATCTCTTCCTGCAGGATCTGCATGTCGGGAGTGACGTCGGTGAGCAGCGTCGGGTGGATGGTGCGATCCGCCGCTTCCAGCGTGCCACCCACGGCCACCTTTGCGCCCTTGGCGACGGCGTCATCGAAGAGCTTCTTGATGCGCGTGAAATTCTGGTCGTTGACGATCTGCGCGATGCTTTCCTTCTTGATGCTGCCGTCGTCGCGGTACAGGTTCTGCTTCACCTTCGCGCGGAACTCCTCGATCAGCGCGTTCTTCTGCGAGTCCTTCACGAAGAGATAGTCGGGGCTGATGCAGGCCTGTCCGCCGTTGAATTGCTTGGCCGCCGCGAGGTCCGCGGCCACTTTCGCGACGTCCACGCCGTCATCGACGATGACGGGCGACTTTCCGCCGAGTTCCAGCGTCACGCTGGCCAGGTGCTTCGCGGCGGCCGCCATCACGATCTTGCCGACGCGCGTGCTGCCGGTGAAGAAGATGTGGTTGAAGGGCAGCTCGAGCAGCGCCGTCGCGACATCCACGCCGCCTTCGAACAGCGCGACTTCCTTCTCGTCGAAGGCCTGCCGGATGATTTTCGCGGCGACCCGCGCCGTCGCCGGGCACAGGTCGGTCAGCTTGACCATGCAGCAATTGCCCGCGGCGATCGCGGCCGCGAGTGGCCCCATGGTCAGGCCAAGCGGGAAATTCCACGGGCCGAGGATCAGGCACACTCCGCGCGCCTCGTAGACGATGCGCGCCTTGTCGGTCTTGTTGGCCGGGACCACGTCCACGGGCTTCATCCACTCATCGAGGTTGTCGATGTTCTTCTGGATGTTGCCGATGACCCCGAGGACTTCGGTCACCTTGATCTCGCCTTCGGGCTTGCGGGTGTCCTGGCGGACCGCGGCGATGATCTCGTCGGCGTGCGACTGGACGGCCGCCTGCAGTTTCCTGAGTTTCTCCTTGCGCTGCTCGGCGCCGGAGGCCTTCACCTCCCACTGGTGCGCCTGCTGGAGGGCGAATACCCGCTCGATGTCTGCGTGGGGGCCCTGCACTGTCTGCCTGGCGGGGGTGGACATGGTGATTCCTCCATTCGATCGGCCATTCGATGGGCCATTTCCGGATGCTGCTTATTACAGCGAATCCCTGCCAGAGCAACGCCACTCAGGGTGAAGTGGGAATACCAGCGGAGTGCGCCGGGCCGCCGTTCGGCGGGGTGTGGCGCCAGCCCAAATGGGCGCTTGCCGGCGCAACTTCCTCAGTTTCTCCCCGGTGGCATATAGTTCACGCCAGCCAGGCAACCTGCGGGAGATCGCTCGTGACCAAGCTCAACGTCAATGGCAAGTCCGTGGAAGTCGACGTCGATCCCGAGACTCCCCTGCTCTGGGTACTGCGCGACACGCTGGGTCTCACGGGAACCAAGTTCGGCTGCGGCATGGCCCTGTGCGGCGCCTGCACCGTCCATCTCGACGGTGAACCGATCCGCTCCTGCCAGACGCCCATCAGCGCCGTTGGCGACAAGCCTGTGACCACCATCGAAGGACTGTCCGCCGACCGCAGCCACCCGGTGCAGAAGGCCTGGATCGAGCTCGACGTGCCGCAATGCGGCTACTGCCAGTCCGGACAGATCATGTCCGCGACCGCGCTGCTCGCCAGGAAACCCCGGCCGAGCGACCGCGATATCGACGAAGCCATGTCCGGAAACATCTGCCGCTGTGGCACTTACCAGAGGATTCGCGCCGCGATCCGGCGCGCGTCGGAAATCAAGGGAGCCTGACCAGCACGGGCGTCATCGCCCTTCGATAGATAAAAAACGTACGCGTTCCGGGGAGGGAACCGAGCATGTCTGCGAACCCTTTACAGGTGTCTCGCCGCGCCTTCGTGGGCGGCCTCGTCATCGCCATCGCCCTGCCGGGCTGCAAGCCCGCCAGGGAATCGTCCCGCGAACTGAAGACCGTCGAGGCCAATGCCTGGCTGCGCATCGGCACCGACGACAGCATCACCTTCCTCTGTGACCGCTCGGAGATGGGCCAGGGAGTTTTCACCTCGCTGCCCATGCTGATCGCCGAGGAGCTCGGCGTGAACCTGGCGCGCATCAAGGTCGAATTCGCGCCACCTGGTGACCAGTTCCACAACAACCTGCTCGGCGGGCAGATCACCGGCGGCAGCACCAGCGTGCGCGACGGCTGGGAGAAGCTGCGCCGCGCCGGCGCCACGGCGCGTCACATGCTGGTGAGCGCGGCCGCGTCCGAATGGGGCTTGGACCCCCGCAGCTGCAAGGTGGAAGACGGCGTCGTGATCTCGCCGCACTACAAGAAGCTGAAGTTCGGTGAAGTGGCGGAGGCCGCCTCGAAGCTGCCGGTGCCCAAGGACGTGCCGCTCAAGTCGCCCGCGGAATTCACCATCATCGGGCAGCCGCAGAGGCGCAAGGACACGCCCTCGAAGGTGGACGGCAGCGCCGTCTTCGGCATCGACGTGAAACTGCCCGACATGTTGTATGCCGCGCTGGCGCAACCGCCGACGCTGGGCGGTTCGGTCAAGACCTTCAACGACGAGAAGGCGCGCTCCATGCCGGGCGTGAAGGCCTGCGTGCTCACCTCCTCTGGCATCGCGGTGGTCGCCGAATCCTGGTGGCAGGCGCGCAAGGCGCGCGACCAGCTCAGCATCGAGTGGGAACCAGGCCCGAACGGCGCGCTCAACGACGCGAAGATCTCGCAGATGCTGCGCAAGGGCGCGGCCGGCGAAGCGCGCGTGGCCCGCCACGACGGCGACGCGGCCGCGGCGCTCAAGGGCGCCGCCAGGGTGATCCGTGCCGAGTACGAACTGCCATTGCTGGCGCATGCCACGCTCGAGCCGCAGAACTGCACCGCCGACGTGCGCGACGACGGCGTCGAGCTCTACGTCCCGACGCAGGTCCAGCAGATCGCGCAGGCCGCGGCGGCCAAGGCAGCCGGCGTCGACGCCTCGAAGGTGCGCGTGCACACCACGTTCCTGGGCGGCGGCTTCGGCCGCCGGCTAGAAGTGGATTTCATCCCGGCCGCGGTCGAAGCGTCCAAGGCCGTCAAGCAGCCGGTGAAACTGCTGTGGACGCGCGAAGACGACATGACACACGACGCGTACCGCCCGCCGAATTACGACCAGGTGGCGGCCGGCTTCGACGACAAGGGCAAGCTCGTGGCGTGGAACCTGCACCTGACCGGGCCGTCGATCACCGCGCGCATGTTCCCGCCGGTGGTGGAGAAGAACGTCGACCCGTTCGCGGTCGAGGCGGCGGCTAACTACCTCTACGACGTGCCGAACGTGCACGTGGACTTCACCCGCCAGGAGATCGGCATCGACGTCGGTTACTGGCGCTCGGTGAGCCACGCGCTCAACTGCTTCGTGGTCGAGAGCTTCATGGACGAGCTCGCCGTGTCGCAGCGCAAGAATTCGCTCGAGTTCCGCAAGGCGCTGCTCGGCAAGCACCCGCGCATGGTCAAGGTGCTCGACCTGGTCACCAAGGAGTCATACTTCGGCTATCCGCCCAAGGGCTGTTTCCACGGCCTCGCGATCATGGAGGGCTACGGCACCTACATGGCGATGGTGGCGGAGATTTTCCTCGAGGGCGGCAAGGTCAAGATCCGCCGCACCTACTGCGCGCTCGACTGCGGGCAGCAGGTGAACCCGGACACCGTGGTGGCCCAGGTGGAAAGCTCCATCAACTTCGGGCTGACGGCGCTCATGTGGGGCGAAATCAACATCAAGGACGGGCGCGTCCAGCAGACCAATTTCCACGACTACAAGATGCTGCGCATGGATGATGCGGCGCGCATAGACACCTACGTGATCGACAGCAACGAACCGCCCGGCGGTGTCGGCGAGCCGGCAACTGCACTGGTGGCCCCGGCCGTCTGTAACGCGATTTACACGGCCACCGGGCGTAGACTGCGCTCCTTGCCATTGTCGAGGCATCGCCTGGCTTAGTCAGGCGCTCACGCGCCACATCGGAAACGCCGCCCCTGCGGGGCGTCGTCCGTGTTTCGTTGGAGAAGAGTCATGTCGAAGAATTCTGATTTGCACAAGCGGCGCCAGGCCGCCGTTCCGCGTGGCGTGGGCAATTCGCTGGCGGTGTACGCGGACCGCGCCCAGAACGCCGAGCTGTGGGACGTGGAAGGCCGACGCTACGTGGATTTCGCCAGCGGCATCGCGGTGCTGAACACCGGCCACGTGCATCCGCACGTCAAGGCGGCAATGGCCGCGCAGCTCGACAAGTTCACGCACGGCTGTTTCCAGGTGACGCCGTACGAGAGCTACATCGCGCTGGCCGAGGCGCTGAACAAGTTCGCACCGGGCCCGACGCCGAAGAAGACCATTTTCCTGTCCACCGGCGCCGAGGCCGTCGAGAACGCCATCAAGATCGCGCGTTACGCCACGAAGCGTTCCGCGGTGATCGCGTTCACCGGCGGCTTCCACGGCCGCACGCTGGCCTGCATCGCGCTCACCGGCAAGGTGCAGCCCTACAAGGCGGGCTTCGGGCCAATGCTGCCCGAGGTGTTCCACGTGCCCTATCCGATGGCGTACCACGGCGTCACGGCCGAAGACTCGCTGGCCGCCATCGAGAACCTGTTCAAGGCCGACGTCGATCCCGCGCGGGTCGCGGCCATCATCATCGAGCCGGTGCAGGGTGAAGGCGGCTTCTACATCGCGCCACCCGAGTTCCTGCGCAGCCTGCGCGCGCTGTGCGACAAGCACGGCATCCTGCTCATCGCCGACGAGATCCAGACCGGCTTCGCGCGCACCGGCAAGACTTTCGCGATCGAACACGCCGGCATCGAACCCGATCTCATGACGGTGGCGAAGAGCATCGCCGGCGGCGTGCCGTTGTCGGCGGTGATCGGCAAGGCCGAGATCATGGACGCGCCTGTCGTCGGAGGCCTGGGCGGCACATTCGCGGGTTCACCGCTGGCCTGCGCCGCGGGACTGGCCGTGCTCGAGGTCCTCGAGAAGGAAAAACTCAACCAGCGCGCCGAGCAGCTCGGCGCGAAGCTCGCCGCGCGGCTCAAGCAGTTGCAGGCGCGCTTCACGTGCATCGGCGAGGTGCGCGCGCTCGGCATGATGGTGGCGATCGAGCTGGTGAAGAACCGCCGCGCCGACATGCCGGACGCCGAGCTCACCAAGGCCGTGGTCCAGGCGGCGGGCCGCCGCGGGCTGATCCTGCTTTCCTGCGGGCTGTACTCGAACGTGATCCGCATCCTCGCGCCGCTCACGATCCCGGAGGCGCAACTCGAGGAAGGCATGAAGCTGCTCGAAGAATCGCTCGCCGAGGCGGCGAACTCGCAGGCCACCGCCGTCGCCTGATCCCGAGGACGGGTTCATCCGCGGATGAACCCGTCCCCCGCCTTCACGGTACCCGCTTGTTGAAGGGCGCGAACACGCCGTCCGGGTTGAACTCGTACACCCAGGCGTGCAGCGTCCAGAGCTGGAACGTCTGGTTCGCGTCCCACTGGTCCGCGTTGCCGACGAAGCCGAACGGTGCGCGCTTCGACAGCGCGAGCGGCACGGCGTATTCCACCGCCACCAGCCTGCGCTTGCCGCCGCCACACGGATCGTCGGCGTAGACCAGCAGTTCGGGCCGGGTCCAGTCGAACTTCGCGTCGACCAGGCTCTCCTTCATGTAGTGCCAGCCCATGTTGGGCACGAACAGCCCGATGTCGACATAGCCGTCGGCGAGGGCCGCATCGACGTCGAGGTACTTCGCCGCCGCCTCGCGCGTCTGGTCGAGCTGCAGGACCGCCACCGGCGGTGGCTTGAGTCCCTTGCCCGAGGTTGGATCGTGATCGCCGTGCGCGAACGCCGCGCCCGACACCGTTGCACAAAGCGCCATCAACAGCGCCGCCGGAACATTCTTCGACATGATCGTATCTCCCATGGTCGGTCAGACCCCCGTTTGAACGGGAGGCAGACTAACTACCGGGAGGCTCCAGGCGAATGATCGCGCGTCCGGCGCACATGCCCACCGGTCCGGGGGCATGGCAGATCGTCCGCGATCGATGACCGATCGTCCGGGGGAGGTTCTTACGCGCGGCCGGCGTTCGAATCGGTGGGCGTGTGGAAGTACTCGCTCTCGGAGGCGAGCTGCTCGATGAGCCGCTTGAGTTCGGACATGCGACCTTCGGCGGTGCTGATCGGCATGCAGTCCTGGCAGCGCGAGTCGCCGCAGGGCTGGCGCGAGTACAACCAGTACTGGATCGCCCCGGCCAGCAGGCCGTCGGCGATGTCCCAGAGATCCGCGTCCTTGTCCTTGTCCGCCATCTTGTTGGCGAGATCGACGGTCTTGGAAAAGGCGGCGTCAAAGGTGTCGGCGATCGGTTCCATGGGCGGAAGTATAGGCATCGGCGCCGGGAACCGGAACGCCCAAATTCCGGCAAATCACCCTATGTAAAGGCGCTGCATCATTCGAGGCGCACGCCGTGGAGCCGCAGGCGCTGCGAGCCGCCCTCCTTGGTGCGGAACAGGGTGACATCCGAGATTTGCGCCATATTCATCAGGCGGTTGCGCGGCGCACGATGGATTTCGTCGAGCGGGATCCGAAGCTCGCTCCGCTGCGCGGGGCCTATGTCGAACACGCGGTTGAATCGGTCGGTGTAGGTGCGGCCGTGCCCGCGGTCGTGGATCCTGATGCCGAGGTGCAGCACTTCCGCGCCTTCCGGATTCTCCGCATCGATCACCAGCATCTTGAAGCGCCGCCAGTCGGGCACCGGCTCGTGGAACGTGAATCCGGGGAACACCCGGCGTATGAACTCCACCTCGAGCACGCCGTCGATGACGTCGCGGCGGACGCCATAACCGACGATCCATGCCAGCTCGATGCGCGAATCGAAACTCGCGATCACCGGGAACTGGGAATTGCGGTGCATGTAGGCCCGCGCCATGTTGACGATGGGCGTCACGTACGCGGCGATGCAACCGAACGCAACCACCATGGCGATCACCCGCGTGGACGTGGCCAGCTTCTCGCGGCGCGTGAAGGCCGCGTCGACCGCCAGCGCACAGACCACTCCGACCATGTCGTTGAATACGTCGTCCCAGGAGGCGTCCCGGCGAACGCCCTTCTGCATCATCTCGCTGGCGACGGCCACGGCCGCGCCGACGAGACCCGCGTAGGCATAGAGCCGGAAACCGGCGAGGTCCCAGTCCTCCCGCAGGAAGAACAGGACGAACAGGGTGCCGATGAAGAACAGCGGCATGTGCCCGGCGTTTTCGATGATGCGGCCCGCGTAGGTAGCCGGGATGGGCAGCGGCACGAACAACAGTGCGGCTGCAACGACGACGAACAGGCCAAGTAGGAGATAGCGCCGGAACACACCTCAGTATACTTCCCCAATGAACATCCGCCTCTCCGCGATCGAAGCCCGCATCATCGGTTCGCTGATCGAAAAACAGGTCACGACGCCCGACCAGTATCCGCTGTCGCTCAATGCGCTGGTCAACGCCTGCAACCAGAAGAGCAACCGGGAGCCCTTCATGCAGTTGGACGAGGCCACGGTGAAGTCCGCGGTGGACGGTCTCGCCCGCCGCCACTACGTGGTGGAAAAGTCCGGTTTCGGCAGCCGCGTGCCGAAGTACCAGCAGATCTTCTGCAACACGGAGTTCGGCAGCCTGAAGTTCACGCCGCAGGAGACGGCGATCATCTGCGAGCTGCTGGTCCGCGGGCCGCAGACCCCCGGTGAGTTGCGTAGCCGCGTGTCCCGGATGGCCGAGCTGCCGGACCCCGGCATCATCGAAACGCTGCTCGCGGGCCTCGCCAATCGACCCGAGGGCGCCCTGGTCGTGCAACTACCGCGCGAAACCGGCCGCCGCGATTCGCGCTGGGCGCAGTTGTTCGAAGAACTGCCGGAAGTCAGCGCTGCCACGGACGCGCCGCCGCCGCGCAGCGAACCTGCGGCGCCACGGCCGGCCAGCGATCTCGCGGCGCGCGTCGCGGCGCTCGAGAACGAAGTGGCGGCGTTGCGCGCGGAGCTCGCGGCGCTGCGCCAGGGTGGCGGCCCATGAACCTGCCGGCCTGGGCGCAGAGCGCCGGATTGCTGGTCGCCTCGAACGTGTTCATGACGTTCGCGTGGTACGCGCATCTCAAGAACATGGCGGCGAAGCCCTGGGCCATCGCGGCGGTGGCGAGCTGGGCGATCGCCCTGTTCGAATACCTGTTGCAGGTGCCTGCCAATCGCATCGGCTACACGGCGTTGTCGTTGGGCCAGCTCAAGGTGATGCAGGAAGTCATCACCATCGCGGTGTTCGTGCCGTTCGCGATCCTCTACATGAAGCAGCCGCTGAAGCTCGACTTCCTGTGGGCCGGATTGTGCCTGGTGGGCGCCGCGTACTTCGCGTTTCGCGGCAACTAGGGGCAACTGGCTAGCGCAGTTTCCCGAGCGCGGTGCAGAGGGCGTCGACGTCTTCCTCGGGTGTATCCCAGGAGCACACGAAGCGGGCCTCGCCGGAGCCCGCCGGTCCCCACGGATAGAAGCCGAATTCGCGCGACAGCGCCGCGATGCGTTCGTCACCGAGCTTCATGAAGACCTGGTTGGTCTCGAAGGGCACGCTGAGCCACTGCGGCGCGGCCGACGCAATCCGCGCGGCGAGGCGGTTGGCGCGTTCGGCGTTGCGCCGCCAGAGTCCGCTTTCGATGTAGGTGGTCAGCTGCACCGAGGCGTAGCGCCCCTTGCAGGCCAGCTGCCCGGCGCGCTTGCGGCGGAATTCGAAGTCGGCGACGCGCTCCGGGTCGAAGAACACCACGGCCTCGGCATTCATGCCGCCGTTCTTGATGACGCCGAAAGACAACACGTCGACGCCAG
This sequence comes from Steroidobacteraceae bacterium, assembly GCA_036274075.1. Lineage (GTDB taxonomy): Bacteria > Pseudomonadota > Gammaproteobacteria > Steroidobacterales > Steroidobacteraceae > CADEED01. The sequence goes on along the minus strand of DASUGK010000010.1, from coordinate 1,941 downwards.
CCTTCCACGTGAGCTCGGCGGGTGACACCTTCTGCGCGATCACCGCGTTGGCGAAGCGCGCGCCGTCCATGTGCACCGCCATCTGGCGGGCCTGGGAGATATCGGCCAGCGCGCGGATTTCGGCGGGCGTGTACACCGCGCCGCGTTCCGTGGCCTGCGTGATGGACAACATGCGCGGCTGGACGCCGTGGACATGCGGTTCGAACCAGGCCAGGCGGGACTCGAGATCGGCGGCCGCGATCTTCGCGCCGGGGCCGGTGACGAGCGAGAGCTTCGCGCCGCCGGTGAAGAACTCCGGGGCGCCGCATTCATCGCGCTCGATGTGCGCCTCGGCGTGCGCCAGCACCGTGCCCCAGGGCGGGCAGAACGTGGCGATGGCCAGGGAATTCGCCGCGGTGCCGGACGACACGGCGAACACGCGCACGCGGGTCTCGAAGAACTCGCCGAACACCGCGTCGAGGCGCTCCGACCATTGGTCGGCGCCATAGGCTACTGCGGCGCCGTGGTTGACGTCGGCGATGGCGGCCAGGATTTCCGCGCTGACCGCGGCGGTGTTGTCGGATTTGAAGAAGCGCATGGGCGGCCATTCTAAATATGTCCGGCCGATTTGACGGGCCATTATTTGAAGGAGTCGGCACTGTCGCCGGCGACGGTCGCTCGGTCCGCAACCGGCCCTCGCGGAACCGTGAACTCGATGCCCCCGCCCCGGATAGGCAAGCCCGGGGTTTGCCCGTATCTTTTTCGCCGTGGCAACCCAATACCGCATGCCCAAGCTGACCAGCCGGCGCGAGTTCTTCCGGCTGCCCTATCCCGTGACCAGCGGCGCCACGCTCGCCATCGACGGGACTAACTACACCGTCAACGAGATCTCCGAGGGCGGCCTGCGCCTGACCTGCAGCGGGGACAAGTTCCCGCTGGAGCAACGCGTGCAGGGAACCCTGGTGCTCACCGCCGGTGTGCGCTGCACGGTCACCGGCACGGTGCTGCGCGTCGAAGACCGCTGCGTGATCCTCAAGCTCTCGCGCGGCCCGACCAGCTACGACGTCTTCCGCGAGCAGCGCCACCTCTCCAAGAACTTCCCCGACTGGAAACCCCAACCCGCCTGACCCCGAAAAGTGGTGTCAGGCCGGTGTTGCGGCTGCTGCGCCTGTCCGCGCGGGCGCAATTCCAATAACCCCGGCCTGACACCACTTCTCGGGGTCCTTTGGTGTTTATTCGGGGTTCTGGTACCCTGCGCGCCCCCTAAATTCGACGCGCGCCCGCCCTTCCCTGCGCAAGTCCCTGAGTTCTATGGCAAATCGCCCGATCCGCAACATCGCCATCATTGCGCACGTCGACCACGGCAAGACCACGCTGGTCGACTGCCTGCTGCGCCAGTCCGGAACCTTCGCCGCCCACGAGAAGGTGGCCGAGCGCGTCATGGACTCGAACGACATCGAGCGCGAGCGCGGCATCACCATCCTCGCCAAGAACTGCGCCATCGAATACGGCGGCACGCGCATCAACATCGTCGACACGCCCGGGCACGCCGACTTCGGCGGCGAAGTGGAACGCGTGCTCTCGATGGTCGACTCGGTGCTGCTCGTCGTCGACGCCGTCGAAGGCCCGATGCCGCAGACGCGTTTCGTCACGCGCAAGGCGCTCGCGCTCGGCCACAACGCCATCGTCGTCGTCAACAAGATCGACCGCCCCGGCGCCCGACCCGACTGGGTCATCGACCAGACCTTCGAGCTCTTCGACAAGCTCGGCGCCACCGACCAGCAGCTCGACTTCCCGGTGATCTACGCCTCGGCGCTCGAAGGCTGGGCCAGCACCGATCACACGCGCCGCGAGCCCGACATGCGCGCGCTGTACGAAGCCATCCTGCACCACGTGCCGGCGCCGAAGAGCGACGTCGACGCGCCGCTGCAGTTCCAGATCTCCACGCTCGACTACAACTCG
>DASUGK010000009.1:0-14469 GCA_036274075.1 Steroidobacteraceae bacterium | reverse complement strand
TTCTGCAAGACCGGCGACCGCATCACCATCGCCAGCCGCACGCGCGGCGATGCCGCGCTCATCGAAATTTCGGACACCGGCCCGGGCATCGCGGCCGAGGATCTGCCGCACATCTTCGACCCGTACTACTCGGCCAGCAAGAAACACCAGAAGACTGGCACGGGGCTGGGGCTGTACATCAGCAAGGGCATTGTCGACGCGCACCGGGGCGAGATCCGCTGCGGCTCGCAGCCCGGCGTGGGCACCACGTTCAGTATTACTTTGCCGCTGACGCCGGCGGTGCGGCAGTCGCAGGCTGCCAACTGACGGCCACCTCACCGCCCCAGTTCTCGTCGAGGTGCTTCGCAAAGGACTCAGCGAAGCTGCGCCAGCGATCGTGGTTCTCGTACGCCGACACCATGATTTCCACGCTGTCGGGATGCGGATCGTAATTGCCGCTTTTCACCCAGTTCTGTTTCGCGGCGTAAAGGAACAGTCCTTCGTCGTGGCACAGGCTGACGCCGAAGTAGTGCACGTTGTCGAGCATCAGGCTGGTGTCGAACACCTCGACGGACTTCGCCTGGCCGTACCGGGTCAACAATGAGGAAAGCGCGGCCCAATCCTTCTCGGGAGCCTGCACCAGGAAGGTCACGAACGTGATGCTGTTCGTGTAAGTCTTGCGGTAGTTGCCGCCGTAGCAGGTCTTCTCGTAACCCGGCGGCGGCGAATGAACGGGCTCACAGGCCGTGAGCAGCGCAGTGGCTGCCAGGATGGGGATCCAGGGGCGCCGATGCAGGGGCATACGGGGCCGTACTGTAACGCGGGCGCCGATGGCCCGGGACCCCCCATGCACTACGGAGCCCGGGCACTCGCAATCGGTAAACAAGGCCCGGGCGTCCCGAACCACCGGCGCCAACACAGGTGAGTTGCCGCCAGGAGTTGCCGGGTTCCCGGTGCCGGGCGGTCAGTACCCCTGCGCCGCCCCGTCCTTGCGGGATTCCGACGCCCCGAAATACACACCGTTCTCGCGCTTGATGGCCTGGTAACCGCCGAAGCCGCCGTCGTTGTCCACGGTGACTTTGTGGCCGCGGGCCTCGAGCGCCTTGACGACCTCGGGCGCGAAGCCGGCCTCCAGTATCACTTCGCCGCCGTCGCGCATGACTTCGTCGGTGGGCTCGCTCGAGCCCTCGTGCCGCGCGCGCGGCGCGTCGCCGGCCTCCTGCAAGTTCATGCCGAAGTCGATCATGTTGACCAGCACCCGCACGTGGCCCTGCGGCTGCATGGAGCCGCCCATCACGCCGAACGATATCCAGGGCTTTCCGCCCTTTGTCACGAAGGCCGGGATGATGGTGTGGAACGGCCGCTTGCCCGGTGCGTACACGTTCGCATGGCCGTCCTCGAGCGAGAACAGCTCGCCGCGGTCCTGCAGGATGAATCCGCAGCCATCCGGCGTCATGCCCGAGCCCATGCCGCGGTAGTTGCTCTGGATCAGCGAGACCATGTTGCCGGCGGCATCGGCCACGGTCATGTAAATGGTGTCGCCGTGATCGAGCGCTTTGTTGTCCACGGGGTACTCGAGCGCGGCCTTGTCCTTCTTGATGAGCGCGCGGCGCTGGGCGGCGTAGTCCTTCGACAGCAACGTCTTCAGCGGAATCTTCGCGAACTCGGGATCGGCGTAATAACGCGCGCGATCCTCGAACACGACTTTCTTGGCCTCGATGAACAGGTGCAGGTAGTCGGCGCTGCCGAAACCCATGGACTTGATGTCGTAGCCCTCGAGGATGTTGAGCATCTGCAGGGCCGCGATGCCCTGCGTGTTCGGCGGCAGCTCCCAGACGTCGTAGCCGCGGTAGTTGGTCGAAACAGGCTCCACCCACTCGGAGCGGTGCGCCGCGAAATCGGCGGCCGTGAGATAGCCGCCGTTGGCCTTCATGTACTTCTCGACGCGCTGCGCGATGTCGCCCTTGTAGAACGCGTCGCGTCCGCCCTCGGCGATCTTCGTCAGCGTGTCGGCGAGCTGCGGGTTGCGGAAGATCTCGCCCTTCCTCGGCGCGCGGCCGTTGGGCATGTAGACGTCGGCGAAATTCGGAAAGTCCTTGAGCAGCCGGGCGTTGGCCTGCCAGCCCTCGGCGATCACCTCGGTGACCGGGAAACCGTTGCGTGCATAGGCAATGGCCGGTGCCAGCACTTCCTTCATGGGCAACTTGCCGAACTTGCCGTGCAGCTCGAACCAGCCATCCACCGTGCCCGGCACGGTGACCGGTAGCGGACCGCGCGGCGGAATCGTCTTGCTGTTGAGCTTGCGCAATTCCTCGCGCAGTTTCGCGAGCGTCAGAGACTGCGGCGAACGGCCGCTGGTATTGAGCCCGTAAAGCTTCTGCGTCTTCGCATCCCAGACGATGGCGAACAGATCACCACCCACGCCATTGCCGGTGGGCTCCATGAGGCCGATGGTGGCGTTGGCGGCGATGGCGGCATCCACGGCCGTGCCGCCGCGCTTGAGCACATCCAGCGCCACCTGGCTCACCAGCGGATGGCTGGTCGCGGCCATGCCCTGGGTGGCGATCACCTCGGAGCGCGTGGGAACCAGGGAGCCGCTGGGACGCGGGCCGGCATACGACCCTTCCAGGACCATGAACTGCGTTACCGCGAGCAGCAGGCCAAGGGCGAGTCCACGCTCAGGCCGGCTTCCTGTCCTGCTTCTGGGCCCGCGCGAGACCGGATTCGAAAACCTGCCGAACTTCGCCATTGGTCACACGCTCCTGGTAACGGCCCTGTGTGTAGTTGGCTACCACGCGGCGCCAGAACGACACCGCCACGGGGTTGCGCAGGTACTCGGTGATCTCCCACCGGCCCGCGAATCGATTGAGGATGAGTTCCACGGCCAGCTTGCCGATGCCGCGGCGCCGCCAGGTGCGGCCGACGAAGAATTCCGCCATGCGGTAGTCGACCGGCGTGCGCCCCGCCTCGGAGCTGCCGCGCGCGACGATGGCGAACCCGACCGGGTCGTTGCCGCGCAGGATGACGAGCGGGTTCACCGAGGAGTCGCCGAACCAGCGTGACAGCTGGTCGGAGGTGCTGTAGCCGATTTCACCGAGCGACGTCGTGCTGAACACGCCGGTGTTCAGTGGCGAGAGGTCGTCGAGGTAGTCGCGGTAGACGCTTTCGATCCACTCGCGGTCGCGGGCCGTGCCGCGCGCATCCCTCACACTGACAGTCACGATTCCCCCAGAAAGACAAAGCCCGGGCAGACGTTGTTACGTTCTGCCCGGGCCATGTTGAGCCTGATGGCTCGAAGCAGTAATTGCGATTACTGCTTCGGCGCCTCGGCCGGGGCGTCGGCAGCCGGGGCGGCATCAGCAGCCGGGGCAGCATCAGCGGCCGGGGCAGCGTCAGCAGCCGGGGCGGCTTCGGCCGGGGCAGCGTCAGCAGCCGGGGCGGCTTCAGCAGCCGGGGCGGCTTCGGCCGGGGCGGCTTCCGGAGCAGCAGCTTCCTGCTTCGAGCAGCCGGTCATCAGCGCGAGGGCCGCGAGCGAGGCGGCGAGAGCAACGGTCATTTTCATGTAGGGGTACCCCAAAGATATCTAGTGGTAAGTGAGACCAAACAAACGTTTGTTACGCGATTTGCACCGCGGCGCGGAATTCTAGCCAGTCCCCAATACATTTGAAACAACTACAAAAATCTGTCCGCGTCTTGCGACAGCAAGTTAGTTCGAGTGGCGAACTCCGGGACGCGCGATGCGACGAAAGCCGTCGCCGGCGGCCGCAATTGCCGTATTTGTGCGTCGCAACAAAAACTTGCACTCGCCTCATCACCCGTAGAATCCAGGCATGAGTGCACCCGCCATTAAACAAAACGTGGACAAGTGGTCCTCCCTCTTCGCCGCGCACCTCGAGACGGTCAAGCAGCGCAGCGCTGCGGCGCTCGCCGCCGCGGGCTACGACGCGCTGCTGGTGCACGCGGGCACGCCGCCGCTGATCTTCCAGGACGACCATCACCTGCCCTTCCGCGCCCAGGCGCCGTTCAAGGTGTGGACGCCGCTGCTCGACGCGCCGGATTCTTTCGTGTTCTTCGTCCCCGGCAAGAAGCCCTTGCTGCTGATCAACCAGCCCGTGGACTACTGGCACAAGTCGCCATCGACGCCCAGGTCCTACTGGACCGACGCCTTCGAGATCGTGAGCTGCGCGACGCGTGATGCCGCACGCGCCGCGTTGCCGAAGGACCTGTCACGTACGGCTTTCATCGGCGCGCCGTTCCCGGAGCTCCTGGCCTGGGGACCCGCCGCGATCAATCCCGAGCACCTGATGGCGCAGCTCGACTACTCGCGAGCCGCCAAGACGCCGTACGAAGTCGCGGCGCTGCTCGAGGCCAACGTGCTGGGCGCGCGCGGCCACCTGGCGGCCGAACGCGCGTTCCGCGCCGGCGCCAGCGAATTCGAGATCGGGCTGGAATTCATGAAGGCCTGCGGCCTGCGCGAGCAGGAGCTGCCTTACAACCCCATCATCGCGCACAACGAAGGCGGCGCGGTGTTGCACTACCAGGTCCAGGAGCGGCGGGCGCCGGCGAAAATCCATTCGCTGATCATCGACGCCGGCGCGGAGTTTGGCGGCTATGCCAGCGACATCACGCGCACGTACTCCTACAGCGACGCGGAGTTCGCCGGCATCATCCGCGGATTCGACCAGTTGCAGCTCGGATTGTGCTCGCACGTGCGCGCCGGGCTCGACTGGCGCGATTTCCACCAGGCGTCATACCGCGCCATCAGCGAATTCCTGAAGGAAATCGGCGTCATCAACGTGGGCGCCGACGAGGCGATCGACAACGCACTGACCTCGGTGTTCTATCCGCATGGCATCGGCCACCTGCTGGGCATCCAGGTGCACGACGTCGGCGGTCGGCAGCGTGACGCCACCGGGGGCGAGATCGAAAGGCCTTGCAACCATCCCTTCCTGCGCCTGACACGCAAGCTCGAGGACGGCTTCGTCGTGACCGTCGAGCCGGGCTTCTACTTCATCGACCAGTTGCTGAACGAGGCGAAACAGAAGCCCATCGGCAAGATGATCGAGTGGAAACGCGTGGATCAGCTCAAGAGGTTCGGCGGCGTACGCGTCGAAGACGACGTGGTCGCGCGTCACGCGGGCCAGGAGAACCTCACGCGGCTGGCGTTCAGCCAGTAGGCGGCTCGCCGCGGTCACCCGGCAGGAGTACGCGCGCTGCCATGACGGCGTACGCACCGGCCACGACAGCCACCAGCGCGAATAACAGGATCACCGGCCCGTTCACCATCGGCACGCCGAGCGTGGCGCAGATGGCGACCAGCGCGGAGGCAATGGCGGACAGCGTGATCGCCAGCCTTGCGCCGCGGAACAGGAAGATACCGATCAGCGCTGCGAACACCCCAAACCCCACGCCCCAGGGACGATTGGCGGGATCGAAGTCGGTCAGCCCGTAGCGCCAGATGGCAAAGCCGCCGAACAGCAGGTAAACGAAGGCCGCCGCCCGGAACATCCAGGTGTAACGAACGGCGGCCATGGTGCTTCCGTGCGGCTACTTCTTCGCGAGCAGGTCGCGGATTTCCTGCAGCAGCACTTCCTGGCGCGGCGGCGCCGGCGGGGGCGCGGCCGGGTCGGGCTTCTTGAGCCGGTTGATGGTGCGAATCAGCATGAACAGCACGAACGCGACGATCAGGAACTGGAAGGTGATCTGCAGGAAATTACCGTACTTCCACAACACATCCTTGCCCGCCGGATCCGTGCCGAGGTGCACGGCGAGGTCGGTGAAATTCACACCGCCGATCACCAGGCCCAGGGGCGGCATGATGATGTCTTCCACCACCGAAGTGACGATCTTGCCGAATGCGGCGCCGATGATGACACCAATGGCGAGGTCGATGACGCTGCCCTTCATGGCAAATTCTTTGAATTCTTTGGCCAGGCCCATGGCTCACCCCTTTGATGTGATTGGAGTGGGCCAGCTTACGGCAGGCCACCTTCACCGAAAAGCGCTGCCGGCGGGTGCCGCTCAGAAACTGCCCGAGAGGCTCAGCTGGTACCAGCGTCCCGGCAGGCGCTCACTGCGCTCTGCGCTGTATTCGCCCACGCGGCGGTCCGGCTCGAAGTACCTGCGCTCGCGTTCTTCGGGCTGACCTAACAGCGAGACCACTGCGGTGCGCAACCGCAGCGCCTGGGACAGGGGAAGCTCCATGAATACGTCCAGCGACGGGCTCGCCCGCTCGCGATCGATCTCGCGCAGCAGATAGATGCGGGTGGCAGACTGGCTCTTGTAGCTCACGCCCCAGGAGACCTGCGGCAGGTCCTGGCGAAATCCTCCCTGGAACTGCACATCCTGGAATTCCGAGATGGAACGCGTTTCAGCCGTGAGCGGGTCGGTCACCTCGGAGTGCTGCCAGGTGACGTCCAGGTTCACGGCCGCACCGCGCAGGGCTGGCAATGGCATTCGCGCCACCGCCTGCATCCCGAAAATGCGACTGTCGCCGATGTTCCCGGGTGCATCCACCAGGGCGTTCGGCGGGCCGACCGGCGTGAAATCCGCGGTATCACTGACCCATCGATGGAATGCATTGAGCGTCAATCCGGTGTCATTGCCGGGGCGCAGGTCCATGCCGATCTCGAGCGACCAGTCCGTCTGCGGCCGCAGGTCCGGATTGCCCCCTTCCACGCGTTCGTCCGTCAGTGAGACCGACGAGACGAAATCGTTGAAGTCCAGCTGGCCGACGTCGCGGGCCAATCGCACCCGCAGCTGATGGGCGCCGCCGAAGGCACGCGACAACTGCAACGCCGGTTTGACGAACGCGAAATTCACCACCTGGTTGGTGTCACCCGAGAACTCGAGGCGCGAGTACTCGGCCGCGAGTCGCAGGTCGACCGACCAGTTCCCGATCGGCCACCCGTAATTCACGAAGCCGTCGGCGCGTTGCTCCTCGATGCGTACATTGGAATTCTGCACCGGTATCGGGAACGCGCCGTCACCCAGGTCGAGAGAAAGCGCCAGATCCGCATCCAGCGTATTGAGGGCAGCTTCCATGCCGAACTCGACACGGCGCTGCGACGCGAAGTCGCGCGCCAATGTCGCGCGCAGGATCGACTCGCCGCTGTCGCGTCGCTTCCGCTGCTCGAAGACGCTGGCGATCGCGCCAGCAGCATCGCTGTGTGTCGAGGTGATATCGCCATCGAATCGCGCGCGTGTCAGGAGCAGCACGCTCGACAGGGACCACTCGCCCATGGTGCGACCGAATTCCCCGCCGAGCTCCGCGCCATGTCTGGTCTCGGTGTACGGATTGAAGTCCGAGCCGGTGAACGCGCCTGCCACGTCGAAGCTGTCGACCTCGGAATCCTCGTGGTAGCGGGAGTAAGATGCCTTGCCCGTGAGGCGCAGGTGCCCGCCGGCAAGGTCCGACGAGGCCTCACCATTGATCGCGTACTGGCCGTAGTCTCGCGGTGAAACATCCTCGCGGGTGCCCGTGGGGGTGCCAGCGACGGAAGTGAGCTCGCGGGTGCCCGGCTGCTCGCGTGCGAAGCTGTAAGTGTTGACGCCGAGCGCGTAGTCGACGCTGTGCGCCCGGCCCGACCAAGCCAGCGTGCCATTCGGCATGGGCTCATCCTGCTGGGCATATTCGACGCCCAGCGATCCGAATCCCTGGCCGGTGAAGGGGGTACGTACCACATTGATCAGCACGGCATGTCCGGAGGCATCGGCAGCGGCGTCGGTACCCCGCCAGATCTCGACGCGTTCCACCTGCGCCGCGGGGATGCGGCCCAGCACCTCTTCGAGTGTCTGGTTCTTGGCGGTAGGTCGGCGCCCGTCCACCAACACGTTTCCAAGCGCACCGGCCAGGCCGCGGCGAGTTTCGCCATTCATGAGCGTGAATCCCGGCGTCAGCCGCACCATGTCGAGCGCCGTGCGCGGCGTCAGCGTGGCATACCATTCGGCCGTGTAATGGACCGGGCCGGTTTCGGAACTCACCGCCGGGGTGGCGGCGAGGGCGTAACAAAGCAACAGGATGAGGCGTTTCATGGGAAGCGAACTTCCACGCCGCGTGCATCTGCCACAATGGAATCGGCCTCACATGCCTCTTACATGTGTCTCACATGCCTGAAACGTCCATCGCACAACGCGTCTGCTTCGGGGAATTCACCGCCGACCTGGCGAGCCAGGAGCTGTTTCGCTCGGGGGTACCGGTCAGGCTGCCAAACCAGTCCTTCGTGGCGCTGGCCGCCATGCTCGAACGGCCTGGTCAACTCGTCACCCGCGAGGAGCTCAGGGCGCGCGTCTGGCCCGATCACCGCGTCGTGGAGTTCGAGCAGGGGCTGAATGCCGTCATCAACCGCCTGCGCGACGCGCTCGGCGACGACGCCGACCAGCCAGCCTACGTCGAGACTCTGCCCAGGCGAGGGTACCGGTTCATCGGCAGGATCGATTCCAGTGAGCCTGATGCCGCCGCCGCGGCCCCGCCTGAACCGGCTTCGGCGCCGGGTCCGGCAACGCCACTACCAGCGCCCGTCGCGGCAACGCGGCGTTTTCCCTGGCTGACGGTACTGGCCCTCGCCTGCCTGCTGCTCGCCGCATCGTTCGCCTACTGGCGACTCCGTGAATCTCGTGGCGCGCCCGCCCCGCTGGCGGTGGTCACTCCGCTCACCTCGCTGGTCGGCGTGGAGCAAATGCCTGCGCTGTCGCCGGACGCGAGCCGGCTGGCTTTCGCCTGGAACGGCGAGTCCGCCGCAGCGTCGGGCTTCGACCTCTATGTCAAACCGGCAGGTTCAGAGCGGCACATGCGGCTCACCTACTCGTCGGCGGCTGCGGTCAGTGCGGCATGGTCGCCCGACGGCACTCAGCTGGCCTTTGCGCGCGTCAGCGCGCGCGACGGGGGCGTGTTCATGATCCCTGCCACGGGCGGAGCGGAACGAAAACTCGCCGAGGCGGCGTTTGCCCAGGAATCACTCGCGCAGCCGGCGTGGTCGCCGGACGGCAAGACTCTCGCTTATGCGGCCACCGATGAGTCCGGCTCACAGATCCTGCGACTGCTCACGCTCGCCAGCCTGGAGAACAGGCCCATCAGCCCGCCGTCCCCCTGCTGGCACGCCGGAGCCCCTGCGTGGATCGGGGATGGTCGCCAGCTCGCGTTTGTCTGCATGACCAGCATTGCCGTGTACGACATCCAGGTGGTGGAGCCCGGCTCGGCTGCGGGGCCGCGTCCGTTGGCGAAGCTGCAGGGTTTTCCGCGAGGGCTCGCGTGGTCGAAGGATCGCGGTCGGCTGCTCGTTGCGAACGATGGTGGCGACGGCGGTGGTGTGTGGGAGCTCGAGTTGAATGGCACGCTGCACCGGCCCGCCGTCCCCGAAGACTCCATCGGAATCGGCGTGAGCGCCGCCGCCGGGCACATCGCCTATTCTCGATCCCGCCAGTTGATCAATATCTGGCACGTATCGCTCGAACCGGATGCGCCCGGCGCCACGCGATGGATCTTCTCCACGCGCGAGCAGCTCACGCCGCAATATTCGCGCGACGGCGCACGGATCGCGTTTCAGTCCAATCGCTCGGGAAGTCCGGAAATCTGGCTCGCCGATGCCGACGGCGGCAATCCCGTGCGCCTCACCTCCATTGGTGGACCGCTGACCGGGGCACCAGCCTGGTGTTCGGATGGCCGCCGCCTGGCATTCGATTCGCGCGAGTCCGGTACTTCGGCTATCTACATCGTCGACGTGTTCGAACGCGTACCGCGCCGCGTCGAGACGTCCAGGCCCAATCTCGCGCTGCCCACGTGGTCGCCGGATTGCACATGGCTGCTCGCCAGCGACGGCCGCGCGACGCTCTACCGGGTGCCTGCGGCGGGCGGCACGGTACAACGCTTCACCTCGCAACGTTCCTACCAGGCGATCGTCATTGCCGACCGCGTCATCTTCAACGTGGCGGAGCCAAGCGGCGTCGTGCTGTGGATGAAACCGCTCGCGGGTGGCACCGAATCGCCGGTTCCCGGCATGCCGCGGCTGACATACTCGGACAGCTGGACCGCGAGTGATGGGGCCATCTACTTCACTGGCGTGCGGAACGGACAGGTGACCGTGTTCCGCCATGACCTGCGCACGCTCACCACCCAGTCGATTGCCCTGCTGCCGAACGAACCCACGCCGCTCGGCGGACTGGGACTGGCGGTGGCACCCGACAACGAGGCGCTGCTTTATACCCACACCGAAGACACGCAGAGCGACCTCGCGCTGATCGGCGAACTGGTGGCCCGCTGAAACGAAACGGGCGCCACGTGGGCGCCCGTTCCAGATCAACCGAAGGACTGAATTACTTCGAAGCCTTCTTCTTCTTCTTGGGAGCAGCCTTTTTCTTCTTGGCCGTCGTGCCGCCGGCGGACTTCCTGGCAGCCTTGTGTGCCGCAGCCTTGGCGGCCTTGGCTTCCTTGGCGGCCTTCTCGCGGCCCTTCTTGGCTTCCGCCTTGGCCTTCTTCTCTTCCTTGCTCGGCGCGGCGGGCTTCTCGGCCTTCTTCGCCTTCTTGTTGGCCGGGGCCGTCTCGACGGCCATCGGGGCGCTACGCTCCACCAGCTGCATCAGCGCCATCGGGGCGTTGTCACCCGGACGCGGCGCCATGTGCAGGATGCGCGTGTACCCACCCGGGCGCGTCTTGAAGCGCGGACCGATGGTGTCGAACAGCTTGGCCACGATCTCGGTGTCGCGCAGGCGCGAGAACGCCAGACGGCGGTTGGCGTCGCTGTCTTCCTTGCCGAGCGTGATCAACGGCTCGACGACACGGCGCAGTTCCTTGGCCTTCGGCACGGTGGTGCGGATGGTCTCGTGGCGCAGCAGCGCCACCGACAGGCTGCGCAGCAGCGCGTGGCGATGCGGCGCATTGCGCGACAGCTGACGACCGGAGAGATGATGACGCATGGGACTTCTTCCTAATCTTTAGATCATTCCGCGATCGGCATCGTGCTTGAGGCCGGCCGGCGGCCAGCCATCCAGGCGCATGCCCAGCATGAGGCCGTGGCTCTGCAGCACTTCCTTGATCTCGGTGAGCGACTTCTTGCCGAGGTTCGGCGTGCGCAGCAGCTCGACTTCCGTGCGCTGCACGAGATCGCCGATGTAGTGGATGTTCTCGGCCTTGAGGCAGTTGGCCGAACGCACCGTGAGTTCGAGCTCGTCGACGGGCCGCAGGAGCAGCGGGTCGAACTGCATCTCGGAGACCTTGGTGCTGGCCTCTTCCTCGCCCTGCAGGTCCACGAACACCGACAGCTGGTCCTTGAGGATCGCGCCGGCGCGGCGGATGGCTTCTTCCGCGTCGATGGTGCCGTTGGTTTCGATGTCGATGACCAGCTTGTCGAGGTCGGTGCGCTGTTCGACGCGGGCCGCGTCGACCATGTAAGTCACGCGCCGGACCGGCGAGAACGAGGCATCGAGCTGCAGTCGGCCGATCGGACGGCTCTGCTCCTCGAACGCGGCGCGGTTCGCCGCCGGGCGGTAGCCACGGCCGCGCTCCACGCGCAACGTCATGGTGAGCTCACCGGCCTTCGTGAGGTTCGCGAGCACCAGCTCCGGGTTCACGACTTCGATGTCGTGGTCCGTGTGGATGTCGCCGGCCGTGACCGGGCCCGGGCCCTTCTTCGACAGGCGCAGCTCGGCGCTGTCACGGGTGTGCATCTTGAGGGCGACCTGCTTGAGGTTCAGCAGGATGTCGACCACGTCTTCCTGTACGCCTTCGATGGAGGTGTACTCGTGCAGCACGCCCTCGATCTCCACCTCGGTGATGGCCGCGCCCGGCATGGACGACAGCAGCACGCGGCGCAGCGCGTTACCGAGCGTATGGCCGAAGCCACGCTCGAACGGCTCGATGACCACGCGCGCCTGGCGCGGGGCCGTGGGCTGCACCTTGACGACTCGGGGCTTCAGGAATTCGCTGACTGAACCTTGCATAGTATCTCCAGGCGCTCACGCGCCGGTTAGTTAGCCGCCTTCGCGGCAACTCTTAAACCCGCCGGAGACGGCGGGTCCGTGAAAAACGATTACTTCGAATACAACTCGACGACGAGATTCTCATTGATATCCGGCAGGATCTCGTCGCGGCCCGGCACCGACTTGAACGTGCCCGAGAGCTCGGTGCTGTTCACGTCGACCCACTCCGGCAGGCCCACCTGCGTGGCGATCTGCATCGCGCTCTGCACGCGCAGCTGCTTCTTGGCCTTCTCGCGCACCGTGATCTTGTCGCCGGCCTTGACCTGGTACGACGGGATCGTGACCACGCCCTCGTTCACGGCGATGCCCTTGTGCGACACCAGCTGGCGCGCTTCCGAGCGCGTCGAGGCGAAGCCCATGCGGTACACCACGTTGTCGAGACGGCACTCGAGCAGCTTCAGCAGGTTCTCACCCGAGGAGCCCGAACGGCGCGAGGCCTCGACGTAGTAGTTGCCGAACTGGCGCTCGAGCACGCCGTACATGCGGCGCAGCTTCTGCTTCTCGCGCAGCTGCAGGCCGTAGTCGGACAGGCGCTGCTTGCGCTCGCCCTTGATGCCGCCCGGCGGCACCTGGAACTTGCACTTGCTCTCGAGGGGCTTCACGCCGCTCTTGAGGAACAGATCGGTGCCTTCCCGTCGTGCGAGCTTACATTTGGGACCGGTGTAACGAGCCATGTATGGATTCCTTAGACGCGACGCTTCTTGGGCGGACGGCAGCCGTTGTGCGGGATGGGGGTGATGTCCGAGATGCTGGTGATCTTGAGACCACAGGCATTCAGGGCGCGCACCGCCGATTCACGTCCGGGGCCGGGACCACCGACGCGCACTTCGACGTTCTTCACGCCGTGTTCCTGGGCAGCAACGCCGGCCTTCTCGGCCGCCACCTGCGCCGCGAACGGCGTCGACTTGCGCGAACCGCGGAAGCCGCAACCACCCGACGTCGCCCAGGAAAGCGTGTTCCCCTGGCGATCGGTGATGGTGATGATGGTGTTGTTGAAGGAAGCGTGCACGTGGGCGATGCCGTCGAGGACGTTCTTGCGCGCCTTCTTCGGTTTTTTCGCTCCACCAGCGGCTGCGGCACCCGTGGCGCCCGCAGCAGCGGCTTCTGACTTCTTTTCTTCAGCCATGTTTGATTACCTGACCTTTTAAATCTTGCCCGGAGGTGCGTTCAGCTTGACGGCCTGCTTGCGCGGGCCCTTGCGCGTGCGCGCGTTGGTGCGCGTGCGCTGGCCACGGACCGGAAGACCCTTGCGATGGCGCAGCCCGCGGTACGAACCGAGGTCCATGAGACGCTTGATGTTCATGGAGTTCTCGCGGCGCAGGTCGCCTTCGACGGCCGACTTGGCGAGCGCCGAGCGGATCGAGTTGACCTCGGCCTCGGTGAGATCCTTCACCTTGGTGGTCGGCTTGATGCCCGTCGACTCGCAGATCGCTTTCGCGCGCGAACGGCCCACACCGAAGATGTGGGTGAGCCCGATCACCACGTGCTTGTTCATCGGGATGTTGATACCGGCAATACGTGCCATGTTCTGTCTTCCTGTAAGCCTTGGCCTTAGCCCTGGCGCTGCTTGTGCCGGGGATCAGAGCAGATGACGTAAACGACGCCGCGACGGCGCACGACCTTGCAGTTCTTGCAGATCTTCTTGACCGAGGGACGTACTTTCATGTTCTCAACCTTCCTTAATTACTGCGGCGCGCCCGAGCGGCCGTAACCCATGAGATTGGCGCGCTTCATGAGGCTGCCGTACTGATGCGACTGCGTGTGCGCGATCAGCTGCGAGAAGAAATCCATGGCGACGACGACGACGATGAGCAACGACGTGCCGCCGAAGACGAACGGCACGCCACCGCGCATCATCAGGAGTTCGGGCAGCAGGCAGACGCCCGCCACGTACAGCGCGCCCCACAGCGTGAGCCGCGTGAGCACCTTGTCGATGTATTCGCCGGTCTGCTGTCCCGGGCGGATGCCGCGGATGAAGGCGCCCGACTTCTTGAGGTTGTCGGCCGTCTCGCGCGCGTTGAACACCAGCGCCGTGTAGAAGAAGCAGAAGAAGATGATCAGGAACGTGTAGGCCGCGATGTGCAGCGGCTGGCCGTAACCCATGGTCGCCGAGAAGGTCTGCAGCGCCTGGCCCCACCAGGTGTCGTTGTTCGCGCCGCCGAAGCCCGCGATGGTCGCCGGGAACAGCAGCAGGCTCGAGGCGAAGATCGGCGGGATCACGCCCGACATGTTGATCTTGAACGGCAGGTGCGTGGTCTGCGCGGCCATCATGCGGCGCCCGACTTGCCGCTTGGCGTAGTCGACCGGGATGCGGCGCTGCGCGCGCTCCATGAACACGCAGAACGCGGTCACGGCCAGCACCACGACGATGAGGCCGATGGCCAGCACGCCGGTCATGGTGCCGTTGTTGATCTGGTCGAGCATGTTGCCGACGGCGCCGGGAATACCGGCCACGATGCCACCGAGGATGATCATCGAGATGCCGTTGCCCACGCCGCGCTCGGTGATCTGCTCACC
>DASUGK010000008.1:0-5599 GCA_036274075.1 Steroidobacteraceae bacterium | reverse complement strand
TACAACGACGATCTCGCGGCGCGCTCATTGAAGGCCGCGGTCGCCATCTACGACCGCGCCACGCCGCAGGACGACCTCGCGCGGGTCGGTGCGGCCGTCGAGCTGCTGCTGGCCACCGGCGATGCGAAGTACCGGCAGCTGCTGCTGTCGCAGCGCGATGCCATCGCGGCGAACATCGAGCGCGTGGGCTGGGTGGTCGGGCGCAGCCTGCCGCTGGTGAAAGACGAGGCGTACGCCAGGGCGATCCGTGATGCCGTCGCGGGATATCGCACGAAAGTCGACGCGCTGGCGAAGGAGACGCCGTACGGGGTGCCGTACAAGCCCGACATCTGGGGCGCCGGCTGGAATATCCAGCGCTTCGGCTGGGACCAGTGGATGCTGCACCTGTCGTTCCCGGAGCAATTCCCGCGCACCTATGCACTGCAGGCGTTGAGCTTCATCCTCGGCGTGCACCCGGGGTCGAACACGGCCTCGTTCGTGTCGGGCGTGGGCGCGAACTCGCTGACCACGGCCTACGGCATGAATCGCGCCGACTGGTCGCACATCCCGGGAGGCAGCGCCTCCGGCACCGCGCTGATCCGCCCGGATTTTCCCGAGCTCAAGCACTGGCCCTTCTTCTGGCAGCAGACCGAGTACGTGCTCGGGCGCGGCACCACCGACTATCTACTGCTGGTGCTCGCGGCCGACCACGTGCTGAACCAGTAGGGGCCCGCTCAGCGGCGTCACTCCGCGACCTGGAGCAGCTCCGAGTCGCGGCGGTTGTAACGCAGCACCATGGCGCGCGCGCCGGAGGCCGGTAACGCGTAGGTGTTGGCCTTTGACGAGACCGTCAACGCGAGCGGCTCGAGCGTCGCGCCATCCGCGCCGACAATGAAACCGAGCAGCTGGTCCGCGGCGTCGTCGCGGTTCGGCACGTAGACGAAACGGCCATGCGGATCCCCCGCCGATCCGCAATAGCGGCCGGACACCAACGGTTCGCTGGCACGCCACTCGGTGCGCGAGGAAGCCGGATCCACGCCGAACAACATGAGCTGGGCACTGGTGGCCGAGACCGCGAACAGCGTATTCGACAGGGGAGGCTGGCGAACTGCACAGGGCGTATATCCGCCGGCCAGCGAGATCCGGGTGACCTTGCCCGCGCGGGTCGCGGCGAACTCGCTGACACGAGCCGCAGTGCCTGCTGCCGGCGCCAGGGACCCGTCCTGCCGGATGGCCCAGCCCGACACGTTGCCGGCGTCGGCCGCGTAGAGGAATCTGCCCTCGCTATCTACCGCGAGTTCGCGGACCGCCGTGGCGGACCTGAACGGCGAGCCTGGCACGGCCGTCAGCGCGCCCGTCGCCGCGTTTACGCGGAATGCCGAGATCGCATGCTGCGCGGCGTCCTTGCCGTCGTGGGCGACGAAGATGAAGCGGCCGCGAGGATCCGCGGCGATGTCCGTCGCGCCGGGGGCGGTGGCGAAAGTCGAAGTACCGGCGATGGGTGACAGCCTGCCGGTTTCGTGATTCGCGACCAGCGCCGTGATCTGCCCGGGGTGCGCCACGTAGGCGAAGCGGTCGGCCTCGCAAGTGACGTCCACGTTGGTCACGCGGGCATTCGACCCGACCGTGCCACGGCCGTTGGTCACGCGGCAGACATGCCGCGGCGAGGCCGGCGTACCGGCGACCGTGACTTCGTAAGCCGTATTCCGCTGCAGCGCAGTCGCAAATTCGAACTTGCCGTTCGAGTCCACCGTGAGCTTCTCGCCGCCCGAGTTGACCAACACCAGGCCGGGAACGTCGAGTCCGCGAACCGTGCCGCCGATGGTGGCGGAGGGCGTGATCTTGGAATTGTTCACGCAGGTGACGTTCACGCTGGTGATGTTCGCGTCCACGACCGTGCCGCTGCCGTTGGTCACCGTGCACTGCTGCGTCGCCGGCGCCGTGAGCACCGTGACGGCGTAGGTGCTGCCGGTCGCTATCGGGGTGGTGAAGGTGAAGGCGCCGTTGGCCGTCAACGAAAGGTTGTTGGCGGCATTGTTCTGCAGCACCAGGGTGCTGGAGGCGGCCAGGCCCGAGAGAGTGCCGCCGATGGTGAAGGTCTTGAGCGCGCAGTTCACCTCGACGTTGGTGATGTCGGCCGCGCCCATGAAGACGGTGCCGTTCTTGACCGTGCATTCCTGCGGCGGCGTCGTGACCGGTTGCGTCAGCACCGTGACCTTGACCGCGGCGCCGCTGTCCACCGGGGTCGCGAATTCGAAGTCGCCGTTGGCGGTGAGCGTGATGTCGTCGGCAGCGTTGTTCTGGATCACGACGGTGCCGCCGTTGAGGCCGGCGAGCTTGCCTTTCACCTTGTACTTGTTGGTGATGCAGTTGACGACGACGTCGCTGACGTCCCCCGAGATGGTGCCCGTGCCATTCGTGACGGTGCAGGTCTGCGACGGCAGCGCGGGCTGGGTTTGCACCGTGACCGCGTAGCTTCCGCCCTGCTCGATCTTGGTGGAGAAATGGAAGGGGCCGTTCGAGCCGAGGATGAGGTCCAGCCCGTTGTTGAGCCGCAGCGTGATGGTGGTGTTCGCCAGGCCGCTCAGCGTGCCGGCCACCGTGAACTTGCCTTCATCTGAATCCGAATCGCCGCCACCGCAACCGGCGAGCAGGAAAACGAGGGACATCATTGCCGCGCGGCTCACCGCGCGCTCGAACTGGGCCATTTCAATTTATCCTGTGGGGTGTTCCATCGGTGCCGCGTCCATTCTAACCGCAGCGCCGCTGGATTCTGGTGATGTGCGGCTCGAGCGTAGCAGCCCGCCAGCCCTGATTGAACTCATGGAGGACCGGGGCAGCGGTATCGGTGACTGCGGCCACGGCCGAAAAGTTCCGAGAAAACCCCGGGAAATATCGCGCGCGCAAGGAGCCGGAACGCTGGCGCGCCGGGGCCCTAGCCCGTTACGGAGTACGAGCCAGCCGGATTGACGACCTTGCGCCCGTAGGTCAGCCGTCGCCACAGCCATTCCATCGGCCCGAGCTCGTGCCGCGCCAGCCACCATCGGCTCAGTGGCACCTGCACGAGGAAGAAGATGCCCACGGCCAGCACCAGGTCCAGCGCGTTGCCGACCTTGCCCCAGAGGCCGAAGCCCCAGCCGTAGAAGAGCGTGGTCGCGATCAGCGTCTGCAGGAGGTAGTTGGTGAGCGGCATGCGCCCGACGGTCGCCATGGGCTGCAGGCGGCGCCGCCATGTCTCGTTGTGCACGCAGCGCACGAGGGTCGCGACGTAGAACACCATGATGAGCACGCGGCACAGGAAGTAGGACACGCCGGCGATGATCTTCCACGGCGTCGGCGTGATGAAGTCCGTGGTGGTCGCCTGCCACACGCCGTTCACGGCGCCGAAGGCCAGCCCCAGGCCCAGCGCCCACCATTGGACACGCCGCACCAGCGGCAGGTACTGGCCGGAATCCTGGAAGAAGCGCGCGCGGCCCAGCATGAGTCCCAGCAGCATGGTCACCAGGATGGCGCTGTAGAACGTCAGCATGCCGCGCAGCATGAAGGGCTCGGTGTACACGCGCAGCATTTCGCGGGTGTGCTCGCGCGCCGCCTCGAGGAACGAGCCATGGCCATAGGCCGCATTGTTGGACGCCTCGAAGGCCTTGGACACCGTCACGATGTATTCGCGGTATTCCGGCGTGAAATGGAAATAGCGGTAGATGCCCATGGCGAGCGGATAGAACAGGGCCAGCGCGAACAAGGTCCACAGCAGCTTGTAGGGCGCGCGGCGCAGCGCGAGCAGCAGCAGTCCCATGAGCGCGTACATGTGCAAGACGTCGCCGGTCCAGAATACGCAGGCATGGATGACGCCGAACACGAACAGCCAGAAGATGCGGCGCAGGTAGATAGCCTTGGCGTGGGCCGGGTCGCGCGCCTCGAGGCGCTCGAGCTGGATGGTGAACCCGACGGCGAACAGCATGCTGAACATGCTGTTGAACTTGCCGGAAAACAGCACCTCGTTGGCCGTCTCGGTCCACTCGTCCCACCATTCGGTCCAGAGTTCGGTACCTGCGAAGTCGACGAAGAACGAGGTGTTGAACCAGGGCATGTTCATGATGAAGATGCCCAGCAGCGCGAAGCCGCGGATCACGTCCAGGGTGTAGATGCGTTCTTTCGCCGTGATGGGCGTGGCCGTGGAATCCATGATCGGCTCCCCGCGATTGGCCGTGTTGTGTTGCATCAGTCTACGCGCGAGGATGCGCGTCCATGAATGGTTTGCGACTGACTTTTCTCTGTACCGCGCTCACCTTGTCCCTTGCGATACCCGCGGCCACGCCGTCGCCCGGGGTGGCACACCCCCAGGATGCGGTATTGCGGGACCTGGGGCGCGAATGGCTGGAGCGATTCCAGGGCATCGGGCTGTCCATCGGCATCTACGACGACGGCCAGCGCTATTTCTACAATTTCGGCAGCACGCAGCTCGACGGTAACCGCGCGCCCACCAAGGACACGATTTACGAGATCGGTTCCATCTCCAAGACCATGGCGGGGCAGCTGCTGGCGCGCGCGATCGTCGAAGGCCGCGCCGCAGTGTCCGACGAGATCGAGCGCTACCTCGGCGAGCCGTACCCGAACCTGGCCCAGGACGGCGAAAAGATCCGCCTGATCCACCTGGCGAACATGACCTCGCAGCTCATCGACAACATCCCCGACCTGACCCAGGTGCGGCTGGTGCCGGGTGAGCCCATCGAGGCCACGCGCATGAAGGTCTTCGAGCGGTACACGAAGGCCGAATTCCTGCAGCAGCTGCATCGCGTCGTCCCGCGCACCAAGCCCGGCAGCGACCCGGCGCATTCGAACGTGGCCAGCATGCTTCTTGGTGTGGCGCTGGAAAAGATCTACGACGAGTCTTTCGAGACCATCCTGGCGCGCGAGATCGAAAGGCCGCTGCGCATGGGCAGCGGCACGCAGCCCGATCCCAAACTACTCGCGAAAGGCTACACGGAGAAGAACGAAGCGCTGCCCGCCTTCTCGGCACCGATGACCCATGCCTCGGTGGGCCTGCGTTACAGCACCGACGCGTTGTTGCGTTACGCGTCGTGGCAACTTGTCGAACGCGATGCCTCGGTGAAACTCGCGCACCAGCCCACCTGGTATACGCCGGACCGGCGCCAGTCGGTGGCGATGTTCTGGATCGTGTCGGAGACGCCGCGCGGACGGCGGCTGCAGTATTCGGGCGGGACTTACGGTTTCACCAGCATGGTGGCACTGCTGCCGGAGGCGAAGCTGGCCATCGTGCTGCTGTCGAACAAGGCCGCGGAAGGCGCGCAGGATACCCTGCGCGCGCTTTCCGCGAGGATCGTGGAGCAGTTGCGGCCGGAGCCGGTCAGCTCGCCGCCAGCAGACGCTCAGCCGCCGTCTCGGTGAGCGAACCGTCCTTGTCCACCTTGGCGGCCACGCCCTTGTGGTTCATGTCGATGCGGCCCGTGAAGTGGGCGCCATCGGCGATGCCGACACGCGGCGCGAAGATGTTGCCGTTCACCCGCGCGGTCTGGCGGATCGACACCGACTCGGTGGCATAGACGTCGCCGTCGACCTTGCCCTCGATGATGACGAACTTGGCGCGGATGTTGCCCTT
>DASUGK010000007.1:0-17941 GCA_036274075.1 Steroidobacteraceae bacterium | reverse complement strand
CTCTTCGATCATGGTTATGGGTATGCCGGCACCTGCTACTTCCTCGCCGGTTGGTGTTTTATTGGAGCTCTCGTGCTATTCGTGATTCGCAAACCCGTTCATTCCGCCGCGCCGGCGGCGTCCGCCGCATGAAGTCGCAAGGAGAATTGTTGTGGACCCCGAGCGCGGACCGTGTCGCGCGCTCGCACCTGACGCGTTACCTGGAGTGGCTGGCGCAACGCGGCCGCAAGTTCGATGACTACGAGTCGTTGTGGCGCTGGTCGGTGGAGGACCTGCCCGGTTTCTGGGGCTCGCTGGTGGAATTCTGCGGCCTCCAGTTCTCCACGCCGCCCACCCAGGTGCTCGGCCGGCGCGAGATGCCCGGCGCCGAGTGGTTTCCGGGCGGCAAGCTCAACTACGCGCAACATGCGCTGCGCCACGAGCGGGCGGGCGAAGACGCCATCCTGCACTTGTCGGAGCGGCGCCCGCTGGCGACCGTGTCTTGGACCGATTTCGCGCGGCAGGTGAGGGTACTCGCCACCTGGATGCGCAACCTCGGCATCCAGCCTGGCGACCGCGTGGTGGCCTATCTACCGAACACGCCGGAAGCCCTGGTGGCCATGTACGCCACGGCCAGCATCGGCGCGGTGTGGTCGAGTTGCGGCCCGGATTTCGGTGCGCGCGGCGTGCTCGACCGGTACTCGCAGCTCGAGCCCAGGCTCATCTTCTGCGTGGATGGTTACAGCTACGGCGGCAAGCTGTTCGACAAGCGCGAGGAGATCCGCCACATCATCGCGGGACTGCCGACGCTTGCGCACGTTGTGCACCTGCCGTATCTCGACCCGAAAGATCTCACGCCGCTGACGCAGCGCTCCATTTTCTGGGCCGACGCGCTCGCGGGCGCCGATCCCGGCCGCGACGTGTTCCAGTTCGAGCAGGTGCCCTTTGCGCACCCGCTGTTCATCCTGTTCTCGTCGGGCACGACGGGCCTGCCGAAGGCGATCATTCATTGCCACGGCGGGATCACGCTCGAGCAGCTCAAGCTGTTCCATTTCCACATGGATTGCCACGCGCGCCAGCGCATGTTCTTCTTCACCAGCACCGGCTGGATGATGTGGAACTTCCTGGCGAGCTCGCTGATCATGGACGTGGTGCCGGTGCTCTACGACGGCAATCCCGCGTGGCCTTCGCCGGACCTGCTGTGGAAGATGGCCGATGAAACCGGCGCGAACCTCTTCGGCGCCAGTCCTACCTACCAGGCCATCCTGGAGAAGGCCGGCATCGTTCCCAAGGATCGCTTCAAGCTCGAGAAGCTCGAGACCATCGTGCTCGCGGGTTCACCCGTGACCGCCGAGTGCCAGAACTGGTTCTACGAGAACGTGAAGCGCGACATCTGGGCGCACTCGGGCAGCGGCGGCACGGACGTGTGCTCGGGCCTGGTGGGCGGCGTGGTGAACCTGCCTATCTACGCCGGTGAAATCCAGGCACGGCAGTTGGGCGTGGCGGCGTATGCGTTCAACGAACAGGGCGAGGCCGTGGTCGACCAGGTGGGTGAGCTGGTCATCACCGAGCCCATGCCGTCGATGCCGGTCGGCTTCTGGGGCGACAAGGACGGCAGCCGTTACCGTGAATCCTATTTCGACCAATGGCCGGGCGTCTGGCGGCACGGCGATTTCTTCCGCGTGAACGCGCGCGGCGGATGCTTCGTGTTGGGGCGCTCGGATGCCACGCTCAATCGGCATGGGGTGCGCATCGGCACGGCCGAGGTGTACCGCTCGCTGCTGGGTGTACCCGAGGTCGAGGACTCGCTGATCGTGAATCTGGACCTGCCTGGTGGGCGGTTCTTCATGCCCCTGTTCGTGAAGCTCAAGGGCGATCGGCCGCTGGACGAAGACATCGAATCCCGGATAAAGGCGCAGATCCGCAACGAGTATTCACCCCGGCATGTGCCCGACCGGATCTTCCAGGTCCGGTCCATCCCATACACCCTGACTGGCAAGAAAATGGAGGTGCCGGTGCGTCGCATCCTCATGGGTGTGCCGGTGGAGAAGGCCGCAAACCGGGCCGCCATGGCCAACGTCGAGGCCCTGGATTTCTTCATCGAGTACGCCCGGACGCAGTCCGACTACCGACTGACTACTTGATATCCGCGGCGTAAGTCCCTGAAAACGTGACGAGCGTCTGGTTTACACGGCCTGACGTTCGGCTATGCTTTACATATGTCAACCGGGAGGAAACTGGACATGCGTAAGGCAATGGTTCTCGGAGTTCTTGGACTGGCGGGAACGCTTGCTTCGCCCGCGTTCGCGGAGGACCAGTGGAAGGGTATCCGCCTGGGCCTGACGCTGGGCCAGGAAACCCTCGAAAGCGACGTCGACTGGAACGGCTACGCCGACAGCTTCAAGGCGAACCGCCTCGGTTATTCCTTCACCGGTGGCTATGGATTCAACAAGTGGCTGGCGCTCGAGCTCAGCTACAACGACGGCGGCGAGTTCAGCCAGGACCTCGAAACGGGCGACTTCACGGGCCTGACCCGCGTGGTGCAGCACACCGATATGCGTGCCGTGGTCGGTTCGGTAGTCGGTTCCTGGTGGTTCACCGACAACTTCAGCGTTTATGGCCGCGCCGGCATCTATTACTGGAAGGGCGAGACCACGTTCAGCGAAGACCTCGATACGACGGCAGAGATTCCGCCTCCGTTCCGCGAGACCTTCGAGGACGACGGCTCGGATGCCATCTTCGGCATCGGCCTGCAGACCCAGCTCGATGGCGCGCTGGTGCGCATCGAGTACCAGATGGCCGATACCGGCGACCTGAACGGCACCGGCGTCAGCATGGTCGACAACAAGTTCAACGCGCTGAACCTCAGCGTCGTCTGGGTCCTGCGCTAACTCCGAAAATGGGGTCAGACCCCATTCTCTAGCAATTGGTGTCAGACCCCGTTTTCTAGCAAATGGGGTCTGACCCCATTTCCTGGCAATTGGGGTCTGACCCCATTTCCCCCATACTCCGCGCTCCATCGCACGGAGTCAGCAAATGCGTTACCGAAAGCTCGGCAACACGGGCCTCATCGTCTCGGAAATGTGCCTCGGCGCCATGACCTTTGGCAGCGGCGAAGGCATGTGGGCCACGGTCGCGGGCGTTTCCCAGGAGAACGTCACCGACCTCATCAGGACCGCCGTCGACCGTGGCATCAATTTCATCGACACCGCGGACTTCTATTCCAACGGCCGCTCCGAAGTGGTCACGGGAAACGCGCTCAAGATGCTCGGCCTCGCGCGTGATTCCTACGTGCTCGCGACCAAGGTGCTGCTGCGCATGGGGCAGGGGCACAACCAGATCGGCCTGTCGCGCTACCACATCATGGAGAACATCGACGCGAGCCTGAAACGGCTGCAGGTCGATCACATCGATCTCTACCAGATCCACGGCCGCGATCCGTTCACGCCGCTCGAGGAAACCCTCGACGCCCTCGATGACTGCATCCGCGCGGGCAAGGTGCGTTACATCGGCCTGTGCAATCTCTCGGCCTGGGAGATCACCAAGTCGCTGTGGATTTCCGACAAGAAGAACCTGGCGCGCTTCGAGAGCCTGCAGATGTACTACTCGGTGGTGGGCCGCGACATCGAGCGCGAGATCGTGGGGCTCGCGAAGGACCAGAACCTCGCCATCATGCCGTGGAGTCCGCTCGCGGGCGGTTTCCTGTCCGGCAAGTATTCGCGCGAAAACGAAAAACCCGACGGCGCGCGCCGCGCGACGCTGGATTTCCCGCCCGTCGACCGCGAGCGCCTGTGGCGCGTGCTCGACGTGATGCGGCCGATCGCCGCGGACCACCTGGTGTCGGTGGCGCAGGTGGCGCTGGCCTGGCTGCTGGCGCAGCCGCATGTCACCTCGGTGATCATCGGCGCCAAGAACCATGAACAGCTGCTCGACAACATCGCCGCCACCGAGGTGACGCTGTCGGCCGATCAGCTCAAGGCCATCTCCGACGCCTCGGAACTGCCCAGCGAATATCCGCAATGGATGCTGGAGCGGCAGTCGGCCGACCGGCTGGGACAGGTGCTGGGCACCGGCTGACCCGCTGGCATGCTGCCACCCAGCCCGCGACGGCATGACATAGCCCGGCGAATTACCCTCGCGCCCGGGTTTCTGATAGCGTTACCGGCGCTGTTTTTCCGCGGTCCTTTCGCCATCGAAAGGACCGCCGACATGCTCGAGGGGGACTGACGGGCTTCGGCGAATCTGGCTGCCGGCGTTTGACGCCGGCGGCCAGGATCGTCGACCGGTGTCACCCCCGCGACCCATACTTTTCAGCGAGGGTGGATGTATCTAGGCATCGATATCGGCACGTCGAGTGTCAAGGCCGTCATCGTCGACGACAAGGACACCGTGGTGGAGCAGGCCTCGGCGCCGCTCAATGTTTCCCGTCCGCATCCCGGCTGGTCCGAGCAGAACCCGGCCGACTGGTGGAGCGCCACCAACACCGCGGTCAAGGCGCTGCCGGCCGCGAGCCGCAAGGCCGTCAAGGCCGTGGGCCTTTCCGGCCAGATGCACGGCGCCACGCTGCTGGACGCCCAGGACAAGCCGCTGCGCCCCGCCATTCTGTGGAACGACGGCCGCAGCGAGCAGCAGTGCGCCACGCTGGAGAAGGCCGAGCCCCGCTCGCGCCAGATCACCGGCAACATCGCCATGCCGGGCTTCACCGCGCCCAAGCTCGTGTGGGTGCGCGAGAACGAACCGGAAATCTTCAAGCAGACGCGCTGCGTGCTGTTGCCCAAGGACTACGTGCGCCTGCTCATGACCGGCGAGAAAGCCGGCGACGGCTCGGACAACGCCGGCACGTTGTGGCTGGACGTGGCCAAGCGCCGCTGGTCACCTGAGATGCTCGCCGCCACGGGCCTCAACGAATCGCACATGCCGCGCGCCGTGGAAGGCACCGACCAGACCGGCCACCTGCGCAAGGAAATCGCCGCGGACTGGGGCATGGACAACGTGCCGGTGGCCGGTGGCGGTGGTGACAATGCCGCGGGCGCCGCGGGCATCGGCGTCATCGCGCCCGGTGATGCCTTCCTGTCGCTCGGCACCTCGGGCGTGTTGTTCCTGGTGACGCCGAAATTCCTGCCGAACCCGGCCAAGGCCGTGCACGCCTTCTGCCATTGCCTGCCGAACCTGTGGCACCAGATGAGCGTGATGCTGTCGGCGGCTTCCTGCGTCGATTGGGCGGTGAAGCTCACCGGCACCAAGGACGCTGCCGAGCTGCTGTCGAAAGTGGAAAAGCGCGCGCGCCTCGATGGGCCGGAGATCTTCCTGCCGTACCTGTCGGGCGAGCGAACGCCACACAACGACCCGGCCGCGCGTGGCGTGTTGTTCGGCCTCAACCACGACTCCGACGCCGCGGCCATCGGCCAGGCCGTGCTCGAGGGCGTGGCCTTTGCCTTCGCCGACGGACTCGATGTGCTAATCGAGGCCGGGGCGACCATCGACAAGATCTCCGTGATCGGCGGCGGCGCCCGCTCCATGTGGTGGGGCGGCGTACTGGCGGCGGCGCTCAAGCGGCCGCTGATCTATCGCGATGCCAGTGAAGTCGGACCCGCCTTCGGCGCCGCGCGCCTCGCCCGGATAGCCAAAACCGGCGAACCGGCGGAGGATGTGTGCCGCCCGCCGCCCGTCCGGGTCGTGGTCGAGCCCAACGAGCGCGACATTCAACAGCTTGCGCCAAAACGCAAGAAGTTTTCTCATATTTATCAGGACCTTCGACCAAGATTCCGAGGAGTTTGATCATGTCGACCGCACAACCCCTTCCGCAGACCACGTCCTATTTCGGCGCGGTACAGCCCATCAAGTACGAAGGCCTGAAGTCGGACAATCCGCTGGCGTTCCGCTACTACAACAAGGACCAGCTGGTGCTGGGCAAGCGCATGGAAGATCACCTGCGCCCCGCCGTGTGTTACTGGCATTCCTTCGCCTGGAATGGCCACGACATCTTCGGCGCCGGCACCTTCGATCGCCCCTGGAACGCAGGCGTCATGGACCAGGCCGCCGCGTGGACGAAGATGGACGCGGCATTCGATTTCTTCACGCGCCTGGGCACGCCGTTCTACTGCTTCCATGACGTCGACGCGATGCCCGCGTCGAACAACATCAAGGAGCACGTGGAGAACCTGGCGAAGACCGTCGACCGTCTCGAGAAGAAGCAGAACGAGACCGGCGTGAAGCTCCTCTGGGGCACGGCCAACCTGTTCTCGCATCCGCGCTTCATGGGCGGTGCGTCCACGAACCCGGATCCGGAAGTGTGGGCGTTCGCGGCCACGCAGGTGCGACACATGCTGGACGCCACCAAGCGGCTCGGCGGATCGAACTACGTGCTGTGGGGCGGCCGCGAAGGCTACGACACGCTGCTCAACACCAACCTCAAGACCGAGCTCAAGAACTTCGGCCGCTTCCTGCAGCTCGTGGTCGATCACAAGCACAAGATCGGCTTCAAGGGCACGATCCTCATCGAGCCCAAGCCGCACGAGCCGACCAAGCACCAGTACGACTTCGACACCGCGACCGTGTACGGCTTCCTCAAGAAGAACGGCCTCGAGAACGAAGTGAAGGTGAACATCGAGGCCAACCACGCGACGCTCGCGGGCCACAGCTTCGACCACGAGATCGCGATGGCCGACGCGCTCGGCATCTTCGGCTCCATCGACATCAACCGCGGCGATCCGCAGAACGGCTGGGACACCGACCAGTTCCACAACGATCCGCTCGACATGACGCTGGCCATGTACCGCATCCTGAAGGCCGGCGGATTCAGCACCGGCGGTTTCAACTTCGATGCCAAGGTGCGGCGCCAGTCCATCGACCCGGCGGACATGTTCTACGGCCATGTCGGCGGCCTCGACCTGCTGGCGCGCTCGCTGCTGTCGGCCGCGGCGCTCATCGAGAACGGCGGCATCGACAAGTTCGTGCAGCAGCGCTACGCGAAGTGGGAAGGCGATCTCGGCCGCAAGATCCATGCGTCCGACGCGACGCTGGCGTCGATTTCGGATGCGGCCGTGGCGGCCAACATCAATCCGAAGCCGCAGTCGGGCCGCCAGGAAATGCTGGAGAACCTGGTCAACCGCTTCATCTGAGGCAGGACGCATTCTTGAAGCCGTCGCTGCGAGCCTTTGGCATCACGCTGTTGCTCGCAGCCGCGGTTTCATGGGCGGAGAAACCGGAACCGGCGCCGCCGTTGAGGCTGTTCACCCTCGGCGGCACCTCCTTTTCACTGAATCTCGACCCGGACTGGAAAGTCACGGATCCCGCCCCGGATTCGCCGGATTCGGTGCTGTTCAACACCGCAGATCCGCTGCGCATGTCCACGCGCGTCTCCTTGGGCCGGGTCCCTGCCAACGCCGACACGGATGAATTCCGCGCGTGGGTGCTCGACCAGAGCACACGCGATTTCCTGCGGCAGAGTGTCGAGAAAGAACTCGTCGTGGAGCCCATGGGCAAGGGAGATGTCCGCGGCGCGCGGGTATGTGCCACGGACCGGGCGCCGAAGCCCGATGAATACAAGTACATCTGCCAGGGCATCTTCACCCACGAGGGTGCCGCGCTGATCTTCACGCTGCTGTACAACGAATCGGGCATGGAAGACGCGAAGCAGGCGCTGGCGGCGCTCGACGCGCTGCACTTCACGCAGCGGACCTGAGTTACCGGCCCCCAGCCCTCGTTCAGTCCCGCTGGCCGACAAATCCTGTCAGAGCATCTGCCGGGGCGCATACGTATGCACCGCAGGCACACCGGCTGACTTACAGTAGAGTCCCCCATTCGAAAGTACGGCGAGGGGAGCGATGCGACGATTCATCTCGTGGCTGGTGTTGTGTGGTGCGTCGTTCGGGCTGTTCGCGGCAGACTACCGCGAGCGGCTGCCGGAAGACGAAGTGGTCTACTTCGTGCTGCCGGACCGATTCGAGAATGGCGATCCGGCCAATGACAATGGTGGCCTGCAGGGCGACCGCCTGGTCACGGGCTTCGACCCCACGCACAAGGGCTTCTACCACGGCGGTGATCTGAAGGGACTCACGCGCCGCCTCGACTACATCCAGGGCCTCGGCGCCACCGCCATCTGGCTGGGGCCTATCTACAAGAACAAGCCGGTGCAGGGCGGGGCGGGCGAGGAAAGCGCCGGGTACCACGGCTACTGGATCACCGACTTCACCACCGTCGACCCGCATTTCGGCAGCGACAAGGACATGCGCGCCTTCGTGGACGCCGCCCACGCGCGCGGCATGAAGGTGTACCTGGACATCATCACCAACCACACGGCCGACGTGATCCAGTACCGCGAATGCCAGAACGTGGCCTGTCCTTACCGTTCGCGCGCGGACTATCCGTACTCGCGCAAGGGCGGGCCGGGTGGCACGGCCATCAACGAGGGATTTGCGGGTGACGGCCTGCGCACCGTGGAGAATTTCGCGAAGCTCACCGATCCGACATATGCGTACACGCCGTTCGTGCCGCCCGCCGAGGCGAACATCAAGGTGCCGGCGTGGCTGAACGCACCCATCTACTACCACAACCGCGGCAACTCGGACTTCTGGGGCGAGAGCTCGCTGCACGGCGACTTCGTCGGGCTCGACGATCTCATGACCGAGAACCCGCGCGTGGTCGAGGGCTTCGTCGACATCTACGGCGACTGGATCGAGCGTTACCGCATCGACGGCTTCCGCATCGACACGGCGCGCCACGTGAACCCGGAGTTCTGGCGCGCCTTCGTGCCGGCCATGCTCAAGCGGGCCCGCGCCAAGGGCATTCCCAACTTCCACATCTTCGGTGAGGTGGCGGCCGACGGCGTCGACGTGGCGCAGCTCGCGCGGCATACGCGCGTCGACAAGTTGCCCTCGGTGCTGGATTTCGGTTTCGCGGGCGCGGTGCGCGAAACGCTGGCGCGCGATGCGGGCACCGAGGTGCTCGCGCGGCTGTACGCCGACGATGGCCTCTACGAGGGTGGCATTCCCGCCGCGCTGCGCCTGCCCACGTTCACCGGCAACCACGACTTCGGGCGCTTCGCCTGGCTGGTTCGCCAGGCGCGGCCTAACGCGAGCGACGAGGAAGTCCTGCAGCGTGTGTTGTTGTCGAACGCCATGTTGTTCCTGCTGCGCGGCGTGCCGGTGGTGTATTACGGCGACGAGCAGGGCTTCATCGGCCACGGCGTCGACCAGGCCTCGCGCCAGGACATGTTCGCGAGCCAGGTGGCGAGTTACAACGACCAGGTCTTGCTGGGCACGTCGGCAACCACCGCGCAGGCCAATTTCGATGCGCTGCATCCTGTCTACCGGCAGATCGCGGCGTTGGCCACCTGGCGCAAGCAGTATCCGGGGTTGCGGCGGGGGACCCAGGTCGTGCGCTCGCAGTCGAAGACGCCCGGGTTGTTTGCCGTGTCGCGCATCGGCAGTGACCGCCGCGAAATCCTGCTGGGTTTCAATACCTCGAACACGGCGATCACCGCACAGGTGGCGGTCGAGACCAGCACGCATTCGTTCACTTCGCTGCACGGCGAATGCCCGGCGCCGAATGCTCCGGGCAGCGTGAAAATCCAGCTGCCGCCGTTCGGGTTCGTGGCCTGCGTGGAGTCGGCGCCTTGAGGCGCGCATGGCTCGGTTTTGCCGCGCTGCTGGGCTTCGCGGCGCAGATCGCTGCGCAGGTGGCGCAGGATGCCGCTCCGGCGCCGGGTGCCGCCGGGACGGCGCTGGCGCGCTCGCCCGACAAGTCCATTCACGTGATGCTGCGTGTGGACGGAGAAGGGCGGCCCGAGTACAGCATCCGCACCAACGACGAGACCATCGTCGACTGGTCGCGCCTGGGCTTCATCCTCGCCGACGCGCCGAAGCTCGAGCGTAATTTCGAGCTGCGAGGCGTCGCTCAGCGCAGCTTCGACGACACCTGGGAGCAGCCCTGGGGCGAGCGGCGCTTCGTGCGCGACCAGGGCAACGAGATGCGTGTCACGCTGCGCGACAAGGGTGGCCGCGATCTCATCGTGGTGTTCCGCGTATTCGACGACGGCGTGGGATTCCGCTACGAGTTCCCGGAGCAGGCGTCGCTCAAGCAGGTGAACATCGTCGAGGAGCTCACCGAGTTCGCCATCGCGCAGCCGGCGACGGCTTGGTGGATTCCCGGCGGTGAGTGGAATCGTTACGAATACCTGTACGGCAAGACGCCGCTCGGCGAAGTGGGGCAGGCGCACACGCCCATCACGATGAAGCTCGCCAGCGGGACGCACCTGGCCATCCACGAAGCCGCATTGGTCGACTACGCCGGCATGTGGCTGCGGCGCGTGTCGGGGCAGCGGCTCAAGGCGGTGTTGTCGCCGTCTTCCTCCGGCCCGCGCGTGCGGCGTACGGCGCCGTTCGTGACGCCCTGGCGCACGCTGCAGATCGCGGACGATGCGCCGGGACTGTACATGTCCAATCTCATCCTGAACCTCAACGAGCCCAACAAGCTCGGTGACGTGTCATGGGTCAAGCCGTACAAGTACGTCGGCATCTGGTGGGGCATGCACCTGGGTACGCACACCTGGGCGTCGGGGCCCAAGCATGGTGCCACCACGGCCGAGACGCGCCGCTATATCGACTTCGCCGCGAAGCATGGTTTCCGCGGCGTGCTCGTGGAAGGCTGGAACAAGGGCTGGGACGGAGACTGGTTCGCGCGTGGCGATGAGTTCAGTTTCACCGAACCATATCCGGATTTCGACCTCGCGGGGCTCGCGGCCTATGCGAAGAAGAAGGGCGTGCACCTGGTCGGTCATCACGAGACCGCGGGCAACGACGTGGTTTACGAACGGCAGCTGGGTGCGGCGCTCGACCTGTACCAGAAGCTGGGCATCGATTCGGTGAAGACCGGCTACGTGGCGGACGCGGGCGGCGTGCAGGCGATCGGCGCGGATGGGCAGATCCACTTCGAGTGGCACGACGGGCAGATCCAGTCGCGACATCACCTGCTGGTGGTCACCGAGGCGGCGAAGCGCCACATCGCGGTGAATCCGCACGAACCCATCAAGGACACCGGCCTGCGGCGGACGTATCCCAACTGGGTCTCGCGTGAAGGCGCGCGCGGCATGGAATACAACGCCTGGGGCAGTCCCAAGAACCCGCCCGAACACGAGGCCATGCTGGTGTTCACGCGCATGCTCGCGGGCCCGATGGATTTCACGCCGGGCGTGCTGAGCCTCACGGGCGCGGGCGGCACCCGCATCCAGTCCACCATTGCCAGGCAACTCGCGCTGTACGTCGTGCTCTACAGCCCGATCCAGATGGCGGCCGACCTGCCCGAGAACTACGAAAAATTCCCGCGTCCCTTCCAGTTCATCAAGGACGTTCCCACGGATTGGGCCGATACCCGCGTGCTCAACGGCGAAGTCGGTGACTACGTGACCATGGCGCGCAAGGACCGCGCGAGCGAGGACTGGTACCTGGGCGCCATCACCGACGAGGAGCCTCGTGTCATGAAGGTACCGTTGTCCTTCCTCGACGAGGGACGCCGTTACTACGCCACTATCTACCGCGACGGCAAGGATGCGGGCTTCGCCGGTGACCCGGCTTCGGTTGAAATCGAGACACGCGCGGTGACGCGTGGCGAGGTGCTCGAGCTGCGCCTGGCGCCCGGAGGCGGGCAAGCGATCCGGTTCTCGACGAGACGTCCGCGGGGCCAGCAGTGAGCGTCACGATCACGCCGGCGGCCGCTGCTGACCGGCCGTTGATGTCCTTCGGACAGATCTGGAACATGTGTTTCGGATTCCTCGGGATCCAGTTCGCGTTCGCGCTGCAGAATGGCAACGTCAGTTACATCTTCCAGACGCTGGGCGCGGAGATCGAGGACCTGGCCATCCTGTGGATCGCTGCGCCGCTGACCGGGCTCATCGTGCAACCCATCGTCGGCCACTATTCCGACCGCACCTGGAACCGGTTCGGGCGGCGCCGGCCGTACTTCCTCGCGGGCGCGATCCTCACGTCGCTGGCGCTGCTCGGGATGCCGCATTCCTCGATGTTGTGGATGGCGGCGGGAATGCTGTGGGTGCTGGATGCCAGCATCAACATTTCGATGGAGCCGTTCCGTGCCTTCGTGGCCGACCAGTTGCGCGACCAGCAGCGGCCCGCGGGCTACGCCATGCAGACGTTTTTCATCGGCGTGGGCGCGGTGGTCGCGGGCCTCATGCCCTACATGTTCACGCAGGCCGGCGTCAGCAACGAGGGCACGGGCGAGGGCGCGGCGGCCATCGCCGACACCGTGCGTTATTCGTTCTATTGCGGCGCCGCCGTGTTGTTCGTGGCGCTGCTGTGGACCGTGCTCACCACGCGCGAGTATCCGCCGGCGGAGCTGCACGCCTTTGCCGATGCCACGCCGGAAACCGAGGTGGTCGAGCCGGGGCGGGCGGCGCGCGCGCGGCAGCGCGGCGTCGTGTGGCTGCTGGTGGGCCTCGCCGCCGCGTTCTGCGTGTGGAAGTTTTCGCTCGAGAAGACGCTGTACATCCTGTCGGGCGGGTTCGCCGCGTGGGGACTGGCATTGCTGATGTTCGCCGGCCGGCCGGGCACCTGGTTGTTGCCCTCGCTGGTGCGCGACATCGACAACATGCCGAGCCGCATGCGCGAGCTGGTGCCGGTGCAGTTCTTCTCCTGGGTGGCGCTGTTCTGCATGTGGATCTACGCGACGCCCACCGTGGCGCAGGAATTCTTCGGCAGCACGGATCCGCAGAGCAGGGCGTACGCAGACGCGAACGTCTGGTGGAACGTGCTGGGCTCCGTCTACAACGGCGTGGCGGCGCTGTCGGCGATCGCGATTCCGTTCATGGTCCGGCGCTTCGGGCTGAAGGTGAGCCATCTCATCAACCTGTCGCTGGGTGCGGCGGGCCTTATCTCCTTCTCTCTGGTGCGCGACTCGCATTGGCTGATCGCATCCATGGTGGGCGTGGGGTTCGCGTGGGGCTCCATCCTCGCGTTGCCCTACGCCTTGCTCGCGGGCTCCGTGCCGTCGCGCAAGATGGGCGTCTACATGGGCATCTTCAATTTCTTCATCGTGATCCCGCAGATCGTCGCCACCAGTACGCTCGGCAGCGTGCTCAAGCACCTGTTCGACGGCCGCCCGCTGTACGTGCTGGTGATGGGCGGCGTCAGCTTCCTCCTCGCCGGCCTCCTCGCCCTGCGCGTGAAGTGAAAATGGGGACATTCCTCGTTTCCTAGCAAACGGGGACGGGGTCGCGGTGGCGGTGATGCGGCCGGCACATGCACCTGCCATGAGGGCGCTTTTCGCCGGGCCCTTCGTTAGTTGTTGCGCAAGGTCAGGGCCGCCGCTCTTTGGTCCATGATTTGGGCGCAGGATCGCCTGATCGTTAGCACTCGCCATCACCCGGTCGGGGACGGTTTCGTGCCTTGCGAATTTGGTAGTCCCGGCCCGCGCCCTCATGGCAGGCGCATATGCCGTCCGCCCCCACTGTCACTGCAAGTCCGTGCTCGCTCACTGGCAAACGTGGGGTGTCGGCCCAGGGGGTGGGAAGAGAAGAGCGCACGCACCAGGACATGCCGCCAGGTCTGTCCCCATTTGCCAGGAAACGAGGGATGTCCCCATTTCTCGTACACTGCGGGGCATGAATCGGAAGGAATTGATCTACGTACCGGCGGCGATGGCCATCGGCGGCGGACTCTGGTTCGTCATGGGCATGAAGCCGGTGTGGTGGCTGGCGTGGTTCCTGCCGGGCCTGCTGTTCGCGATCGCGCTGCGCACCGAGGCGTGGACCTCGCGCGGCCTCGTGGCGCTGGCGGCGCTGATCGGCGCGTCCAGCTACCTCGGCTACTTCATCAAGATGATGCCGCTGCTGCCGACGCTGCTCGTATTGCTGCTGCTGGCGCTGATCTGGGTGGCGGTGATCGGCGCGGCGCGCCGCATCGTGAAGACCTGGGAAGCCGCGTGGACGGTGCTCGCGTTGCCGGTGGTGAGCGTGGCGCTGGACACGTTGCTCGCGCACTTCACGCCCGACGGCAATTTCGGCAGCCTGGCCTACACGCAGATGGAGGTGCTTCCCGTCGCGCAATTCGCGGCGCTGTTCGGCGTGGGCGGCATCCTGTTCCTGCTGATGCTGGCCAATTCGGCGCTGGCTTTCGCGATTCATTACGGGCTGAAGCTGCGCGGCGCCCCCATCGTGTATGGCGGCACCTTGCTCGTCATCGTGCTGGCGATGGGTTACGGCACCTGGCGCCTGCAGGCACAGCCGGACGGGCCCTCGGTCTCGTTCGGCATCGCCTCGGTCGATGACTACATCGGGTCGCCACGCACCCCGGAATCGCGCGATGTCTGGACGCAATACGAGGCGCAGGTACAGGAGCTGGCAGGCAGTGGCGCGAAAATCATCCTGCTGCCCGAGAAAATCTCGGTGCTCGCGGTGCCGGACGCGGAGGTGCGCCAGAAGTGGCTCGCCGACCTCGCGCGCAAGAACCACGTGTGGCTGGTGGCGGGCCTGGGCGTCGACGACGGCAAGCAACGGCGCAACGAAGCCTGGTGGTTCTCGCCGGAGGGGCGCCGTGTCACGAACTACCTCAAGCATTTCATGGCGCCGCCGGAGCGGGAGTTCGTGCCGGGGAATGAGTTCCCGGTCAACGACATCGCCGGCGTGCGCTACGGCGTCGCGATCTGCAAGGACATGCACTTCGCGAGCCTGGGCCGCGGATTCGGGCGCAGGAGTGCCCGCGTCATGCTGGTGCCGTCCTGGGATTTCGACGACGACGCCTGGCTGATGGCCAACGTGACCAAGCTGCGCGGCATCGAGAACGGCTATCTCGTGGTGCGCTCGTCACGCAACGGCCTGCTGTCGATCTCGGACAGCTTCGGCCGCATGCTCGCCGTGGAGCGCAGCGCCAAACTACCGGGCACGACGCTGTTCGCCACGGTGAACGTGCCGGAACAGCAGGAGACTCTCTACACCCGCATCGGCGATGCGCTGGGCTGGGCCTGCGTGATCACCGCGCTGCTCATGACCGCGCTGGCGTTCCGCCACGCCCGCCGCGCCCGCATCCTCGCCGAACTGAACGCATAAATGGGGACATTCCTCATTTCCTAGCAAACGGGGACGGACCTGGCGGCGTGTCCCGGCGCGTGCGCTCTTCTCTTCCCACCCCGTGGGCCGACACACCCGTTTGCCAGTGCGCGCAACCGGACTTGCAGTGACAGTGGGGCGGACGGCATATGCACCTATCATGAGTGCGCGGGCCGGGACACCAAATTCGCAAGGCACGAAGCCGTCCCCGACCGAGTCATGGCAAGTGCCAACGCTTAGCCGATTCGGTGCCCGAATCGTGGACCAAAGAGCGGCGGCCCTAACCTTGCGAAACAACCATCGAAGGGCCCGGCGAGAAGCGCACTCATGATAGGCGCATGTGCCGGCCGCATCACCGCCACCGCAACCCCGTCCCCGTTTGCTAGGAAACGAGGAATGTCCCCATTTACATTTATCCCGACTTGCGGATGACTAGCTTGGTGGGGATGACGCGGTTGCCGGCGGTTTCGCCGGAGATCTGGCTCAGCAGCGACTCCACCAGGAATTCGCCGGCGCGGCGCGTGTCCTGCATGACCGTCGTGAGCGGCGGATTGGTGCTGGCCGCCGCGGGGATGTCGTCGAAGCCCGTGACGGCCACCTGCCGCGGCACTTCCAGCCCCGCGTCCTGCAACGCGCGCAGCGCGCCGATCGCGATCAAATCGCTGGCCGCGACGATGGCGTCGAACTCCACGCCACGCGCCCGCAGCTCGTTGACGGCATTGAAGCCCGCCTCCTCGAGGTTGATCGCGTCCACCTGCAGCGCCGAGGAAATCGGCGCCTGCGCCTCGAGCATGGCGCGCTCGTAGCCGCGGAAGCGGTCGAAGAATTCCGGGTAGTGAGACGAGGCATTGCCGAGGAAGGCGATCTTGCGGCGCTTCCCCTCCAGCAGGTGGCGCGTGACGTCGTAGCCGCCCTGCAGGTTGTCGCAGCCCACGGAAATCCCCGGCTGGCCTTCCATCACCGGGCCCCAGCGCACGAAGTGCGTGCCCTGTTCGACCAGGCGCACCAGCCGTGGCCGGTACTCTTCGAAGTCGCCGTAGCCCAGGAGAATGATGCCGTCCGCCTTGCGGCTGTCCTCGTAATCCTGCTGCCAGTCCTTCGACAACTGCTGGAAGGAAATCAGCAGGTCGTAACCCTGGCGCGCCGAGGCGCGCGTGATCGAACCCAGCATCGAGAGGAAGAACGGGTTGATCTGCGAATCGTCGGGCGTCGGATCCTCGAACAGCAGCAGCGCCAGCGTGTTCGAATGCTGCGAGCGCAGGTTCGAGGCGTTCTTGTCGACGCGGTAGTTGAGCTGCCGGGCGATCTCCTCGATGCGCTTGCGCGTCTCGAGGCTGACCATGGGGCTGCCACGCAGCGCACGCGAAACGGTGGGCTGGCTCACTCCCGCCAGGAAAGCGATGTCGAACGACGTGGGCTTTTCGTGCATCAACCGCGGCGCAACGCGCCGTCCCCCTCGAAACCTCAGGCGCGATGATGCCCGGGGCGTTGCCGGAAAAGCTACTGCGGCGCGTGAAACCGCGCACGCCTTGTAAAATCAACGTGCTGCGAGTTGAAAAAACGCCACGCCGTGGCCCGGCAGGGTCAAGGTAGCGTTAGCAAAACTGCCCTCGGGAAGGCCATGTCCACCGATGGCGCGCAGCACCTGGACCTGGGGCAGCGGAATGCTGGCGACCTGCGCCGACAAGTTGAACGCCGCCAGCGTCGAGCCGCTCTCGTCGAAGCGGCGGAACGCCAGCACCGATTCGGTGGCCGCGAGGAATTCGATCTCGCCATTGATGAGCAGATCCTGTTCGCGCCGCCATGCGAGCAGCCTGCGGAAACCGTTCAGCGCGGAGGAAGGATCGCGCTCCTGCGCTTCGACCGACAACGCGAGATGCTGCTCGGGCACC
This sequence comes from Steroidobacteraceae bacterium, assembly GCA_036274075.1. Classification (GTDB taxonomy): domain Bacteria; phylum Pseudomonadota; class Gammaproteobacteria; order Steroidobacterales; family Steroidobacteraceae; genus CADEED01. The sequence goes on along the minus strand of DASUGK010000007.1, from coordinate 1,015 downwards.
GGCAGCCAGGGCTCGCTGTTCGAGAAACCGCCGCGCGCGGTCGCATTCCACGGCATGGGTGTGCGGCAGCCGTCGCGTCCCTTGAATGAAGGCCAGAACGCGATGCCATAGGGGTCCCTCAAGGCTTCGTAGGGCACGTCGGCTTCGCCGAGGCCGAGCTCTTCGCCCTGGAAAATGCACACCGAGCCGCGCAGCGCGCAGATCAGCGCCGTCAGCTGCGTCGCGAAGTGGGGAAGGTGAGGCGCGCTGCGGCCCCAGCGGCTGACCACGCGCTCCACGTCGTGGTTGGAGATCGTCCAGCACGGCCAGCTCAGCGGCGCGCGCAGGCGCAATTGCTCGACTGTCTCGCGGATGTGACGCGGCGAGCTTTCGTTGCTGAGCAACTCGAACGAGTAGGCCATGTGCAGCCGGCCCGGCTGCGTGTACTCGGCCACGGTCGCCGTGGAATCGTCGGACGAAATCTCGCCGAGCGCCACCACGTCCGGGTACTTGTCCATCAGCGCGCGGATTTCCTCGAGGAACGGCAGCATCTCGGGCTGCGTGTTGTTGAACTTGTGCCACTGGAATCCGTAGGGATTCTCGGCATTGAAACCGCGCGCGCGGCGCTCGTTCGGCGGGCGCGGCGGGTTGTCGCGCAGCTTCGCGTCGTGGAAACAGAAGTTGATCGCGTCGAGGCGCAACCCGTCGACGCCGCGATCCAGCCAGAAGCGCATGTTGTCGAGCGTGGCCTGGCGCACTTCCGGGTTATGGAAGTTCAGGTCCGGCTGGTTCTTGAGGAAATTGTGCAGGTAGTACTGGCCGCGGCGCGGCTCCCAGGTCCACGCCACGCCGCCGAAGATCGACAGCCAGTTGTTGGGCGGCGTGCCGTCGCCGTGTGCGTCGGCCCACACGTACCAGTCGGCCTTCGCGTTGTAGCGGCTCTGGCGGCTCTCCTGGAACCAAGCGTGCTGGTCCGAGGTGTGGCTCGGCACCTGGTCGACCATGACCTTGAGTCCGACCGCATGTGCGCGCGCGA
>DASUGK010000006.1:0-71325 GCA_036274075.1 Steroidobacteraceae bacterium | reverse complement strand
GGACTGCCATGAGTTCGCGTCGCCTGGTCCTGCTCGCCGCGATTCCGTTCCTGCTGCTCGCGCTGCGCGCCGCTGCCATCGACATCACGGTGTTGCCGACCCCGGAACTCCAGGCGCGTTACGAAAAACTCACGCACGAGTTCCGCTGCATGCAATGCCAGAACAACAGCATTGCCGATTCTCCGGTCGGGCTCGCGTCCGACCTGCGCCGCGAGGTCAAGGAGCAATTGATCGCCGGCAAGTCCGACGACGAGATCCGCGCGTACATGGTGCAGCGCTACGGCAATGTCATCCTGTTCACGCCGCCGCTGGTGGCGTCGACGGCCTGGGTGTGGCTGTTCCCCGTGCTGGCCGTGATCGGTGGGGCGGCCATCGGCGTGGTCGTCGTGCGCCGGCGCTCGAAGCTGCTCGCCAGTGACGACAGCGTCGTCGATTCCGAAGAAGTCCCGCGATGATCACCGTATTCGTTCTCATCGCGGGGTCCCTGGCCACCGGCGCGGCGCTGTTGCTGCTCTGGCCGTTATTGCGCCGGCGCGAAGACCAGCCCGCGGACGCCATCGCGTCCATCGCGGTGCTGCTCGTGGTGTTGCTGGCCGGCGCCGGACTCTATTCGCAGTTGACCAAGTACCAGTGGAAAGAGCAGGCCGACGCCGGGAATTCGGCCGCGGCGATGACGGCGAAGCTGGCGAAGCGCCTGGCGCGCGACGGCGGCAGCGTCGACGAATGGGTGATGCTCGGCCGTTCCTACTCGGAGCTCGGGCAGGTTCCGCTGGCGCTGCGCGCCTTCCAGAAGGCCGACCAGATGGCGAATGGCGCCAATGCGGAGGCCGTGATCGGCCAGGCCCAGGCGCTGGTGCAGCAGGACATCGAGGAGCTGCGGGGCCGCGCCGGGCGCATGTTCGAACGGGCGCTGGAAATCGATCCGACCTCGCGCACCGCCTTGTTCTACAGCGCGTTCGGCGCGCTGGGCCGCGGCGAACCTGCGCTGGCACGGACGCGTTTCAACCAGCTGCTGGCGCAGGAGCAGGATCCGCAGGTCCGCGCGCTGCTCGAGAGGGGCATCGCATCGGCCGATGAACAGGAACGGCGCATGGCGGGCGAGCCGGCGACGGCTGCACCGGATGCGCCGCGTATCGCGGTGCGCGTGACCCTCTCGCCGGAACTGGCGACACGCATCCCCGCCATTCCACGGGATGCCGTGCTGTTCGTGGCGGCGCGTGACCCGAAATCGCCCGGGCCGCCGTTCGCGGTACGGAAGCTGGCCGCGAATTTCCCGGTGGAAGTCGACCTCACGGCCGCGGACGCCATGATGGAATCGCGCCGCATCAGCGCGGGACAGCAGCTCGACGTGGTTGCGCGCATCGCGCTCGGCGGTACGCCGACCGCCTCGAGCGGCGACCCCTTCGGACAAGTTAGCTATCATGTGGGCAAGGACGGCAGGCTGAACATCGTCATCGACCGTCTGGCTCCTTAGCACCACACGGAAATCGCATGCAGGCCAAGCATTCGCTCGAATTTTCGCGCGCGCCGGCCATCTGGTCGATGTACCCGAAGATCATGGTGTCGCGTAAGCCGGCGCTGGTCCCCGAGGGTGGGGAAGTGCCGCGCATCGAGGCGCGCCTGAGCCGCGTGAGCATCGATCGCAAGCATCTCGCTTCCTATGCCGAGGTGTGCGGCGCGGCCGCAGGCCCGACGCTGCCGATCGCCTATCCACACGTCCTCGCCATGCCGCTGCACCTCGCCATGCTGGGCGCCGAAGCCTTCCCGGTGAAGTTGATGGGCCTCGTTCACGTGCAGAACCGCATCGCCATGCGCCAGCCCCTGTCGGCGGAAGAGCCCGCCGAGATCCGCGCGTGGATCGAAGGCCACCGCGAGACCGATCGCGGCCAGGAGTTCGACCTGCATACCGAGTACCTCGCGGGTGGCGCGGCGCTCTGGGATGAAACCTGTACCTTCCTGGCGCGCCGTCGCCCGGCGCCGGGCGCCGCCAAGCCGTCCACGTCGCGCACGGTGGACGGCCCGCCCGACGCCGTGGCCGTCAAGTCGAGCAGCTTCCGCGCGCCCGCGGGACTGGGCAGGCGCTACGGTTTCATCTCGGGCGACGTGAATCCCATCCACATGAGCGATCTCACCGCGCGGGCCTTCGGCTTCCCGCGCGCCATCGCGCACGGCATGTGGTCGCTGGCCCGCCTGGCTTCGGATTTCGAGGCCGAGCAGTTCGACGGCGGCTGCGAGCTGTCCGTGACCTTCAAACTACCCATCTACATGCCGTCCTGGCTGATGTTGCAGCGCTGGCCGATCGAGAACGGCTCCGGCTTCGCGTTGCGCGACGGGCAGGGTGACAAGCCGCACCTGACCGGGACGCTGAAGTCACTGCGGTGAACACCGCGCCGTCCGCGGTCCCGGCGGGACGGGCGGAGCGGCAGGCGTTGCTGGCCGCCGCCGCGGCCTGCTTCTGCCTCATGGGCGGCTACTACGTGCTGCGGCCGATCCGCGAGGCGCTGGCCCTGGAAGTGGGCGTGCAGAACAACTTCCAGCTGTTCCTCATGGTGCTGGCGGCATCCTGCGTGATGCTGCCCGCCTACTGGTGGCTGGTGAGCCGCACGCCGCGCACGCGGCTGCTGTGGATCGTGAACATCCTGTTCGCGCTGGCGTTCATCTCGCTGGCCTACGGGCTGGACGCCATGCCGCGCAACCGCGTGCTCGCGGCGGTCTATTTCGTCACGCTGACCACGTTCAATCTGCTGCTGATCGCCGTGTTCTGGAGCGCGATGTCCGACGTCTGGCGCCCGGAGCTCGCCAAGCGCTTCTACGGCTACGTGGCGGCGGGCGGCAGCATCGGCGCGATCACCGGGAATCTCATCGTGCGCGGATTCGTGATCCAGAAGGGCCTGCCCCCGCTCATCGTCGGTGCCTGTCTTTCGATCGTGTTGTCGGGCGCGCTGGTGACGTACGCCCGCGCGACCCTTCGGCGTTCCGCGCATGGCCGCGTGGTGCCGGATGGCGCGATACCTGTGGGTGGCAGCGCGCTCGAGGACCTCAAACGCCTGGCGACCACGCCGTACCTGCTGGGCATCGCCGGCATCATCATCATCGGCCAGACCATCGGCGCCTTCATGTACAACGAACAGGGCAAGGTCATCGCCGCGATGTATCCCAGCGACGTCGAGCGTGCCGCCATGTTCGCGAACCTCGAGATCGCGGTGAACGTGCTGGCGGTGTTCTTCCAGGCCGTGATCGTCACCTGGCTCACGCGCCGCGGCAGCGTCGCGCTCAGCCTGTCCGCGATGCCGGCGCTGGTCGGCGCCAGTTTCGTGCTGCTGGCGCTGGTGCCCACCGGCGCGGTACTGCTCGTGACCCAGGTGATCCGCCGCGCCGCCGACTACGGCCTCGGCAAGCCGCCGCGCGAGATGCTGTTCACCGTGCTGAATCCCGAGAGCAAGTTCAAGAGCAAGAGCCTGATCGACACGGTGCTGCAACGTGGCAGCGATACCGGCGGCCAGGCGATCTACAAGCTGGTCGAGGGCGCGGGCGTCGTGGGCATGTCCTGGATCTGCGTCGGTTTGTGCGTGGGCCTGTTGTTCTCGACGCGCACGCTGGGCCGGGCATTCGAAACGCGGCGCGTGCGCGCCGGCGGCGCGGAGGCGTCCGCATGAACCTGGTGGCCACCGGGAGCGCTCTGCCCGCGCGGCGCCTCGACGAGGCCGGCCGGCCGCACGTCGACATGCGCGGCATCGTGAAGCTCGCCGCGCCGCTCATGGTCACCAACGCCGTGCAGGCGCTGCTGAACCTCACCGACCTGTGGTTCATCGGCCGGCTGTCCACCGACGCGGTGGCGGCGCTGTCGGCTATCTACTGGATCGTGACCGGCGCCATTCTCGTATGCGGCGGAGTGGGCCTGGCGGTGCAGACCTTCGTCGCGCAGGCCTACGGCAGCCGGCGCGGCGCGCGCGCCTCGCGCGCGCTATGGAATGCGCTCTGGGCGTCGGCGGCCATGGCGCCGGCCTTCCTGGCGCTGGCCCTGGCGGGCGAGTGGATCCTGCATCCCTTCGGGCTCGCGCCGCATGTCGAGGAGCTGGCGCTGGAATACTGGCGGCCGCGCATGGGCGGCGCCTTCGTGGGACTCATGGGCTGGGCCGCCATGGGCTTCTTCAATGGCATCTCGGCGGTGCGTTACACGCTGGCCGTCGTGGTCATCACCACGATCACCAACGCCATCTTCAACCAGGTGTTCATCTTCGAGCTCGGCATGGGCATGAAGGGCTCGGCCTGGGGCACGAACGTGGCGCAGTGCGTGGGTGTCGCGCTGGGCATGGTGTTCTTCCTGCGCGGCGAACTCGCGCGGCGTTATCGCTCGTGGCTCACGTGGAAGCCGCGCTGGTCGGTGATCCGCGCGCAGCTCATCGTGGGCCTGCCCATCGGCATCATGGGTGGCGCCGACGTGCTGGGCCTGGCGCTGTCGCAGCTCATGATCGCCAAAACCGGCGCGGTGGGCGCGGCGGCGACGCAGATCGTCATGATGCTCACGTCCATGGCCTACATGCCCACGATCGGCGTTGCCCTCGCGGGAACGACGCTGGTCGGCCAATCCATCGGCGCGCTGGACCGCGACTGGGCGAATCGCCTCGGCAATCGTGTGATCACGCTGTGCGCGGCGCAGATGGCCATCATCGCCTTGTTGCTCATCGTGGTCGGCCCGTGGGTGCTGCCGCTGTTCATCAGCAGCGGCGATGCGTCGGCACGGGAGGTGGTCGCTCTCGGCCTGGTGCTGCTGTGGCCCGCGGCCGCGTACCAGATCTTCGATGGCCTGTATCTCGGTTCGACGTTCTGCCTGCGCGGCGCCGGCGATACGCGCTTTCCGGCGGCCACGGCCCTGGTGCTGTCGTGGTGCTTCTTCGTGCCGCTGTCGCACACGCTGGTGTTCGCGCCCGGGCAGGGCTGGGTGGACGGACTGCCGCAGTTCGGGCTCGGCGCGCGCGGTGGCTGGATCGCGCTGATGGTCTACGTGATCTTGTTAGGTTCCTGCATGTTCTGGCGCTGGCGCCATGGCGCCTGGCGCCGTGTCAGCTTGTGATGACGGACGCCGCCGCTTCGGTGGCGTTGAAAAGTTCCTTGCCGCGGAGCGGCTGATAAGATGCCTGCATGAGTGTCGTGAAATACAAGGTCGAGTCGGGGATTGCCTGGCTCACCATGAACAATCCACCGTTGAATGCGTTGTCGCACGCCCTGCGGCAGGGAATCCTCGCGGGCCTCGACCGCGCGCTCGCCGATGTGAAGGTGCGTGTCATCGTCATCACCGGCAATGACCGCGCCTTCTCGAGCGGCGCGGACATCAAGGAATTCACGGGCAGCGCGTTCCACGCCGACCCCTTCCTGCCGGCCCTGGTCGACGCGCTCGAGGCGTCCGCCAGGCCCGTGGTCGCCGCCATCGGCGGCGCCTGCATGGGCGGCGGGCTCGAGCTGGCGCTGGGCTGTCACTATCGCGTGGCGCGCGCCGACGCCAGGATCTCGTTTCCCGAAGTGAAGCTCGGCCTGATCCCGGGCGCGCAGGGCACGCAGCGGCTGCCGCGACTCCTGGGACTCGAAGCCGCGGTCAACCTGATCGTCTCGGGCGCCACGGTGCCGGCCGCGACGCTGGCGGGCACGGCGCTGTTCGACGCGGTGACCCAGGACTCACTGGCGAACGCGGCGGCGGAATTCGCCGGCAAGCTGGCCCAGCAGGGTTACCCCGTGCGCCGCGTGCGCGACCTCACCGTCAAACATCCGCAGGCCGAAGCCTTCCTGCAATTCGCGAAGACCAGCATCGCGGCGGTTTCACGCGGTCTGGCGGCGCCGGGCAGGGCGCTAGAAGCCGTGGCGGCGTCCGTCAACACCTCCTTCGCGGATGGCCTGGCTGCCGAGCGCCGCATTTTCAGCGAGCTCATGACCAGTCCCGAATCGCTGGCGCTGCGCCATGCGTTCTTCGCCGAGCGCGCCGCCAGCAAGGTTCCGGGGCTCACCGACAAGACTCCACAGCGCAAGATCGACAGCGTGGCGGTCGTGGGCGCCGGCACCATGGGCGGCGGCATCGCCATGAGCTTCGCGAACGCGGGCATTCCCGTGACGCTGCTCGAGGCAAAGCAGGAAGCCCTCGAGCGCGGCGTCGCCGGCATCCGCAAGTTCTACGAAGGCGCCGTGGCCAAGGGCAAGCTCAAGGCCGACGAGGCGCAGCGCCGCGGCGCGTTGATCAGGCCGACGCTGGATTTCGCGGCGGCCGCGAAGGCCGACCTCATCATAGAAGCCGTGTTCGAGGACATCGAGGTCAAGAAGTCGGTGTTCCGCGAGCTCGACCGCGTGGCGAAACGCGGCGCCATCCTCGCCACCAACACGTCGACGCTGAATGTCGACACCATCGCCGGCTTCACGAAGCGGCCCGGTGACGTGCTCGGGCTGCATTTCTTCAGCCCCGCGAACATCATGCGCCTGCTGGAAGTGGTCAACGCGAAGAAGACGCGGCCCGAGGTGCTCGCCACCGCCATGTCGCTGGCGCGGCGCATCGGCAAGACGGCCGTGGTCTCGGGCGTGTGTGACGGCTTCATCGGCAACCGCATGCTCGATCCCTACGCGCAGCAGGCACTGCTGATGCTGGAGGAGGGCGCCTCGCCGCAGCAGGTGGACAAGGCGATCGAGGCCTTCGGATTCGCCATGGGCCCGTTCCGCATGTCGGACCTCGCGGGCAACGACATCAGCTGGCACATCCGCAAGCGCCATTACGCCGAGCATCCGAAGATGCGGCACATGCGCATCGCGGACCGCATCTGCGAGCTCGGCCGCTTCGGCCAGAAGACCGGCTCCGGCTGGTATCGCTACGAAACGGGCAAACGCGACGCCATTCCCGACCCGATCGTCGAGCAGATCATCGACGAGGAGCGCAAGGTGCTCGGCATCACGCCGCGCCACATTCCGGCCGACGAGATCGTCGATCGGCTGCTGTATTCGCTGGTCAACGAGGGCGCGAAGATCCTGGAGGAGGGCATCGCGCTGCGCGCCTCCGATATCGACGTGGTGTATCTCACGGGTTACGGATTCCCGGTGCAGCGCGGTGGCCCGATGTTCCATGCCAGCCAGGTGGGCCTGGGACAGGTACTGCGCCGCATGAAGCAATTCGCGGCCAATCCGCACGCCGGGCCGGCCTCGTGGAAGCCGGCTAAGCTGCTGGTATCGCTCGCGGCCGCGGGACGCGGCTTCGACGATGCCGCGCCACCCAAGCCCGCCCCGGCGCGGCGCGCAAAACCCGCGGCCCGCCGGGCCCCGGCAAGAGGTAAACGCCGTGGTTGACGCCGTCATCGTTTCCACCGCGCGTACCGCGCTTACCAAATCCTGGCGCGGCGCCTTCAATCTCACGCATGGCGCCACGCTGGGCGGTCACGTGGTGCGCGCCGCCATCGAACGCGCCGGCGTCGAGCCGGCGGCCGTCGAGGACGTGATCATGGGCTGCGCCAACCCCGAGGGCGCCACCGGGTTCAACATCGCGCGGCAGATCGCGCTGCGCGCCGGCTGCCCGGTGACCACGTCCGGCATCACCATCAACCGTTACTGCTCGTCGGGTCTTCAGACCATCGCATTCGCCGCGCAGCGCATCGCCACGGGCGAAGGCGAGCTGTACGTGGCCGGCGGCGTGGAATCCATTTCCTGCGTGCAGAACGATCGCATGAACCTGTTCATGGCGAAGGAAGCCTGGCTGGAGGAACACAAGCCGGCTATCTACTGGAACATGCTGCAGACCGCGGAAAACGTCGCGCGGCGTTACAGGATTCCACGCGAGGACCAGGACCGCTACGGCGTGCAGAGCCAGCAGCGCGCCGCGGCGGCGCTGGCCGCGGGCCGTTTCACCGCGGAGATCGTGCCCATCGACGTGGTCATGGGTGCGGCCGATCGCGACAGCGGCCGGCTCATGACGAAAGCCGTCACGGTCACGGCCGACGAGGGCATCCGCGCGGATACGACCTACGAAGCCGTGTCGAAGATCCGCTCGGCGACACCCGGCGGCGTGATCGCGGCCGGCAATGCCAGCCAGTTCTCCGACGGCGCCTCCGCCTGCGTCGTCATGAGCGCGACTCGCGCCGAAAAGCTAGGACTGGAACCGCTGGGCGTGTTCCGCGGCTTCGCGGTGGCGGGCTGCGAGCCGGATGAGATGGGCATCGGCCCCGTGTTCGCCATCCCCAGGCTGCTCGAGCGCGCCGGCAAGACGATCGACGACATCGACCTCTGGGAACTCAACGAAGCCTTCGCCGTGCAGGTGCTCTACTGCCGCGACAAGCTCGGCATTCCAGACGATCGGCTCAACGTGAATGGCGGCGCCATCGCGCTGGGGCATCCCTATGGCATGAGCGGGTCGCGGCTCACGGGCCACGCGCTCATCGAGGGCAAGCGCCGTGGCGCGAAGCTGGTGGTGGTTACCATGTGCATCGGGGGCGGCATGGGTGCCGCCGGTTTGTTCGAGGTGCTGTAGTGCTCAAGAACGTCATCGCATTGCTGATCGCCCTGGCCGTGGGAGCCCTGGGCTACGCGTGGTGGATGAAAAAGGACGCCGAGGAAAGTCCCCTCAATGTCCTGGTCACGCAGATGCGCACGCGCGCCATCATCGAACACGAGCGGCAGGTGACGGTATGGTACAAGGCCTGCCCCGAGGTCAAGGGCATCAATCCGCAGGTGATGGTCATCTGGCCGGCCAAACTCAACTACGAGCTCGACCTGGCCGCGACCAGGTTGTCGCTCAGCCCGGACGGCGTCCTGCGTGCCGACACGCCGCCGATCCGCGGCGATGATCCCTCGGTGCCTTCGGAAGTCGGCGAGTACCTCGCCCAGACCTCGTTCTGGACGCTCGACAGCGAGCAGGCCATCGTCATGCGCGAGATGCAGAAGGCGACGCCGCTGGCACGTCATCTCACGGCATATTTTCTTCGAAGCGACGTGGGCTTACCGACACAGTTCAAAGAAGAACTTGAAGCCTACCTGCGCGGCATCGCCGGGGCTCTCGAGCTGCCGGTGACACGCATCGAAATCAACATCCCGACGGAGGACGTGAAGATCCCGCCGCGTCCCGAGCTCAGTCTCTGCGAAGGCTCGGTGGCGCTGGCCAATGGATTCGGCTTCGCGCGGCGCCAGCAGGACGGCACAGTCATCGGGATCTATCCGCGCAAGACGCCACCACCGGAAAATCCTTCGAAGGCGACGCCAACTCCGTAAACCATTTGCGGACGCGCCAGCTATCATCGGCGCCAAACCATTCGTCCCACTCAACGGAGATCCGCCTATGGAAGCTGTGGATGTGCGTGGCCGGTTTGTCTGGCACGAGTTGATGACGCGAGACGTGGCCGGCGCGAAGAAGTTCTACGCGAAGCTGGTGGGGTGGAAGACCCTGGCCTGGCCTCTCGATCCCTCGTACACGGTGTGCCATGCGGATATCGGCCCGACCGCGGGCATCATGGAAATTCCCGCGGACCTGCCTGCCGACATGCCCGCGCACTGGGTGCAATACATCGGCACGCGTGATGTCGACGGAACGGCGGATGCCGCGGTACGCGCGGGTGGGTCGGTGCTGAAGGCGCCGTCCGACATGCAGGGTGCCGGGCGCTACGCCATCATCAAGGATCCGCAGGGTGCCCCTTTCGGCATCCTCGATCCCGAGAATGCCCGCCCGGAGCCGCCGGGTCCGCCGCCGCTCGGGACTTTCTCCTGGCATGAACTCGCGACTACCGACAACGAAGCCGCATTCGCGTTCTACAGCGCATTGTTCGGCTGGGATGCCATCGAGCGCATGGACATGGGACCGAGCGGTGTGTACCTGATCTTCGGCCAGAACGGCGCGCGGCGCGGCGGCATGTACATCAAGCCCGCGGACTACCAGGGGCCGCCCAACTGGCTGCCGTACGCCAACGTGCCGAGCGCCGACCAGGGCTTTACGCTGGCGATGGAAGGCGGCGCGAAACAAATGATCGCGCCGATGGAGGTACCGGGCGGCGGTCGCATCGCGGCCGTGGCCGATCCGACCGGAGCGGCGTTTGCCATCCACTCGATGCCGGCTGGGTCCGCGGCCGCAGCCGAGGCCGCGCCGAAGCCGAAGGCAGCGGCCAAACCGAAACCCAAGGCCAAGGCGAAGGCCAGGCCCAAAGCCAGGGCGAAGCCCAAGGCAAAGGCCAAGGCGAAGCCGGCGAGGAAACCTGCCGCGAAGAAGAAGGTCACAAGGAAGCCGGCGAAGAAGGCGGCCCGCAAGGCCGCGCGCAAATCCGCGCCGAAGACGAAGTCGAAAGCGAGCATGAGGAAGAAGTGACCCGACGTCGAGATGTCATCAAGGCGGGAATCGCATTGGCCGGAGCCGGCACGCTGGGGTGGGCCGCGGAGAAGTCCAAGGACGAGGTGAAGCCGCCACCGGCGGCACCGCTCACCACCAAGCCCGTGCCATCGACGGGTGAACGGCTGGCGGTGATCGGCGTCGGCACCAACAACTACAGCCCGACCACTGCCGAAGAGCGCCAGGCGCGGCGTGAAGTGCTGGCGGGCCTCACGGCGGCCGGCGCTTCAGTGATCGACACCGCACCCGCATACCGCCAGTCGGAAGAAGTGATCGGCGACCTCCTGGCGGACATCGGCAATCGCAAGCAGGCATTCATCGCCACCAAGGTGACGGCCGACAACGGCAATCTCGCCCAGGGCGTGGCCATGATCGAGGAGTCGAAGCGGCGCCTGAAGACCGACGTGCTCGACCTGGTGCAGATCCACAGCCTCAACGGCGTCGACGTGTTGTTCCCGCACCTGTTCGAGCTCAAGAAGAAAGGCCAGATCCGCTACGTGGGCATCACCACCTCGAGTGGCAGCCAGCACGCGCAGATGACCGAGATCATCAACTCGCAGCCCATCGACTTCGTACAGGTGGACTATTCGCTGGCCAATCGTGCGGCCGCCGACACCGTGCTGCCGGCGGCGCTGGCCAAGCGAGTCGGCGTGCTGGTCAACCTTCCGTTCGGTGGCCGCCGCGACGGCAGCCTGTTCCGCCGCGTGGCCAATACCGATCTGCCCGACTGGGCCGCCGAGATCGGCGCGCGCAGCTGGGGCCAGGTGTTCCTCAAGTACGTGATCTCGCATCCCGCGGTGACCGTCGCCATCCCGGGCATGACCAAGCTCTCGCATCTGGAGGACAACCTGGGCGCAGCCCGCGGGCGCATGCCCGACGCCGCCATGCGAGCCCGCATGGAGCGTTACTGGGACCAGAACTTCGACGAGTGAGGATCTGCCGGCTAGTTAGCCACCGGCAGCGGCATGCCGCGCGCCTTGGTTCGTAGACGCAGCACGCGGTGGTTGGCCGTCACGAACAACGTCGAGCCGTCCTCTCCCCAGGCGACATTGGATGTGGGCACGCCCGTCAGGATGCGGCCGAGGAGGGTGCCGTCGGGTGAGTACACCAGCACGCCGCCGGGACCGGTGGCGAACACGTTGCCGTCGACGTCGAGCTTCATGCCGTCCGGAACGCCGTCGCCTTCCTTGTAGAGCTTGCTCGAGTCGGCGAACTCGCGGCTCGCACCGAGGGTCCCGTCCTTGTTGACGGGAAACGCCTTCCAGATCGGGTTTTCCTTCTGGGAATTCGCGACGAAGAGCGTCTTGTAGTCCGGCGAGAACGCCAGTCCGTTGGGTGCCTCGAGCTCCTTGGTGAGCAGCGTGATCTTGCCGTCCGCGCCGACGCGATACACACCCTGGAAAGGCAGCTCCTTCGTTGGATCCGTGAACGTGCCGGGCAGTCCATAGGGCGGATCGGTGAAGTACAGGTTGCCCTGCGTGTCGAAGACCAGGTCGTTGGGACTGTTGAGCTTCTTGCCTTCGTAGCTCGTGGCCAGCGGCACGATGGTGCCGTCGGCCTCGCGCCGCGACACGCGGCGATCGCCGTGCTGGCAGAGCACCAGGCGCCCCTGCAGGTCGAAGGTGAGGCCGTTGGAGCCGGGTTCCCGGCCGGTGAAGGGCGCCGCGCCCGTGTAGCCGCTGTTCTTGAGGAACTGGGACACACCCTTGTCGGCATGCCATTGCATGACCACGTTGCGCGGGATGTCGGAGAACAGCAACGTCTTGCGGCTGGCATCCCAGAGTGGCCCCTCGGACCACATGAGATCGTCGGCGATCTTCTCGATCTTCGTGCCGGGTGCGATCAAGGCGTCGAAACGCGCGTCCAGCGACTCCAGCGTGGCATACGGCGATTCCGCGGCAGGTGCATTCAAGACCATTCCCCCCAACAGCAAGGCCGCGAGTGTCGCGCGCTTGTTCATGCCAACTCCCACGTGTGAGCAGCGTGTGATTGTGCATGGCGGGGCGCCCAAAAGGCGACCCGGAAGTCCTATACGAATCGTCGGAGAAACGGGCCTAAGCTGGCCTCCCTGCGGCGCTCGTGATGCCTGTTCACGGCAAGGAGTTGCCTTATGAACTATTCCCCATACCGGTACGCGCTCCCCGTAACCTCGGGTCTCGTTGTGGGTGTCCTGATCCTGGTCGCGGGCTGCACGTCGGCGCCGCCACCGGTGCATTCGATGCAGAACCCCCAGGCCGACTTCACCGCCTACAAGACCTTCGCCTGGGACCCGGGGCCGGCCGACGGCCAGCCTGTCTCGATCCTCGACAGCAACATCCGCGGCGCCATCACCAACGAATTGCAGCGCAAGGGTTACGCGGAGGCCGTCGCGGGAGCCAAACCGGACCTGGTCCTGCAGTACGAAACTGCCGCGGCCGAGAAGCTCAAATCGAACCCGTTCCGCATTGGCATCGGCATGGGTGGCGTCGGCAGCAGCGGCGCCGCGGGCGTCGGCGTGAGCAGTCCGGACGCGAAGAACGTCCGCGAAGGCACGCTGGTGCTGCGTGCCATCGATCCGGCGCGCAACGCCGAGATGTGGAACGGACGTGTATCGCGCGAGCTTGGAAAAGGTGGACCGCCGGACCAGGCGCTCATCTCGAGCGCGGTCGCCGATCTGCTCGAGAAATTCCCGGCGCAGGGCGGAGGCCAGCGGTAGAGAGCCGCAAGCAATCGTTTGCCAGCGGCAGCGCGTATGGCGCCTCAATGAATATGAAACTTACCATAATATACATTATGCGAAGTCAGTGAGATTCTGCGGGCCAGATAACGATCCCGCAAACTGGGAACCCGCCGTGGCCTTGCTCGCCACAGAATCGCAGGAGCCACGTTGTGGCATGCGCTGGCGAAGGACTCATATGTCGATGCTCTCGGGCCGCATGGCCGTCCTGATGACCCTGGTCGCGTTGCAAGCGCCACTCGTGGCATTGGCCGAAGACAATCCGGTTCGGCACGATGCGCACGTCGACGCCGCGGCGCCGATCCAGTCGCTGGATGTCATCGTCAAGCTGCGGCGTGAAGCGGCGCCGACTGCCGCGGCCACGGCCAAGTCGTCGACACCCTCGGCCCGTACGGCGTCGCTGGCCAAGCGCACCGGGGTCGCCGTGGAGCTCAGGCGCGAAATCTCCGGGAACTTGCTGGCCAGCCGCATCGTGTCCGCCAATGGCACGCCCGAGGCTGATCTCGAGCGGCTGCGCGCCGACCCGCAGGTCGAGTACGTCGCGCTGGATCGACGCCGCTACCCGCACGCCACGATTCCCAACGACGCCTTGTTCGGTGGCCAGTGGTACCTGCAGGCGACCCAGCCCTCCGCGATAAATGCCATTGCAGCCTGGGATCAGGGCCAAGGCGTCAATGGTGTCGTGGTCGCCGTGCTCGACACCGGCATCCTCTACGACCACCCGGACCTCGGCCGCGGCGACCGCGGCGGAAAGCTGCTGCCCGGCTACGACTTCGTCAGCGGCATCGACCAGGCGAATGACGACACGGCCCGCGATGCCAACCCGTCCGATCCCGGCGACTGGATACTGATCAGCGACCAGAACAACCCTGCGTTCTTCGGCTGCCTGGCCTCCGACAGCAGCTGGCACGGCACCCGCGTCGCAGGAATGATCGGCGCGTTGAGCAACAACGGCGTGGGTGTGGCCGGCGTCAGCTGGAATTCCTTCCTCCTGCCGGTGCGCGTGCTCGGCAAGTGCGGCGGCAAGGACAGCGACATCATCGCGGGAATGCGCTGGGCGGCGGGCCTGCCCGTCGCCGGCGTGCCCGACAACCCGACGCCGGCCCGCATCCTCAACATGAGCCTGGGCGCGACCAGCCCCTGCGAACCGAGCTACCTCGACGTGATCCAGGAGCTGACCGAGCACAAGGTGCTGGTGGTCATTTCGGCCGGTAACGAAGGCACCGTGGTCTCTTCACCGGCCAACTGCCCCGGTGTTGCGGCGATCGCGGCCATCCGCCATGCCGGCAGCAAGGTGGGTTTCAGCAACCTGGGCCCGGAGGTGGCCATCGCCGCGCCGGGTGGCAATTGCGTCAACGTCAACGGCGGGCCCTGCCTGTTTTCACTCGATACCACCTCGAACAGCGGCACGACCAACCCGGGCGCGAACATCTATACGAGCCAGACCAACTTCAACCTGGGCACCAGTTTCTCTGCGCCCATCGTCTCGGGCGTCGCGGCCCTGATGCTCGCGGAGAACTTCAACCTCTCCACCGCCGAAATGCTGGACCGGCTGCGCGAAGGTGCCCGCCCGTTTCCGTTGACGGTCGCTGACGCGCCAAACCTCCAGGCCTGCCACGAGCCGGTGGACACCCTGGACGTCCAGCTCGAGCAATGCCTGTGCACCACGGAGGTCTGTGGCGCCGGCATGGTCGATGCCGCCAACTCCGTCACCGCCGCCGGCAGGCCTATTGCCGCCATCGCGCCGCCGGACAACCTGTCGCCGGGCCAGCCGGCCAGCTTCGATGCCTCCGCCAGTACCGCCGCCTGCGGGCGCACGGTGACGGGTTATTCCTGGTCGGTGGTCTCGCCGGCGAGCAATCCCCCACCGATTTCAGGCGCAACCACCGCCGTAGCCACCGTCCAGGCCCCGGTTTCGGGCCTCGTGATCCTCGAGGTTACGGTCACGGATGACTTGGGCCGGGCCGATTCCGCACAGGTCATCGTCATGCCCGATGACGTATCGACCGAGGCGCCGGCGTCGGGCGGCAGCGCGGCCTGCGCGCCGCCCATCACGTCGGGGACCACCCCGACCAACCCGGTTCCCACTCCCCCCGCGCCCTCCCCGACTCCCGGCGGCAGCTCGGGTGGCGGTGGTGGAGGCGGGTCTTTCGAACTCTTCACGCTCATGTTGCTAGGCGCCCTGGTCTTCCGGCGCCATTCACGACGCCTGTCTGCACGGATTGGCCGTTGCAATTGATAGACGTCGCGCTATATTTGCGTCGCACACCATTGACGGATCAGGGTCTCCGCTACAACAACAACTAAAGGCGTTACGTCAGGTTTCAGGCGCAAAAGGGGAATTGCCGCGCCGCACCTGATGCTAATGAAACCCCTCATGACGCGTGTTTACGACCGGCTCGAATCTGCCACGCTTCACCTCGCCCGCTCCGGCGCGATCAAGGAGCGCCTCGAAGGCGCATGGCGCCAATGCCTCGCCAATATCGAAGCCGACGACGTGCCGCACGAATGGCGGCTGCAATTCATAGAACTCTCGAGCCAGATCCAGCGTGAACGCCCGATGCGCGGTGAAGATGCGGTGCGCGCCACCATCCGCAAGATGTCCGTCGAGGAAGCCGAGCGCCACGCCGCCGTGATCGTGCGCATGTTCTGCCGCATGACGCGCCAGCAGGAGCTGGAGTTGCCGCTGCCGGTCCCGGGTGCCGGTGCCGCCGTGGTGCAGTTGTTCGCCGCCGAAGGTTGAACCTCGCGCCCGCGCCCCGCGCGGACGATGCGCGGCGATACGCGCGCGATAGTTAGCTAGTCCAGCTTGAACTCGATGGTGTCCCAGCGCTGGGACTCTTCGTGGCGCGCCTGCGCCTTGATGGCATCGACCAGCGCGCGCCCGTCCCAGTCGACCACCTGGTCCGAGAGCGACGTGATCGCCGTGGGCAGCACCTGGTTGGCGCCAAAGGGCTTCATGAGGATGACGGGCTTGTCGGAAGCCTTGGCGAAGGTCATCTGGAACAACAATTCATCGGCCTTTTGCCGGTACAAACCCGGAAGGGCAATCACACATTCGGCCGGCGCGATCTGCTTGCGCCACTCTTCCCGGTCGGCCTCCTTGCCTCCCGCGGGCGCCTTGTCGGGCGCGGAAGAATTCTTGTAGAAGAAGTTCCGCGCGCTCTCCAGGTATTCGAATATCCGCAGATACTCGTCGGAGGTCTCCCACGCATGCGTGACGAACAATCGAATTGGATTGTTTTGTGACATGACGACCGATCCAGAGCGTTGCCTGAGTGTAGTTTAGTCCCCTACGCTGGCGCCCACTCCACATTTGTGCGCCGCAACGATAGCATCCCATCCCCTTGCGCCTGCTTGTCTACAACATTCGTTATGCCACGGGCACGGGTCCGGCTTTCCACCTGCCGTTCCCGGGCGCGGGGTATCTGCGATCCAGCCGCAGGGTGCTCGACAACATCACGAGCTTCGTGAAGGAACAGGATCCCGACATCGTCGGGCTCATCGAGGTGGACATCGGCTCGGTCCGCAGCGGCATGCTCAACCAGGCCGAACACATCGCCGAGTCGCTCGGCCATTACAGCACCTACGAGTGCAAGTACGGCAAGAGCTCGATCAACAACCTCATGCCCATCGTGCGCAAGCAGGGCAACGCGTTCCTGGCCGCGCCGCGCGTCGAGGGCGAGCGCTTCCATTACTTCGACACCGGCATCAAGCGGCTCATCATCGAGCTCGAGCTCGACAATGTGTGCATCTTCCTCGTGCACCTGGCCCTGAAATACCGCCAGCGGCAATACCAGCTACGCTACCTGCACGACCTCATCATCAAGTCGCACAAGCCGGTGATCGTGACCGGGGACTTCAACACCTTCTGGGGCACGCACGAAATCTACCTGTTCATGCGCGCGGCCGGCCTGCGCAGCGCCAACGAGAAGAACCTGCCTTCCTTCCCGGCGCGTATCCCGCGCATCGAGCTCGACTTCGTGCTGGTCAGCAAGGAGATCGAGGTCACCAACTTCCAGGTGCCGGACGTACGCTTTTCGGATCACCGTCCCATCCTCTGCGACTTCAATGTCCGCGGCGCAGTGGCGTCGCAGACCGCAGTAGCCTAGGTTCGATGCCATGAACAGTTCCGCCCCGGCCGCCTGGGCCCGTGAAGTCGATGCCGATGGCATTGCCTGGCTCACGTTCGACAAGCCCGGTACCTCCACCAATGTCCTGTCGCGTGATGCGCTGCTGGAGCTCGACTCGCACCTGAAGACGCTGGCGTCGACGAAGCTGCGCGGCCTGGTGATCCGCTCCGCCAAGAAGAGCGGGTTCGTCGCCGGCGCCGACGTCAAGGAGTTCGTGGCGCTCGAGAACGAGGCGCAGGGCGTGGAGATGGTGCGCGGCGCGCAGAAGATCCTCGATGCCCTCGAGGCGCTGCCCTGCCCCACGGTGGCCATCATCCATGGATTTGCGCTCGGCGGCGGCTTCGAGCTCGCGCTGGCCTGCCGGTATCGCGTGGGCATCAAGGGTGACAACTTTTCGGTGGGCCTGCCCGAGGTGATGCTGGGCATCCACCCGGGCTTCGGCGGCACGGTGCGAGCGGTGCGCATCGGCGGCGTGCGAGCGGCCATGCAGATGATGCTCACCGGCAAGGCCCTGCGGGCCGACCAGGCGCGGCGTGCCGGCTTCGTCGACCGGCTGGTGTTTCCCGCGGACGCCGAGGCCGCCGCGCGCGAGCTCATCGCGCGCCAGCCGAAGCCGCGCAAGGCGCCGCTGCTCGACCGCATCCTGTCGCTGCCGCTGTTGCGCCGCGTGGTCCGCCGGCAATTGCTGGCACAAGTGCGCGGTCGCGCGCGGCCGGAACACTATCCGTCGCCATACGCCATCATCGACTTGTGGAGCCGGTATGGCGCGCGCGGTGAACGGGCCTACGTCGCCGAGGCGCAATCCATCGCGCGGCTCATGGTCGGCGAGACCTCGCGCAACCTGGTGCGCGTGTTCCTGCTGCAGGATCGCCTCAAAAACCTCGGTGGCAAGGCCAAGGTACCGCTGGCTCGGGTGCACGTGGTGGGAGCCGGAGTCATGGGCGGTGACATCGCCGCCTGGTGCGCGCAACGCGGCCTGAACGTGACGCTGCAGGATCGCGAGCTGAAATTCATCCAGCCGGCCCTGGTGCGCGCGCGCGAAGGATTCGAGAAACGCTACAAGGACCCCGGCAAGGCGGCCGAGCTCATGACGCGCATCACCGCCGACGTGGCGGGAGATGGCGTGCCCGGCGCCGACGTGGTCATCGAGGCCATCTTCGAGGACGTCAAGGCCAAGCACGAGCTGTTCGCACGGCTCGAGCCGCGCATGAATGACAACGCCATCCTGGCGTCGAATACCTCGTCGATCATGCTCGAGCAGCTCGACGACAACCTGCCCGATCCGGGCCGCCTGGTCGGCATCCACTTCTTCAACCCAGTGGCGCAGATGCCGCTGGTGGAAATCGTGCGCGGTGAAGCCACCAGCGAAGACGCGGTGCAGAAGGCCATCGCGTTCACGCGGCGCATCGACAAGCTGCCGCTGCCGTGCAAGAGCGCGCCCGGCTTCCTCGTGAACCGCGTGCTGGTGCCGTATCTCTACGAGGCCATGTTCGCGCTGCAGGACGGCATCCCGATCGAGACCATCGACGAAGCCGCGTTGCGTTACGGCATGCCCATGGGGCCCGTGGAACTGGCCGACGTGGTCGGACTCGACGTGTGCAAACACGTGGGCGACATCGTCAGCGGCGCACTCGGCAAGCAGAAACCCGACACCTCTCGCCTCGACGCACTGATCGCCGCCAAGAAGCTCGGACGCAAGAGTGGCGAAGGTTTCTACGTCTGGAAGGATGGCAAGGCGGTGAAATCCTCGGCGAAACCCGCGCCGCCGCCGGCCGATCTCGAGGACCGGCTGATCCTCGCTCTCGCCAACGAATGCGCCGCGGTGTTGCGCGAAAGGATCGTCGCGGACGCCGATCTCATCGACGCTGGCGTCATTTTCGGCTCGGGATTCGCCCCTTTCCGCGGTGGCCCGCTCACCTACGCTCGCAAGCGTGGCGTCGACGCCGTGGTGGCGCGACTGACGGATCTCGCGCGCGCACATGGCCCGAGGTTCACGCCCGACGAGGGATGGTCGGAACTTCGCGCCGGCGCCTGAGGCACGACAGGTGGCGTGTTAGCATCGAGCCATGTCCGATCCCCGTGAAGTCAGCGTAGAACTGCTGCGCTCCCTGACCCCGCTCGAAGGAATGAAGCGGGAGAACCTGCACGCGCTCGCCAAGAAGGTCACCGTCAAGCAGATCACCGCCGGCCGCACCCTGTTCAAGGAAGGCGATTCCGACAAGCGCACCATCTGGGTCATCAGCGGCATGGTGGAGCTCAGCGAGAACGGCCGCACCATCGGCATGATCGAGGGCGGCAGCGCCGACGCGCGCGCGCCGCTCAACCAGAGCGTGCCGCGCAAGGTCACCGCGCGCGCGGTGGAAGACGTGGACTACCTGGCCATCGACGCCGACCTGCTCGACGTGATGATCACCTGGGACCAGACCGGCAGCTACGAGGTCGGCGAGTTGCAGGCCACCTTCGGCGCGAGTTCGGACGACAGCGACTGGATGACCACGCTGCTGCAGACCAAGGCCTTCCATCGCATCCCGCCCGCCAATCTGCAGGCCATCTTCATGCGCATGAACCGGCAGCTGTACCGTGCCGGCGAAGTGGTCATCAAGCAGGGTGACGAGGGTGACTACTTCTACGCCATCGTGCAGGGCAAGTGCCTGGTCACGCGTGAATCGCCGCTCAACCAGAAGGGCATCAAGCTCGCCGAGCTCGGCGTGGGCGAGACCTTCGGCGAAGAGGCGCTGATCGCCGAGGCCAAGCGCAATGCCACCGTCACCATGCTTTCCGACGGCGTGCTCATGCGGCTCAACAAGCAGGATTTCCGCGACCTCATGCACGAGCCGCTGCTGCGTTGGGTGGACGAGCAGCAGGCGCTCAAGATCGTGCAGAACAAGGGCGTGTGGCTCGACGTGCGCCTGCCGTCCGAGTACCAGAACCTGGCGCTCGAGGGTTCGATCAACATCCCGCTGTATTTCGTGCGGCTCAAGCTCAATGCGCTCGATCGCAAGACGCCCTACGTGGTGGTCTGCGACACCGGCCGGCGCTCCTCCGCCGCCGCGTTCATCCTCTCCGAGCGCGGCTTCGACGCGTACGTGCTCAAGGGCGGCATCACGACCTCGTCGCTGCCGATGCGCCGGCCCGGCTGACGCTACTCGGTGATGATTCCTTCGGATTTCCAGTCCACGTCGTAGTCCGAAAGATAGGCATCGACCGCGGCACCGATGGTCGGATGGAAACTGCGTTCGCCGAACCGGCCGAACAGCTCGAATCGCTTCAGCTTGTCCAGGACCGGGTCCTTCATTTCCGCGAAGTGCAGCTCGATGCCGGACTCCTTCAGCTGACGCTCGAGCAGGCCGAGCATGTCGGCGGAGGTGACGTCGATGCTGGTCACGGGTTCGGCGGTGATGACGATCCTCTGCACCTCGGTCGGTGACTCCTCGATCGCCTCCAGCACGGTCTGGTGGAAGAGTTCGGCGTTGGCGAAGAACAGCGGCGCGTCCCAGCGGAACAGCACCAGCCCGGGTATGCGGCGCGCGTTCGGGTAACGCTTGGTGTCGTGAAAGCCGCGTATGCCTTCGACGCGGCCCAGTATGGCGTGGTGCGGGCGCCAGCCGTCCCAGAGGAACTCGATGACGGCGATGACCACCGCAATCCCGATGCCGCGGACCACGCCGAAGACCGCGACCCCCGCGAAGCAGGCCATGGACAGCCAGAACTCCCACGCCTGGATGCGCAGGATGCGGCGCAGGTCCGCGAACTCGAACAGCCCGATGGCCGCGGCGATCACCACGGCCGCGAGCGCGCTGCTCGGCAGCTTCGCGAGCAGATTTGGTGCCAGCAACAGCAAGGACGCCACCGCCACGGCGCCCACCACTCCCGCGAGCTGCGTCTGCGCGCCGGCGGCCTCGGCCACGGGCGTGCGCGAGGAACTGGTGCTGACCGGAAATCCCTGGAAGAACCCGGCGGCGAAATTGGCGGCGCCCAGGCCGATCATCTCCTGGTTGGGATCCACGGGCCGGTGTAGTTTGGCCGCGTAGGTCCGCGACAGGACGCTGGTATCGGCGAACGACACCATGGCGACCGCGCAGCCGCCGACGGTCACCGCGCCCAGGTCGGCGTAGCTGATCAGCGGCAAGGCGAACTCCGGCAATCCGTGCGGCAGCGGACCGAGTACCTGCACACCCTGCGTGACGTCGAGGTTCCACGCGCCGACGACGATCGTCGCGGCCACGACGGCCAGCAGCAACCCGGGAAGCCGCTTGAACCGTTTGAGCAACTGGATGGCCGCGAGTGTCGCCGCGCCCACTGCGAATGCCGCCCAGTTGGCCTGGCCATTGGCGATGGCCTTGAAGATGAGCGCGATGTCCTCGAGGAACCCGGCGTTCTCGATCGAAAAGCCGAACAGCTTGGGCAGCTGGCTGATGAGCACGGTGAGCGCGATCCCGTTCATGTACCCATAACGGATGGGCTTGGACAGCAATTCGGTGATGAATCCCAGCTTCAGGGCGCCAATCAGGATGCACACCAGGCCGGACACCACGGCCATCGCGCCCGCGATCACCACGGCGCGCTGCGGATCGCCGGCCGAGAGCGGCAGCACCACCGACAGGATGATGGCCGCCAGTGCCGAGTCCGGGCCCAGCACCAGGATCCGGCTGGGTCCCACGAGCGCGTACACGAGCAGCGGCACGATGGTGGCGTACAGCCCGTGGATCCCGGGCAGTCCCGAGGCCTGCGCATAGGCAATGCCGACGGGCACGAGCATGGCGGTGAGCACGAGGCCGGCCGCCACGTCCTTCGCGAACCACTTCGGCTGGTAGGTGCGCAGCACCTGGAGGCCAGGCAGGAGACGATTCGACGGATTCGTGGAAGGCAGCGGCTTTCGATTCACGCGCGCGCGACGCTACTCGAAACGAAGCAGAATGCAAACAGGCCGGCGCGGCCCGTTGCTACATGGTGTGCGTGGCCTTGTCGCCGGCGAGCGCGCCGGCCAGGTAGGTCTCTATCTTCTTCTGCGTCTGCCCGCGGTCCTGGTCGGAGAACTGCACGCCGATGCCGGCGGTGCGCTTGCCCTGCGCGCCCTTGGGCGTCAGCCAGATCACGCGTCCCGCCACCGGCAGCTTCTCGTCCTCGCCCATGAGGTTGAGCAGCATGAACACCTCGTCGCCGAGGCGGTAATTGCTGTTGGTCGGGATGAACAGGCCGCCGTTCTTCACGAACGGCATGTAGGCCAGGTACAGCGCGCTCTTGTCCTTGATGGTGAGCGTCAGCAGGCCCGGCTTGTTGGCGCCGGTGCGTCCCGTTCTTTCACTCACGGCCGCGCCGCCCAGCGCCACAGCAGCGATTCGACCGCCATGGCCTTGTTGATCGATGTCAGGGAGAGCTTGCGCATGTCGCGGATGGCGTCGGAGAGTTCGAACAGGCGACATATATTCGATGGCCTGCCGTGCCCTGACAAGTGAGTTGCGTCGCGGATTGACGCAGTTTCCCGGATGCGATCTGTGACCCAGATCTCAAGGCAGGCCAGGCGCACCGGCAGGTCCTTCGCGTGGCTGCGGTCGGCCCAGCGTTCTGCGACGCCCGGCGGCTGGATCTTGCCGCTGCCGATGTCCCCTATGGTGCTGAGCGTGTCCTGGCGCAGCTTGGCCAGCGCGACCGGATCGGTATCCAGCAGCGCGAAGGGTCCGGCGCCCGTGGCCGCGAGCGCCTCGTCCCACGGGCCGGGTCCGCGCGCGGACTCGAGGAAACTCGCCGCCTCCTGGCGGCTCGGGCCCTTGAGGCGCAGCCGGGAGCAACGGCTGCGGATCGTCGCCAGCAGCCGCGAAGGCTGGCTCGTGACCAGCAGCAGCAGTGTGCGCGCCGGAGGCTCCTCGAGTGTCTTGAGCAGCGAATGGGCGGCGTTGGCGTACAAAGTATCCGCGGGTGAGATCACCGCCACCTTGTAGCCGCGCCCGTGCGATGTCAGCCACAACTCGGAGATGAGGTCGCGCACCGCTTCCGTGAGGATGTACTGCGAGTCCTCCAGCGGCGACAGGCGCGCGACGTCGGGATGCTGGTCGGTGGCGATCCACTGGCACTGCTGGCATTCGCCGCAGGGCGCGCGTTTTGCGTCCTGGCAATTCAGGCGCTGCGCGATCCAGCGCGCAAGCTCCAGTCCGCCCGCGCCCGGATCCTCGTGGATGAGGATGCCGTGTGTGAGGCGGCCGGCGGCGAAAGCCGCCTCCACTTCCTGGCAGGCGGGACGGAACCACTCGGGCAACGGCTTCGAGCTCATCGCGTACTCACCGGCGGCAGGCCGAGCGCCTCTTCCAGCGCGTTGATCGCGGCATTGCAGACCATGTCGAGATCCTGCGTGGCGTCGATGATGCGGAAGCGCTTGGGCGACGTGCGCGCGAGTTCGAGGTAGCGATTGCGTACGCGGTCGAAGAATTGCGCCGATTCGACTTCGAAGCGGTCGATGGCGCCACGCCGTGCCTGCATGCGTTCGAGGCCCACGCGCACCGGCACGTCGAGCAGCAGCGTGCAATCCGGCTGCAGGTCGCCGTGCACCGCCCTGGCGAGATGTTCGATGAGCGCGCGGTCCACTCCCCGGCCGCCGCCCTGGTACGCATGCGTGGCGTCGGTGAAGCGATCGCACAACACCCATTCGCCGCGCGCCAGCGCCGGCCGGATGAGATTGTCGACGTGCACCTGGCGCGCGCCGAACATGAGCAGCGTTTCGGCCGTGGGGCTGATGAGTTCCTCGCCGCGGTCCAGCACCAGCGCGCGGATGCGCTCCGCCACCTTGGTGCCGCCGGGTTCACGCGTGGCGTGCAGCGTGATGCCGCGCGAGCGCAGCGACTGCGTGATGCGATCCGCCACCGTGGTCTTGCCCGCGCCTTCGATTCCTTCGAGCGTGATGAAGCGGGCCTGGGTCATGGCGTCCTGTTGCCTCTCTGTCGTGCCAGTAAACGGGCGATCGCGGCATTGTGCTCTTCGAGCGTGGCCGAGAACACGTGGGATCCATCGCCGAGTCCGGTGGCGACGAAAAAGATATCGCCCGTCTCGAGCGGATTCACCACGGCGTCGAGGGCTTCGCGTGACGGCAGCGCGATGGGCGTGGGCGGCAGGCCGGCGCGCGTGTACGTGTTGTATGGCGTATCGGTCTGCAGGTCGCGCTTGCGGATGTTGCCGTCGTAGGTCTCACCCAGGCCGTAGATCACCGTGGGATCGGTCTGCAGGCGCATGTGCCGACGCAGGCGCGTGATGAAGACGCCGGCGATGCGCGGACGCTCGCTGGCGAGGCCCGTTTCCTTTTCGACTATCGACGCCAGCGTGAGCGCTTCATAGGCATTGCCGAGCGGCAGTCCGGCGGCGCGCCGCGACCACGCCTCCTCCAGCGCCTCGGACATCTTGCGATAGGCCAGCGCGAACAGGTCGCGGTCGGTGGTTCCCGCCGCGAAGCGGTAGGTGTCCGGGAAGAAACGGCCTTCGGGATGTTCACCCGCGTGCCCGATGGCCTCCATGAACTGGGCCGTGCTCTTGCCGCGCAGCGTGGCCTTGATGCCGGGGTGCGCCTCGACGACGCGGCGCATGTCGCCGAAGGTCCAGCCTTCGACCACGGTCAGGGTTTCGAGCAGTACGCGGCCCTCGGCCAGTTGCTGCAGGATCTGTTCGGGGCTGGCGTGCGCGGGGATTTCGTACCTGCCGGTCTTGACCTGCGGCGTGCCGCGCAGGCGCAACTGCAATTCCACTCCACGGCGGTCCGCGAGTGCGCCGCGGCTGTCGAGCTCCGCCAGCACCGCGCGCACCGTGGCTCCCGGCGGCACCTGCAGCTGCAAGGCCTGCGCATGCGGACCGGGAGCGCGCATCATGGCGTTGCTGCGCTGCCAGTAGATAGCCGCCGCGGCGACGGCGACGAGCAGCAGGCCGGCGAATACCAGCAGCAGCTTACGCATCGAGGGACTCGACGTGGGCGGCAAGCCGGGCAACGACAGGACTCATGGGGATCCCATGCTCGCCGACGCGCCGCACCGGCACAACCCCGATGCGTGCATTGGTGACGAACATCCCGTCCGCGCCGCGGACATCCGGCAGCGTCAGCAGGCGAGACTCGGCCGCCATGCCCAGCCGCGGTGCTTCGCGCAGCACGATGCCGCGCATCACGCCCGCGATGCCGACGCGATCCACGGGCGGCGTCAGCAGCGCGCCGGAATTGACGACGAAGACATTGCAGGCCGTGCCCGAGACCACGTGATCCGCCGTGTCGAGCAGCAAGGCGTCGAACGTGGGTGCACCGCCGTTCTCGGCGGCGGCGAGCACGTTTTCCAGCCGGTTGAGATGCTTGACGCCGGCCAGCGCGCTGTATTCGGGCAGGCGCAGCGTTGCGATGCGCAGCTCGGCACCCTTCTCCAGCAGCTCGGGTTCGAGCGCCGCCGTCTCCCACAACGAAACGATGCGCCGCGCCCGCACGAAACCGGCCGGCGCATAGCCGCGGCGCTGCGTGCTGCCGCGCGTGATCACGATCTTGAGAATGGCGCGCGGTGGCGCAAACGACGCGGCGCGGGCGATGTCGGCCTGCAGGCCGGCTTCGTCCGCGAACGCGATGCCCAGTCGCTCCAGGCCACGGCGCAGCCGTTCGAGATGCGCCGCGAGGAAACGCGGCCTGCCGGCGCGCAGCAGCACGGTCTCGAACACGCCGTCGCCGTAATGCAGGCCGCGGTCGTCGGCCGGCACGGAGGTGGCGGCGACGCCGTCGATCCAGGTGCCGAGATTCTCGTTCATGTGGGCTCGAAGGCGCGCAACATGCCGAGCGCCTTGGCGCGCGTCTCTTCGAGCTCCCGGTCCGGGATGGAATCCGCGACGATGCCGGCGCCGGCGCGCAGGTCGATGCGGTCACCACGCACCGTGATCGTGCGGATCAGGATGTTGAAGTCCGCGTCACCATCGGTGCCGATCCATCCCAGCGAACCCGTGTAGGCGCCGCGCCCCTCGCCTTCCAGCTCGGCGATGATCTGCATGCAGCGGATCTTGGGGCACCCGGTAATGGTGCCGCCGGGAAACAACGCCCGCAGCGCGTCGACGGCAGTCGCATCGGTGCGCAGGTTGCCGCGCACGTTGGACACGATGTGATGCACGTGGGCGTAGGTCTCGGTGACCATGTATTCGTCGACCTTCACGCTGCCGGCCTCGCAGACGCGGCCGACGTCATTGCGCTCGAGGTCGATGAGCATGATGTGTTCGGCGCGTTCCTTGGGATGCGCGATCAGTTCGGCCGTGTCGCGCAGGTCCTGGCCCGGGTCGCCGGTGCGCCGGCGCGTGCCGGCGATCGGCCGCGTCGACAGTTCGCGCCCTTCGATCCTGAGCAGCCGCTCCGGCGACGAGGACAGGATGGCCATGCCGCCGAAGTGCACGCTGGCCGCGAACGGCGCCGGGTTGGCACGGCGCAATGCCTCGTACACGCGGCGGCTGTCCTGGCCTTCGCGCAGCCGCAGGCGCCAGGGCCGCGACAGGTTTGCCTGGTAGACGTCACCCGCCGCGATGTATTCCTTGGCGCGCACCACGCGCGCCAGGAACAGCTCGGGCGGCTCTTCCACCCAGCGATCGACGCGCGGATTGTCTCCGGTATTCGTCACGGGCTGCCGGGCCGCGTCCACCAGTTGCTCGACCAGGCGCGCGTGCATGGCGGCATCGCCATCCTCGGAAACGGCGTACACCGTATCCGCGGCGTGGTCGTACACGGCGAGGTGACGCACCCGCAGCGCGAAGGCCGACAACGGGTCGTCAGACGGCGGCAGGCGCAACACCGGTTCGACTTCCGCGGCCATTTCATAGGAAAGATAGACCAGCCATCCGCCGAGGAAAGGCAGCGGCTTGGCAGCGTCGCGCGGCACGCGCTCGCGGCGCAACCACGCATCGAGATTGTCGATGAAGCCGCCGGGGCGGGTCTCGCACTGCGTGCATTGCAGGGCGCCGGCCGCGTCGCGCCTCAGGTTCTCGCGAGGATCGAAGGCCAGCATGCTGTAGCGGGCCAGCGGTCCCTGCGCGGCACTGTCGAGGTACACCGGGAACCGGGCCGGCTCCGCGGCCGCGAGCATGCGCAACGTCGCGCCGGGAACCGCGACCTTGCTGATGAGAGGTACGCGGGCGTCCACGCTCGCCGGTGCGGGAGACTTCAGCCCTTGAAGCGGCGGAAGATCAGCGAGCCGTTGGTGCCGCCGAAGCCGAAGGAGTTCGACAGCGCCGCCTCGATCGCGACCTGGCGCGCCGTGTTCGGCACGTAGTCGAGATCGCAGTCCGGGTCCGGCGTGTGGTAGTTGGTCGTCGGCGGTGCCACGTTGTCGCGGATGGCGAGGATGCAGAAGATCGCCTCCGCCACGCCGGCCGCGCCCAGCAAGTGCCCGGTCATCGACTTGGTCGAGCTCACCGGCAGCTTGT
This sequence comes from Steroidobacteraceae bacterium, assembly GCA_036274075.1. Classification (GTDB taxonomy): domain Bacteria; phylum Pseudomonadota; class Gammaproteobacteria; order Steroidobacterales; family Steroidobacteraceae; genus CADEED01. Next base: position 43,733 of record DASUGK010000006.1, on the reverse strand, counting down.
ACGCATAGTCGCCGAAGGCCTGCTTGATGGCCACGGTCTCGGCCCTGTCGCCCAGCGGCGTCGACGTCGCGTGCGCGTTGAGATAGTGGATGTCGGTGGGATTGAGCCTGGCATCGCGCAGCGCGTTGACCATGGCCAGCCGCGCGCCCGCGCCGTCTTCCGGCGGCGCCGTCACATGGTAGGCATCGCCGCTCATGCCGAAGCCGATGACCTCGGCATAGATGCGGGCGCCGCGCGCCTTGGCGCGTTCCAGTTCTTCGAGGATCAGCGCGCCGCCGCCGTCACCCATGACGAAGCCGTCGCGGTCCTTGTCCCAGGGACGGCTAGCGCCCTGCGGGTCGTCGTTGCGTTCGGAGAGCGCGCGCGCCTGGCTGAACCCGGCCAGCGCCGTGGGCGTCGTGGCGCACTCGGATCCGCCGGCGATGATGATGTCGGCATCGCCGTACTGGATGCAGCGCATGGCAATGCCGATGGCGTGCGTCGAGGTCGTGCAGGCGCTGACCACGCCGAGGTTCGGGCCCCGCAGCCCGAAGCGGATGGACAGGTGACCCGCGACCATGTTGCCGATGGTGCTGGGGATGTAGAACGGCGAGGTCTTCTTGGGATTGTGGGTTCGCTCCCAGGTGATGGCCTCTTCCTCGATGCCCGCCAGGCCACCTATCCCTGAGCCCATGATGGCTCCGCAGCGATCGCCGTCTTCCTTGGTGAAGTCGATGCCGGAATCCGCCACCGCCTGGATGCCCGCACCCATGCCGTAGTGCATGAACGGGTCCATGCGCCGGGCTTCCTTCGGCGTGATGTACGCCGCGACGTCGAAGCCTTCGACTCCGCCCGCGAAACGCGTGGCGAAGGGTGTGGCGTCGATCCGCGTGATCGGCTTGATGCCGCTCCTGCCGGCCAGGATCGACTCCCAGGCCGTCTTGATGTCACTGCCTACCGGCGAAACGATACCGAGCCCGGTAACGACGACGCGTCGCTTGGACACACTATCCTCTGTGAAGTCAGGGCAATTGGAATGCGGAGCACGCGCGGATCAGTACCGCGCGGCCGCGAAGGGGTCTATCAGGACTTGCGACGATCGGAGATATAGGTGATCGCCTGGCTCACGGTGGTGATCTTCTCGGCGTCCTCGTCCGGGATCTCGATCTCGAACTCTTCTTCGAGCGCCATCACCAACTCGACCGTATCGAGCGAATCGGCTCCGAGGTCGTCCACGAACGAAGCGTCATTCACTACCTGCTCTGCCTTGACGCCCAACTGTTCTGCGACGATCGCCTTCACCTGCTGTTCAACCGTGCTCATTTCTGATTCGCCCTCAATGGAGTTGTTTGTGTTGCGTGGCTGGGCCACGCAGCGGGCGCGTATTCTAGGGCAAGGTTTGCCGCCCCGCCACGCTGTCAAATCGTGAGTGCTTGTTTTTGTTTGTTTTTCGGGGATTTGAGTGTTGCAAACTCCCCACGTCCGTAAGGGAAAGTAGCCCCCGCGTCAGGCCATGTACATGCCGCCGTTCACGTGCAGGGTCTCACCCGTGATGTAGCTGGCTCCAGGACCGCAGAGGAACAGCACCGCCGCGGCAATGTCATCGACGGTGCCGAGCCGTGCCATGGGCACTTGCGCCGTGAGCGCGCTGCGCTGCTCGTCGTTGAGCGCGCGCGTCATGTCGGTGTCGATGAACCCGGGCGCCACCGCGTTCACGGTGACCCCGCGCGAGGCGATTTCCTTGGCCAGCGACTTGGTGAACCCCAGGATACCGGCCTTGGCGGCCGCGTAATTGGCCTGTCCGGGGTTGCCGGTGAGCCCGACGATGGACGTCAGCGATACGATCCGGCCGCGTCGCTCCTTCATCATGCGCTTGAGGCAACCTTTCGACAGGCGGAACACGCTGGTGAGGTTGGTGGCGATGACCGCGTCCCAATCCTCGGGCTTCATGCGCAGCAGCAACGTGTCGCGGGTGATCGCGGCGTTGTTCACCAGGATGGTGGGCATCTCGTCGCGGGCGTCCAGGTCGGCCAGCAGCGCGTCGATGGAGGCCGCGTTCCCGGCGTCCAGCACGGCGCCACGGCCGTTGCTTCCAAGCCACGAAGTTATGCCCGCGGCGCCCGCCTCGCTGGTCGCAGTGCCGATCACCCGGGCACCTGCGCCGGCCAGCGCCTTGGCGATGGCCTGTCCAATTCCGCGGGAGGCCCCGGTCACCAGGGCGGTGTTGTTCTCGAGCATGTGTCTGTCCTTCAGGCCGAGGCCGCCGGGATGGCGGCCGCGAAGTTGTCGGGGGATTCGAGCGCGAACGTCTGCGTGTCACCGCCACGCGCGATGCGCTTGACGAGCCCGGCCAGCACGCCTCCGGGACCGCACTCGACGATGTGCCGGGCACCCTCGCCGGTCAGCGCAGCGACGGTCGCGGTCCAGCGCACCGGGCTGGAGAGCTGGCGGACCAGCAACGCGCGGATGTCGTCCGGCGCGCCGTGCGCGCGCGCATCGACGGCGCTGACGTAGCGAATGCGCGGTGCGCGTATTTCGGTGGCCTGCAGGCGTTCGCCCAGCCGCGCGCCGGCGGCTTTCATGAGGCTGCTGTGCGAGGGCACGCTCACCGGCAATTCGATGGCGCGCTTGGCGCCGCGGGATTTCGCCACCTCGATGGCGCGCAACACCGCGGCCTTGTCGCCGGCGATCACCACCTGGCCGGGAGAATTGAAATTGACCGCCTCCACGACTCCGCCACCCTGCGCGGCTTCGGCACAGGCCGACTCGACGTCCGCGTCCTCGAGGCCTAACAACGCCGCCATCGCGCCCGTGCCCGCCGGCACGGCCTCCTGCATGACCATGCCGCGGAATCTCACCAGGTCCACGCAGGTGGCGAAGTCGATGGCCGACGCGGCCACCAGCGCCGTGAATTCACCGAGGCTGTGACCGGTGACGACGGAGGGAGCCGGACCCTGCCGCTCCTGCCAGAGCCGCCAGGTGGCGATGCCTGCCGTCAGCATGGCGGGCTGGGTGCGTTCGGTGGAATTGAGGTCTTCGGCGGGACCTTGCTGACACAGCTGCCAGAGGTCGTAACCGAGCACCGTAGAGGCCTCGTCGAAGGTGGCGCGCACCACCGGCGACTGGTCGACGAGTTTCGACATCATGCCGATCGACTGGGAGCCCTGGCCGGGGAAGACGAATGCAAGCGAGTGGTTTGACATGGGCGCGGAGTATACCGGCTGCCTCATTGCGGCTCGCGCCGCGAACGCAGGAACAGGGCCAGCGACAGCCCGCCGATGGCTCCGTACAAATGCGCATCGACGACGGTGCTGGCATCACCGGCGAACGGCATGGAGCCAGCGACCTGTTCGTAGGTGAGCTTGGCGAGCAGGATGACGGCGAGTATCCAGCTGTCCAGGTCGCGGCGTCGCAAATGCGCCAGCGTGCCCGCGGCCATCACGCCGTGCAGCGCACCGGAGGCACCGACGTACCACGGCACGCCGGGATCGAAGATCCACAGTCCCGCGCTGATCGCCAGCGCGGACGAAAGATAGATAGCCGCCCAGCGCGGCAGGGTGTAGTCGCGCGCGAACAGCGCCCACATGAGCACCACGCCCAGGGTGTTGAGCAGCGTGTGCTCCGCATCCAGGTGGACGAAATGGGCGGTGATCGCCCGCCACCACTCGCCCAGGGCCAGAGCGTCGCGGTCATATCTCAGGGCCAGGCGCAGCGGATCGCCGCCCAATTCCAGCAGTGCCAGCAGCGCGCAGGCGGCCAGCAGGCCCAACCCGTAGCCCCGGTCGCAATTGAGCGACTTGAGGATGGCAGGTAACCCGCGCGACTGGGCTTCAGCGTTCATTTGCTATGATTCGCCACCGGATTCGACCCTGCCCTTTTGCCTGTGGAAACGCCATGACTCCGCGCCAGCATCTGCATCGGTACGCCCGAGGTTTCACGCTCATCGAGATCATGGTGGTCGTCGTCATCATCGGATTGCTGGCGGCCGTCATTCTGCCCAATGTCTTCAGCAACGTGGGAAAGGCGCAGGTCAACAAGGCCAAGGCGGATATCCAGGCCATCGAAACCGGCCTCACGCTCTACCGGCTCGACAACTTCAAGTATCCCAGCACCGACCTCGGCCTGAACGCCCTGGTGCAGCGTCCGAACGATCCGACGGTGCGTCACTGGCGTGAAGGCGGATACTTGCGCCGCATCTCGCTCGATCCATGGGGTAATCCGTACCAGTACGTTTTCCCGGGAACGCATGGCCTCGAATACGATCTCTATACGCTCGGGGCCGACGGCCAGGAAGGCGGCGAAGGCGAAAATGCCGACATTGGCAACTGGAATCTCGACCAGTAGATCCAAAATGCCGCGGCGCTCGCGCGGCTTTTCGCTGATGGAAATCATGGTCGTGGTCGCCATCATCGGCCTGGTGTCGGCGATGGTGCTGATCACGTTCAGCAGCAACCGCCGCGACACCGAGCTCGACCAGGAAGCCGAGAGGCTGGACGCGCTGTTCTCCTACGTGCGCGAGCAGGCCGAGCTGCAGACGCGGGACTACGGCTTCCGAATCAACGATCGCGCCTATTCCTTCGTGGTATTCGACGTGCTGGGCAACGAATGGCGCCCGGTCGAGGAAGACGAAGCTCTGCGCGAACGCAACTTTCCGGAGGGCATATCACCCACCGTGGTGGTCGAGGGGCGCAAGCTCGTGCTCGACAGCCGCAAGAAGGAAATCGAGGACTATTCCCCGCAGGTGCTGGTGTTCTCGAACGGCGACCTGTCGTCCTTCGAGGTGGAATTGAGCCGCGACGGCGGCGAAGACAAGGCGCGGCTCTACACCGACGAGCAGAGCAACATCCGCTTGCTGCTGCCGGGTGAAACCGAACCGGCCGGCCCGCCGGTGCGCACCGCGTCCACGCCATGAAACGGACCCCAAACGGCTTCACGCTGCTCGAGGTGCTGATCGCGCTCGCCATCGTCGCCATGTCCGCGGGCGCCTTGCTGGGCACCATCACCTCCTCGGCCAGCAATGTCAGTTACCTCAAGGACAAGACGCTGGCCGAGTGGGTGGCGCTGAACCGCCTCACGGAGTTGCGCATCGGCCAGCAGTTTCCCGTCGAGGGCAAGCGCACGGATTACGCCGAGATGGGTGGCGTGCGCTGGCAATGGGAACAGGAAGTCACGGAAATGCCGATGGTCGAAGGACTTTTCCGCGTCGACGTGCGCGTGCGTCCCACCGGCGAGGACGCGGAGGACGAGAACGGCACGCGCGAGAAGGAAAGCGCCCAGGTCACCGAGGAAGGCGAATCGAGCGGCAGTGACACCGCGAAACTGAACTGGACCACAACCGTGACGGGTTTCATTTCCAGCTCGCGCTCGGACCGGCGCGAGGCGATCGCCGCGCCGCTGCGCGGCCGGGCGGGTACCGGTTCGTCGGGCAACAACAACGGCGGTGACAACGGCGCGCCGGGTACGCCGGGCGCTCCAGGCGTGCCCCCTGGAGATACCGGCACGCCGGTAACTCCCGGCCCGCCGGGCGGCAAGCCGCCCCCGGACCGCTGATGCGGCGCGCGGGCTTCACACTCATCGAGGTGGTGGTGGCGCTGTTCATCGCCGCCGTCATGTTTTCCATCGGCTACCGCGCGCTCAACCAGGCCATGATCGAACGCGACGCGCTGGCCACGGCGCAGGATCGCGTCACCGAGATCCAGCGCGGCATGCGCGTGGTGGCCCAGGACTTCGCGCAGCTCGCGCCGCGCGCCGCGCGCGACACGCAGGGCACCGGCGACCTGCAGCCCGCGATCGTGGCGACGGCCCGCGACAACACGCTGGTGACTTTCTCGCGCAACGGCTGGAGCAATCCCGCAGGCATCCAGCGTCCCGCCGAGCAGCGCGTGCGCTACCGCTTCACCGAAGGCACGCTGGTGCGCGATCACTGGTTGTCGCTGGACCCCGCGCTCAACAGCGAACCGCGGCAACGCGTGCTGCTCACCAGAGTCACCTCGGTCGAGGTGCGCTTCCTCGATCCCGTCACGCGCACCTGGCGCAACGATTGGCCGGCGCGGGTCGCGAATGGCCCGGTGAGCCCGCTCACCGTCGACGAGTTGCTGCTGGCACGGCCGCTCGCCATCGAATTCACCGTGGTGCTCGAAGACTGGGGCCGCGTGACGCGCATCTTCGAGGTGCCGACGTGAGGCGTTCGCGGCAACGGGGCATCGCGCTGCTGGTGGCCATCGTGATCTTCGCCGTGGCCACGCTGCTCGCCGCCGCCATCACCTACAGCAAGGCGATGACGGCGCGCCGCGCGGCGGCGACCTACACCATGGAAGAAGCCTTGCAGGCCGGCATGGCGGCCGAGGCGCTCGCCAGCATCGCGCTGGAACAGGACGGCGGCGAGACTCAGACCGAATTCACCCAGGCATGGGCCCAGACCCAGCAGCCCGTCGAGCTGGAAGGCACCGGCGTGTGGATCGCCGCGCAGCTGGAAGACATGGCCGGCCGCTTCAATCTCAACAGCGTGGTGAAGTTCGATCCGAACACGAAGGCCTTCATCGGCGACGAGCACCAGACGGAAGTGTTCCGCAAGCTGCTCGCCAGCCTCGACATCGACCTGCGATATGCCGACCTGCTGGTGGACTGGATAGACACGGACATCGCGCCCAGCGGCAACGCCGGCGGCGAGGACACGCTGTATCTCACGCAGGTGCCACCCTATCGGCCGCCGAACACCTTCATCACGCACGCGTCGGAGCTGCTCGCCCTGCCCGGTTTCGGACGCGAGAACTACCAGAAGATCGCGCCCTACGTGACGGCATTGCCCTACGACACGCCGGTCAATGTCTGCACCGCCAGCGGCCTGGTGCTGGACGTGACCCGCAACGATCCCAACAACGAATCCGAGTTCCGCAACATGGACCTGGCGCAGGAACGCGAAAAAGGCTGCTTTCCCGTCAGGACGGTGTATACCAATCCCCTGCAGGATCCGCTCAAGGGCGAAGTCACGTCCCGGATCGAGGAAAAGTCACACTGGTTCCGGCTGCGCACCAACATTCGTATTGGCACTGCGGAGTTCGTTTTGTACAGTCTCCTATTCGTCGAAGGCACCAACAAAGTCCGTACCGTGCAGCGCAGCTTCGGAAGTGAATGACAGATGAGTGAATCGCTGATCATTCAATTGCGCGAAGCCGGCGCGCCGCGGTGGATGGTGTGCAACCACGACGGCCACGTGCTCGTGAATGCCGTGTCGGGCGAACTGGCGCAGGCCGTGCCGCTGTCGGTGGGCCGCCGGATCGCGCTCATCGTCCCCTCCTCCGACGTGCTGGTCACCGAGAGTGACGCGCCGGCCAGGAACTCCGCCAAGCTGGCGCAGGTCATCCCCTACGCGCTCGAAGAACGCGTCGCCGACGAGATCGAGAACCTGCATTTCGCCATCGGCGAACGCTCCGCCGAAACCGGCCGCGTGCCGGTGGCCGTGGTGGCGCGCGCCCGCATCGAGGGCTGGCTCGCGGAGCTGCGCGCGGCCGGGCTGCATCCGCAGGCTATCTACTCGGAGGCGCAGCTGCTGCCCTCCATGCCCGGCCAGCTCATCGCCCTGCTCGACGGTGAATCGCTGGTGATGCGCATCGCCGAAGGCGTCCCGCTGGTCATGCCCTCGCGTTCGATCGGCGAGGCATTCGACTTCGCGCTGGCCACGCAGGTGTCGCAGGTCGCGGGCCTCGAGCCGCCGCCGCTGGGACTGCTGCTGTACGCCAGCCACGAGGACTGGCAGGCACGCCAGGCCGAGGTCGAGGCGCTGCGCGAGCGCTTCACGGGCATGAAGGTACAGCTGCTGAATTCGGGCCCGCTCAGCCTGCTGGCGCCGGCCGCCGCCAATGACGAAGGCATCAACCTGCTGCAGGGTGCGCTGGCCGTGGCCTCCCCGCTGCAGCAGAACTGGAAGGCCTGGCGCATCGCCGCGGTACTCGCCGGCGTGCTGCTGTGCCTGCACGTGGGAGCGCGCTCCTTCGAGCTCTCGCGCCTGCGCAAGAGCGAGGCCGCGCTCGACGCCAGCATCGCCGACGCCTTCCACGCCGCAATGCCCGGGCAGCAGAACCCGACCAATGCGCGCCGCCGCGTCGAGGCACGCCTCGCGGAAATCCGCGGCGGCGGCGGTGGCGGCGCGCTGTTGCCGGCGCTGTCGGCCATCGCGAATGCGCGCAATGCCGCGCCCTCGGCCAGCATCGAAGGCCTGACGTTCCGTGACGGCACCATCGACCTGCGCATCACCGCGCCGGATGCCGCCAGCCTCGATGCCATCGGCCAGCAGTTGCGCGCCGCGAGCTGGCAGGCCGACATCCTCGGCGGCAGTGCCAATGGCGACGGTTATCGCGGCCGCCTGCAGGTCAAGAAGGCGGGCGCATGATCGATTCGCTGAAAACCTGGTACCGCGGGCTCGCCGAGCGCGAGCGCCTGTTCGTCAACGTCGGCGGCGTGGTGGCGGTGGTGCTGTTGCTGGCCGGCGTGATCCTGCCGCTGAACGGCAACATTTCGAAGACGCGGCAACGCATCGAGGCCAAGGAGGCCGACCTCGCCTTCATCCGCAGCGCGACGCCGCAGCTCGCCGCCGCGGGCCCGGCCGGGCCGGCGGCCACCGGCGAGTCGCTGGTGGTGCTCATCGACAGTTCGGCGCGCGAGAGCGGCCTCGGCAAGGCGCTGACCAACAGCCAGCCGACGGGCGACGGCGGCCTGCGCATCCGCCTCGACCACGCCCCGTTCGACGGCGTCGTCGCCTGGCTGGCGCGGCTTTCGCAGCAGCACGGCGTGCGCGTCGAGTCCGCCGAGTTCGAAACCGCGGGCGACGCCGGCATGGTTAATGCCGGCCTCGTCCTCAAGACGGGTTGAGCTGCACGGCGTGAAGCGCGGCGCGACGGTCCTGACCATCATCGCGTGCGTCGCGGTGTTCCTGGCCGTGCTGTTCTTCTATCTACCGGCGAGTTGGTTCCGTGGGGCGCTGCCTGCCCAGGTGACGTGCCGCCAGCTCGGCGGATCCCTGTGGCATGGCGAGTGCCTGGGATTCGGGTTCCAGGGAGCGGCCATCGGCGACGCGACCTGGAACATCTCGCCGGGCCGCGTGTTCACCGGGCGCCTGCAGGGCGACTTCGAGCTGCGCGGCGGCGCGGTGAACCTGCGCAGCGATCTCGACCTCGGTTTCTCCGGCGCCGGCGAACTGCGCGGCGTGACCGGCAGCGTGGCCCTCGACCCGGCGCTGGTTCCCCAGCTCCAGCTGCAGCAGCGCGGCACGGTCAACGTGGACCTGGAACGGCTGGAACTCGCCGCCGGTCCGGCGCTGCGCAGCCTGCGCGGCACGCTCGAGCTGCGCGACCTGCGCGAGATGCCGCAGAACATGGACATCGGTTCCTACCAGGTGACCTTCGACAGCCCGCCACAGGCGGACGGCGGACTGCCGGGCAAGTTGCGCGATCTCGGCGGGCCCTTCGCCGTCGAAGGCACCGTGATGCTGCATCCGCCGAACCACTACCTGGTGCAGGGCTTCATCACCGGCCGCACGGCCTTCGCCGAGAGCGTGGTGCGCGAGATCACGCTGGGCGCCATGCCGGACGCCGCGGGACGCAGCGCCATCTCGTTCGAAGGCTCGTTCTAGCTACTGACGTCCACTTCGCGCCACGCGGCCAGCAGCGGGTAGTACAACCCGGCGCGCACCGGCTCCGGGCCGAGGCCGCGCGCCAGGTGCGCATAACGCCGCAGCTGCGCCTCGTAACGCCGCGCTTCCTCGTCGAGGAAACGCTCGACGTCGCCGCCCTCGTGCGGGCTCGACTTGAAGTCCACCACCCAGCGGATGCCCTGCGCGTCGACGAAGGTGCGGTCGATCACCGCGTTGACCACCTGCCCGGCACGAATGCCCGAGAGCGCGAGCTCCGACCGCGCATCGCGGTGCGCCGGATCGAACAACCAGCGGCCCTTCTCGTCGCCGAGCGTGGCGCGCAGCGCGTCCAGGGCGCGCTGCGCCCCGTCGCGCGCCGCATCCCCGTCCACGCCCAGCGCTTCCAGGCGCGACTCGAGGCGCGCGCGCAGGTGCGGCAGGTCCTGCACGGGGACCGGCCCGTCACGCCCGAAACGCTCCAGCGCCTCGTGCACCACCGTGCCGACCCGGCGCGCGGTCTGCCGCACCCAGTTGAATTCGATGTCGCCCTCATCCGTCGACGTCGGCGCGCGTTCGCCGGCGGCGCGAATGTCGGCCGGGGGCGTGGGCGCCACGAAGCGGCGCACCAGCCGCTGGCGCACCTGCGTGGCCGCGGGGGCGATCTCGCCGGGGTTTTCGGCTTCGTCTTCGCTGGTGCCGATCACCGGCAGCGAATGCAGGTTCCCGGCGATGGCCGGCAGCAGGTCGTGAAGCAGCGAACGCGCGTCCGCGCTGAAGGTCAGCGTGCCGTTCTCGTCGCGCACCTTGGGATGCAGGTACAGGTGCAGGGAACGCCGCGCGCGAGTCAATGCCACGTACGCGAGGCGCGTCCGCTCGGCGCGCATGCGCTCCCGGTGCAGCATCTCGATGAAGGGATTGATGGCGTCCTCCTCGGCCTGCTCCTCGGATTCGTCGCGCACGCGGATCGGCGCCATCAGCAGGTGATCGCGTCCTTCCGCGCGCGGCAATTCAAGCCAGTTGAGCAACCGCGGATCGTCGCCGCGGCCGTGCAGGCCGATGCCGACCACGAACACGTGGTCGAACTCCAGGCCCTTCGCGCCGTGGATGGTCATGAGCGACACGGCGCCAGGCTGGCCCGAGTCCTCGGCGAACAGCCGCGACATCACACGCTCGAGATCCATGGGCCGGCCGCGCAGCCGCTTGCGGTCCTCGTCATCCAGCGCCAGCAGGAAGCGCCGCGCCGTGGCGAGTTCCGATTCCTGCGCGCAGGCGCTGGGCCCGCCGAGCGCATGCCACACGCGCTCCACCATGTGCGCCCGCGGCTCGAGCTCGCGCTGGTGCCAGGCGGACAGCAACACGCCCTTGGTGCGCACCAGGCGCTCCATGCCATCCGGCGAGAGACCCAGGATGTTGTCGCTCAGCACGGCCGGAACGCTCGACTCTCGCGCCGCCTCGGCGATGACCGTGAGATCCGGCAACGCCAGGCCCACGAAGGGAGCACGCAGCACTGCCAGCCAGGCGACGCGATCGAGCGGCGATTCGAGCGCTCGCGCCAGCGCCTCGAGGTCACGCACCACGGGCACGTCGGCCAGTGGCTCGAGGTTCACGCCGATGAACGGCACGCCGCGCGCACCCAGCGCCGCGCGGATGGCGCGCAGGTGCCCGCGCGCGCCTGCCAGCACCGCCACGCTCTCCTCCGGCCGGGTGCGCGCCAGTTCCGCGATCAGGTCCGCGGCCGCCTCCGCTTCGCCGCGTGGACCGCAGTCCGTGTCCACGCGGTACAGGTGGGGCGCACCTTCGAGTCCGTCGCGCGCGGCGACACTGGGCAGGTGACGCACCGCGCTGCGGCGCACGTCATCGGTGCCGGGAAACACCTTCCCGAAAATGTCATTGCACCAGTGCACCAGCGCCGGCGCCGAGCGGAAATTGCGCCGCAGCTCCAGCGGCCGCAGCGAGATCGCGCCCAGGCCCGCGCCGCGCACCGTGGAAAAACGACCCACCTCGGCGTTACGGAAGCCGTAGATGGACTGCATGGGATCGCCCACCAGGAACAGCGTGCGGCCGTCTCCCTCCGACCAGTCCTGCGTGAGCGTGCGCAACAGTTCGTACTGGTCGCGCGAGGTGTCCTGGAACTCGTCGACCAGGATGTGCGCGATGCGCGCGCCCAGCCGCTCGGCCAGCGGCGTCGGCGCGGAATCCTGGGTCAGCGCCTGGCGCGCGGCGCCAGCCACCTCGGGGTGATCACACTCCCCGTGCTCGTTGAAGATGCGCGTGAGCTGTGCCGCGGACTGCAGCAGCAGCGTGGCGAGCGCGTCCAGTGCGCCGCGTGCCTTCTCCGGGACCACGGGGTCCGGCAACATGCCGATGATGCGCAGCGCGGCGATCTGCCGCGCGTCCAGCTTCCCGAGTTCCTCGGTGAAGGCCTGCGACAGCGCCCTGGCGTCCGGATCTTCAGCCGGCAGGCCCTGCGCCCGGGTGAGGCGCGCCCGCGGCGAGCCATCGCGGGTCAGCGAGAGCCGGCTCAGCGCGCGCCAGCGCGGCAGGTCATCCTCGCCCGGCGCCAGCGCCTCGGTGTCACCCAGCCAGCTCGCGAGGTCCGCGGCTTCGGCGTCGACGGCCTCCCCGGCGCGATTCTTCGCGGCAGCCTTTGCCACCGCGCAACCCAGCGCGACGAACTCCGTGTCCAGCGACGCGGCCGCGCTCTCCAGTTCCTCGCGCACGATGATGCGCAGGCTGTCCTCGATGCGCGGCACCAGCGGCTCGCCCGAAAGCTGCGGCAGGTTCGGCAGCCACTCGGCGCGCCGCGACAACATGCCGGCGATGAGGCGCTCGAGCCGCATCCAGCTGTCGTCGAGCCGCCGCAGGATGCGTTCGAACGGCACGCGCAGGTCGGGGTCGGTTTCGGCGTGCCGCAGGGTTTCGCGCGCCGCCAGCGCGTAGAGGTCTTCGGGTGCGTCGGCGATGCCGCGCCCGAAGCCGCTGCCGGACGTCAGCGGCATGGCGTTCGCGAGATACGCGTTGAACGAGTCGATGGTCTGGATGCGCAGCCGCGCGCTGCTGTCTTCGAGGCCCCAGCGGCGCGCGGCTGCATGCGTGCGCACGGCCTGCGCCAGTTCCAGCGTCTTCGCGTCCGCGGCGGAACGCACGGCGATGTCGCCCTCCAGCGCCTTCTGTACGCGCTCGCGCATTTCACCGGCTGCCTTGCGCGTGAACGTGATGGCCAGCACCTGTTCGGGTTCTTCGACCGTGGTGAGCAGGCGCAGGTAGCGCTGCGTGAGCACCGTGGTCTTTCCCGACCCCGCGGGCGCCTGCACGATGAAGGAATGGCGCGGGTCCAGCGCCTCTTCACGCGCGCGGGAGTCGGCCTGCCCGGCGTCGTTCATGGCTCATCCCCGGCCAGTCCGGCCGCCGCCAGTTCCACGCGGCGGCACAACACGGTGAGATGGCAGTTGCGGCAGACATCCGCCGCGGGCTGCACGGGTGCTTCGCCCGCGAGGTAGGCCCCGGCCACGAGTTGCAGCCGCTGCGTCCACTCCTGCAATTCCGACTGCCACGCCCCATCGATCCCGTCCGCGGGGACCCTGGCCGCGCTGCGGCCGTTCACGTTGGGCAACAGGCCGCTGCGCGCCGCCTTGCCGACGAAGCGCGCGCGGCCGCGCGTGAGCGACACGTTGGCCAACGCCTGCACGCCGCGCTCGCGTTCGGCGAGCAGGTAGGCCAGCAACTGCGGGTCGCGGAATTTCTCCGCGTCCCAGCGCAACGGCCGCAGCTCGCCGGACTTGTAGTCGAGGATGGCGAAGCCGCCGCCTTCCAGCGCATCGATGCGGTCGATGCGCAACTGGAAGCACCCGCCGGCGATGTCGACCACGCGGCGCGCCTCGAGCTCGTCGATGTTGAACGGCGCGCGCGAGATCTCGAGCTTCAGCAGGCGCTCGATCAGCAGCTCAAGCCGGAAACTCTCGCGGTGCACGGCGGGCTGCAGCTCCACGGGCACGAAGCCGCGGTACACGTAGGCCACCGCCGCCTCCACCGACTGGTGGATGGTGGGACGGCGCACCTGCTCGTCGGTGCCGTTGAGGTTGAACCAGCCGCCGAGCTTGATCCACACCAGCTCCAGCGCCTTGTGCAGCAGCATGCCGCGATCGCGCGGGTCGATGCCGGGGATGGGTTCGTCGAGCGGCTCGGCGCCCAGCCGGATTTCGCCGTAGGCATGGAATCCGCACTCGGCCTGCAGCTCCAGTGGCTTCACGCCGCCGCGCACCGGCAGGGAGAGATCGACGGCCACGCCCTGCGTGTCTGCGAACGATTCGCGCTGCGCGGTGCGCAGGTGGTTCGCGAGTGGTACCGGCGCCGAAGTTGCACGGTAGTTCGATGACTCGTCCGTGCCCGCCAGCCGTGCCAGCAACGGACTCGGGCTGCGATGCGCATCGCCGTCGAGCGCCGCCCAGGAGCACACCAGCGTGCCGGTGGCGGCGCGCCAGGCGTCGAACGAGCGGCGCGCCACGGCGGCCTGCCCCGCCGCGCTGGCCGCGGGCACGCCGGCCGCCACCTGCAGGCGCAGCGGAACGAAGGCGTCGGGACGTGGCGGCGGCGGCCACTGCGCGGCGTCCAGACCCGCCACCCAGATGCCGTCGTAGTGCACGATGGGATCGTCGTGCGAATCGGTGAGCGTCACGGGCGCCGCGACGCTGGCCGGATCGAAGCTGCGCTCGCGCGCCAGGTCGCCCAGTGTCGCGACCGCGCCGGCGGCGTCGGTGCGGCCCAGCCAGGCGCCCAGCGCCGCGTATTCGTCGAGCAGCGATTGCACGCGTGCGACGGTCTGCAATTCGTCGCTGCGCAGCGGCCGGCTGCCCGGCCAGCCCAGCGTGCGCAACGCGTTCATCAGGCGCGCGGCCCACTCCGCTGCGCCGCGCTTCGGCCCGTCCACGAGCGCCATGGCGTCGCGCAGCCGCGCCAGCAGCGCCGCGGCTGCGTCACCGGACTGCCGCTCCAGGAAACCGGCCAGCGACGCCGCCGAGTATTCCAGCCGGCGTCCCTTGCGCAGCGCCGCTTCGATGGCCGCGCCGGCGAACACGTCGTCGCGATCCAGGAAGGGCATGCGCAGCCACGACACCAGCTCGTCGAAGCGCAGCGTGCCCACCAGCAATCGCAGCGTCAGCATGGCATGCGACACCAGTGGAAAATCGGTGAGCGGTTGACCGCCCTCGATGACGAACAGCGTCGAGAACTCGCGCGCCCGCATGTCCACCCACTCACCGGGCGCGAGCGTCTGCGACAACATGCGTTCGTATTGCCGCCGGCGCTGCCGCAGGCGCGCATCGATCACCAGCAGCCGGCTGCCCGGATCGCGTTCCAGCTGCTCGCGGCACCAGGCGCTGATGAGCTCGAGCTCGTGGTGATCGTCGCGCGCCGCGGCGATCGACACCGTGGCGGACGCCGTGCCGCTTTCGATGTCGCGGGCGCCGAGCCGGCGCAGGGTGTCGCGCGCCAGCGGCGGCAGCCCCTGCAAGCCGGCGCAGCACAACTCGCCGCCCGGAGTCAGAACATCCAGCCAGCCCCGCAGCGGCTTGCGGCCGAGCCGGCGCGAATGCGTGTCCAGTAGTTTGAGTGCGTCCAGCAGGTGATCGCCCTCCGGCGATCCGGACAGCGCGGCCGCCGAGCGCGGGATGCGCCACTCCTGCAGCAGCCGCACCGCCGCGAGCAACGCGCGCGCCTCGGCCACGCCGCCGCCGTCGCGCAATTCGCGCAGCAGCGCCCACTCGGCCCCCATGGGCAGCAGGCAATCGGGTTGATTGGCGGCTGCCCACTCTTCGAGCAGGCGCTTCTCGGCGAATTGACTGAAGGTGAAGACGGCCGGTGTCGACCACAGCGACTTGCCCGCCGCGCGCTGTGCTTCGGCCCAGGCGGCACGCAGCGCGGCCTGGCGCTGGCTGCTCGACACGAGCACGGTTGCGCCGCTGCCGAGCGCCGCGGAAATCTCAGGGGAAAGTCTTTGCTTGTTCAATAACTTGCGAAGACTAATTAAGGCAAAACACCCGACCTATTTGAAGCGCGTTTCGGCGTGCAGCACGCGCGCCCTGTCGCTGGGCGCGCGCCCCACGTACGAGGTGAGCAGTTCCTCGATGCGGGCAAAGACCTTGCGCAGCACGGCGGCATCGGGCAACCAGGTGGTGCGGAAATGATCGCGGTAAGGCACGTTGAAGCTAGTGCCCGGTGCGAGCAGCACGTGCTTCTGCTCGAGCAGGTCGAGCGCGAACACCTGGTCGTCGAAGTCCGGGATCTCCTCGGTCTTCACGCGGATGAAGGCGTACATAGATCCCCTGGGCGGGACCAGGTGCAGGAATCGGCTCGAGGCCGTGGCTTCGACCACGGCGCGGCGCGATTCGTACAACCGGCCGCCGGGCGCGATGAGTTCCTTGATGCTCTGGAAGCCGCCGAGCGCGGTCTGCACCGCCCATTGCGCCGTCACGTTCGAACACAGGCGCAGCGAGCTCAGCAGCTCGAGCCCCGCCAGGTAGTCGCCCGCACCGCGCAGGTTGCCGGAAAACGCCGCCCAGCCCACGCGATAGCCACAGGCGCGGTAGATCTTCGACAGGCCCGACATCGTGCAGCACACCGTGTCGCGGACCAGCGGAGCCATGGGCACCGACTCGGCGCCGTCATAGGTCATCTGGTCGTAGATCTCGTCGCTGAACACCACGAGCTTGTGCTTTTCGGCGACCCGCGCGATGGCTTCGCAGACCTCGCGCGGATAGACGGCGCCGGTGGGGTTGTTCGGGTTGATGACGACGATGGCGCGCGTCCTGCGCGTCACCAGCCGTTCGATCTCCCCGGGATCCGGCACGAACTCGTTCTCCGGCCGGCAGGAGTAGTACACGGCCTTGCCGCCGTTGAGCATCACCGCCGCCGACCACAGTGGATAGTCGGGGCTGGGGACCAGCACCTCGTCGCCGTCGTTGAGCAGCGCGCGCAGGCACAGGTCGATCAGCTCGCTGACGCCGTTGCCGATGAAGACTTCCTCCGCGCTGATGCCGGTGATGCCGCGCGCCTGCTGCTGCATGACCACCGCCTCGCGCGCCGGGAAGATGCCCTTCTGGTGGCAGTACCCCTCGGCCGCCGGCATGTTCTCGATCATCGCCAGGCGCATGGTTTCCGGCGTGCGGAAGCCGAAGGCCGCCGGGTTGCCGATGTTGAGCGGCACGATCTCGTAACCCTGGCGCTCGAGCTCCTGGGCGCGGCGGGCCAGTCGTCCACGGATTTCGTACTTGACGTGGCGCAGGCCTTCGCTGGGTCGGATCTGGTTTTCCTGGGACATCGGTTTTCCGGGGAGAAAAGTGCTGGGCTCAGGATACCGTCTCACCCGGGCGCGCGCAGCCTGACCACACGAGAAATCCGCCTCAGTTCGCGGCTTCGCGCCACCGGAAACAGGCCACCCGGTGGGATTTTGCCGCCTCCTCCGTCCCTGGACTCTCGGCCGCGCAGCGTTCCACCGCCGCGGGGCAGCGCGTCCGGAAGGCGCAACCCGTGGGCCGCTCGATGGCCGAAGGCGTTTCGCCGCCTACCGCGAATCCCGCCAAACGTTCGCGCTCGCGCACCGGGTCGAGCAGCGGCACCGCGGCTAACAACATGCGCGTGTAGGGATGCCGCGGCGAATCGAACACCGACTGCGCCGGCCCGGACTCCACCACCTTGCCGAGGTACATGACCGCGACGCGGTCGCAGATGCGGCGCACCACCGCGAGGTTGTGGCTCACGAACACCAGCGTCGTGCCGCGTTCGCGCCGCATGCGGGCCAGCAGTTCCAGGATCTGCGCCTGGATCGACACGTCGAGCGCGCTCACGGCCTCGTCGCAGACCAGCAGTTTCGGTCCCAGCACCATGGCGCGGGCGATGGCGACGCGCTGGCATTGCCCGCCCGAGAGCGTCGGGCTGCGCCGCGCCGCGTACGACGCATCCAGGCCGACGTCGGCCAGCATCTGCGTCACCTGCCGGGAACGTTCATCCGCGCTCATCGTTGGCCGCAGGGCCCGCAGCGGCTCGGCGATGCACTCGCCCACCGTCATCGACGGATCCAGGCTGGCGAATGGATCCTGGAACACGATCTGCAGGCTGTCGCGCGCGCGGCGCAGCGCCTCGCCTTCGAGCTCGAGCAGGGGGCGCCCCAGCCAGACGATCTCGCCGGCCGCGGCCGGCGTGAGCCGCAGCAGCGCTCTCACCAGCGTCGACTTGCCCGAGCCGGATTCGCCCACGATGCCCAGCGATTCGCCTTCGGCCACTTCGAGTGACACCGAATCCACGGCAGTGAGGCTGCGCGCCGGCCGCAGCCAGCCGTCGCGCAGGCGATGGCGAACCTCGAGATCGCGAATCCGCAGCGCAGCGGCCTCGCCCGTCGCCGGTTTCGCGGGCACCGGGGGCAGCGCGGCGTCCATGCGCGGCGTGGCCGCCAGCAGCGAGCGCGTGTACTCGTGCCTCGGGGCGTCGAACAACTCCTGTGCCGCGGCGTGTTCCACCACTCGTCCCTGGCGCATCACCAGCACCTCGTCGGCCAGGGCCGCGATCACGCCCATGTCGTGCGTGACGATGGCCAGGGCCATGCGCCGTTCGCGCATGAGCTCGCGCAACAGCGCCAGCAGTTGCGCCTGCACCGAGACATCGAGCGCGGTGGTGGGCTCGTCGGCCACCAGCAGTTTCGGATCGCAGGCCAGCGCCATGGCGATCATGGCGCGCTGTCGCATGCCGCCGGACAACTCGTGCGGGTACTGGCGCAGCCGGCGCGGCACGTCGCTCATGCGGACCTGGTCGAGCAGCACCGCCGCGTGGCGCCGCGCGCCGCTCCAGCTCATGCCCCGGTGCGCCACCAGCGGCTCGGCGATCTGGTCGCCGATGTGCAGGTGCGGCGTCAGCGAAGTCATCGGATCCTGGAAGACCATGGCGACGTCGCGGCCGCGCAGGCCCTGTCCCGCATCGCCGAGCAGGTCGACGCCGCCCAGGAGCGCCCGGCCGCTGACCTGTGCACGCGGCGGCGTGAGTCCCATGAGTGCGAGGAACACCTGTGTCTTGCCGGCGCCGGACTCGCCGATGACGCCGAGGCAGCCGGCCGGCGCCACTGTGAACGACACCTCGTCGACCACGCGCGTTCCGCCATACGCCACGCCCAGCGCTTCGACCGAGAGCAGCGGCTCAGTCATCGCCGGACCCGAGCCGCGCACGCAGCGCATCGCCGAGCGCGTTGAAGGCCAGCAGCAGCGCCATCAGCAGCCCCGCCGGCACCAGCAGCATCCAGGGCGAGGATTCCATCTCCTGTGCGCCTTCGTTGATGAGGCTGCCGAGGCTCGCGAAAGGCTCCTGCACGCCGAGCCCGAGGAAGCTCAGGAAACTCTCGAACAGGATCACCTGCGGAATCGTCAGCGTGCCGTAGGCGATCACGGCGCCCATCACATTGGGGACGATGTGCCGCCACAGGATGCCGCTCGTGCGCACGCCGCCGGCGATGGCCGCGTCCACGAATTCCCGGCGCCGCAGCGCCAGCGTCTGGCCGCGCACGATGCGCGCCATGTTGAGCCAGCCGACGGCGCCGATGGCGATGAACAGCGCCGCCAGGCTGCCGCGCGGGAACAGCGTCGCCAGGATGATGACGATGAACACGTAGGGCAGCGCATACACGATGTCCACGAAGCGCATCATCGCCGCGTCGATGCGGCCGCCCAGGTAACCCGCGACGGCGCCCCAGGCGATGCCGATGCACACGCTGACGAGAGTGCCGAGCAGCCCCAGCGCCAGCGAGATGCGCAGTGCCTGCATGCCGCGCGCGAACAGGTCGCGGCCCAGCCGGTCGGTGCCCAGCCAGTGGGCGCCTTCCGATTGCGGCGCCACGGCGAGGTTGTGCCAATCGAGCGCGTCGTGGCTCCAGGGCGTGAGCCACGGCGCCGCGAGCGCGATCGCCGCCAGCATGCCGAGCACCAGCAGCGCGATGCGGATGCGGCGGGTCATGCCACGCGCACGCGTGGATCGAGCCAGCCGTACACGAGGTCGGCCAGCAGGTTGCAGAGCAGCGTGAACACGCCGTAGACCAGGATCATGCCCATGACCAGCGTGTAATCGCGGTCGATGGCGCCCTGCACTAGGTAACGCCCGGAACCCGGCAGGCCGAACACCGACTCGACCACCAGCGAGCCGGTGACCACGAAGGCGATGGCGGGGCCGAGATAGCTCACCACCGGAATGAGTGAAGGCCTCAATGCGTGCCGGAACAGCACCACGCGCGGTGCGAGACCCTTGGCGCGCGCGGTGCGGATGAAGTTCGCCTGCAGCACTTCGTGCATGCTGTCGCGCGTGAGGCGCGCCACGTAGGCCGTGACGGGCAACGCCAGCGTGACGACGGGCAGCACCAGGTAACTCAAATCGCCCGGCTCGTAACCGCCCACGCGAAAGATGGGCCAGTAGATGCCGAACACCAGCGCCAGCAAGGGACCCACGACGAATCCCGGCAATACCACGCCCAGCATCGAAAAGTTCATGAGGGCGCGCGCGCCCAGCGATTCGCGGCGCCATGCGGCCCAGGCGCCGAGCGGTACGCCGGCGAGGAACGACAACACGGCGGCGGCCAACCCGATAGTTAGGGACAGCGGCAGCCCGCTCGCGATCAATTCCGCCACGCGGAAATCCTTGAAGCGCAGAGACGGCCCGAGGTCACCCTGCACCAGGCCCGCGAGATAACGCCCGTATTGCACGAGCAGCGGCCGGTCGAGGCCATAGGCCGCGTCGAGGTTGGCGCGGATCTCGGGCAGCAGCGCCTGCTCCTGGTCGAAGGGGCCGCCGGGTGCAAGCCGGATGATGAAGAACGACAGCGTGACCAGCACGAACAATGTCGGCACCAGTCCGACAATGCGACGCAGCGTGTAGCCGAGCATCAGCTAACTCACCCCTGCGCCACTCTCGAACACGCGCACGTCTCCCGCTACACTCGCAACCAATGACTACCCAACCCCGACGGATTCTCGTCGCAATCAAACGTGTCGTCGACTACAACGTGCGCATCCGGGTGAAGCCGGATGGCTCGGGCGTGATGCTCGACGGTGTCAAACTCAGCATCAATCCCTTCGACCAGATCGCGATCGAAGAGGCCTTGCGCATCAAGGAAAGCGGACGCGCCGACGAAGTCGTGATCGCCACCATCGGCCCCGCCGACTGCCAGGCGACGCTGCGCAACGCGCTCGCCATGGGCGCACAGCGCGCGCTGCACGTGGTGGCGGACAAGCCGCTGGAACCGCTGGCCAATGCGCGCGTGCTGCTGAGACTCGTGGAGCGCGAGCAGCCCTTCCTCGTGATCCTCGGCAAGCAGGCCATCGACGACGACAACAACCAGACCGGCCAGATGCTGGCGTCGCTGTGGGACCGGCCGCAGGCCACCTTCGCCTCGAAAGTCGAGCTCACCGATACCGCCGCCCGCGTCACCCGCGAGGTCGATGCCGGCCTGGAAACGCTCGAAGTGGACCTGCCGGCGGTGGTGACCACCGACCTGCGCCTCAACGAGCCGCGTTTCGTGAAGCTGCCCGAGATCATGAAGGCCAAGACCAAGCCGCTCGCCACGATTCCGCTCAGTGAAATTGGCGTGGGTGGTGAGCCCCGCGTGAAGGTCACGAAGACCGAGCCCCCACCCGGCCGCCAGCGCGGCATCATGGTCAAGGACACGGCCGAGCTGTTCGCCGAATTGCACAAGCGGGGCCTGGTATGACGTCGATCCTCGTCATCGCCGAGCACGCCAACGGCAAGCTCAACCCTTCCACCGCCAAGTCGGTCAAGGCCGCGGCCTCGCTGCCCGACGCGCAGGTCACCGTGGCCGTGTTCACCACCGGCGGCTCGCCCGTGGCGGCGCAGGCCGCGCAGCTCGCGGGCGTGGCCCGCGTGCTCGAGGTCACGCACGCCGCCAATGAACACCAGCTGGCGGCGACGCTGGCGCCGCAGGTCGCCTCGATCGCCGCGGACCACGCGCTGGTGTGCGCTCCCTCCACCACCTTCGGCAAGGACCTCATGCCGCGCGTGGCGGCGCTGCTGGACGCGCCGCAGGTATCGGACGTGATGCAGTTCGAAAGCGCCACGCGCTTCCGGCGTCCCATCTACGCCGGGAATGCCATCACCACCGTCGAAGTGAACGCGCCGAAGATCGTGGCGACCATCCGCACGGCCTCGTTCGAAGCGGCCGCGGGTGGCGGCAACGCCAAGGTCGAACAAAAGGCTTTCGACGGCGCGCTGCCCACGCACACGCGTTTCGTGGCGCTGGCGGCGGCCTCGGGCGATCGTCCCGACCTGCAGAGCGCCTCGAAGGTGATTTCCGGTGGCCGCGCGCTGGCCAGTGCCGACGCGTTCAAGCTCATCTACGGGCTCGCGGACAAGATCGGTGCCGCGGTGGGCGCGTCACGCGCCGCCGTGGATGCGGGCTACGCGCCCAACGACATGCAGGTGGGCCAGACCGGCAAGATCATCGCGCCCGAGCTCTACATCGCGATCGGCATTTCCGGCGCGATCCAGCATCTCACGGGCATCAAGGACGCCCGCACCATCGTGGCCATCAACAAGGATGCCGAGGCGCCGATCTTCGAGGTCGCCGACATCGGTATCGTCGGCGACCTCTTCACGATCGTCCCGGAGCTGGAAAAGCTGATCGACGCCAGCCGCAAGTAGGCTGGCTTCGAGCGGTGCCTACAGGTTGGCGAGGACGTGTTCCGCCGCCGAGACCTTGAACTCGCGCGGCGCCTCGACGAACACGCTCTTCGCCACGCCGTCCTCCACGACGACGGCGAAACGCTGGCCGCGCATGCCCATGCCGAACCCGGTGCCGTCCATCTCGAGGCCCAGCGCCTTGGCGTAGGTGCCATTGCCGTCGGCCAGCATCAGCACGTTGTCGCCGACGTTCGAATGCTTGCCCCAGGCGTTCATCACGAACACGTCGTTGACCGCCATGCAGGCGATGGTGTCGACGCCCTTGGCCTTGATCTCGCCGGCCTTCTCGACGAAACCCGGCAGGTGCTTGGCATCACAGGTGGGCGTGAAGGCGCCCGGCACCGAGAACAGCACCACTTTCTTTCCCTTGAAGAGCTGGTCGGTGGTCAGGTCCTGCGGGCCGTCCTTGGTCATCGTCTTGAACGTGCCCGCGGGCATCTTGTCGCCTGCCTTGATAGCCATGTCTGTCTCCTTGTGATTTCAGGGTTTGCGCGTCGCCGCGGCCAGTTTCAGATCGTTGATGAAGCGCTGGTCGCCGGTGGCCGTGACCATGTCGAGCGCCGACATGCCGGCTGCATTCTTCACTTCCAGGCTGGCCCCGTGGCGGACTAGATACTTTGCCGTTTCCTGCTGTCCGGCGCCGACGGCGAATTGCAGCGGCGTCGCGCCGCCCTCGCCCGCCACGTCGATGGCGATGCCGCGCTGGACCAGCAACCCGCAGATGCCCGTCATGCCGCTGCGTGCCGCGTAGTGCAGCACGCTGTTGCCGCTCTTGTCCTTCACCTGGATGTCGGCGCCGTTCTCGATGAGCGCCTGGGCCGAGCTGCTCTGCGCGGACTTCGCCGCCGTCATCAGCGCCGTGTCTCCCGACGAGGTGCGCGCGTTCACGTCGGCACCGGCCTTGATGGCCTCGGTCACCGCCTGCCGGTCGTTCTTGCCCACGGCTTCTTCGATGGGAGCCTTGCCGCAGCCGCCGAGCAGCAGCAGGAAAGAAACGAGTGCGAGGGTCGGGCGCAGGCAGTGGCGGATCACGGGTTCTCCTGTTTGGCGGTGGCCGGGAAAATGCCGGCCTTGACGAGCATGCCGGGCACGGCGTGCTCCAGCGTCTGCTGCAGCCAGCGGCTGGTGTCGAGCAGCGCGGGAAGTTGCACGCCGGTGTCCAATCCCATGCGGTGAAGCATGTAGATGAGATCCTCGGTGGGAATGTTGCCGGTGGCGGCAGGCGCGAACGGACAGCCGCCGATGCCGCCGCAGCTGGCATCGAGCGCGCGCACGCCGGCCTGCACGGCGGCATAGGCATTGGCGAGCCCGGTATTGCGCGTGTTGTGGAAGTGCGCACGCAGGCGCGTGGCCGGAATGGCGCGGCGCAGCCCGGCAACGAGTTCGCTCACCTGCGTGGGCACGGCCACGCCGATGGTGTCGGCGATGGCGATTTCATCGGGGATTCCGGCCGCGGCGCGTTCGGCCAGGCTGACCACGCCTTCGGCAGGCACCTCGCCCTCGAAGGGACAACCGAAGGCCGTCGAGATCGTGAGCTGCGCGCGGATGCCGGCTTCGCGCGCCAGACGCGCGATGTCGAGCCAGGCAGCCAGGCCTTCATCGACGCTGCATCCCTGGTTGCGCTGGCTGAAGCTTTCGCTGGCCGCGATGGCCATGCCGACCTCGCTGCAGCCGGCGGCCAGCGCGCGTTCGAAGCCCTTGCGATTCAGGACCAGGCCGATGAAACGGCCCTTCACGCCGGCCGCGGACAGCGAGGCCAGCACCGCCTCGGCATCCGCCATCTGGGGCACGCGCCGGGGGTTCACGAAACTCGCGACTTCGATGCGCTCGAGGCCACTGGCCGCGAGGCGGCGGATGAACTCCACCTTGGTGTCCGTGGGCAGCACCTGCGACTCACTCTGCAGGCCATCGCGCGGCCCGACTTCGACGATTTCGATGCGCTCCCGGTCCATGCGTGAATTCTATCCTTTGGCTCCGGAGTCCTTGGCGCCTGTGATACAAACGCGCGGCCATGACCGACACCCAGCCGTCACGCGGCGCACTCGCCGACCTGCGCGCACTCGAACTCGGCACACTCATCGCCGGACCCTTCTGTGGCCAATTGCTCGGCGACATGGGGGCCGAGGTCATCAAGATCGAAGCTCCCGGCCAGGGCGATCCCATGCGTCACTGGGGTCCGCAGCCACGCGGTACGCCTTCGGTGTGGTGGCCGGTGATCGGCCGCAACAAGAAGGCCATCACCCTCGACCTTCGGCAGCCGGAAGGCCAGAGGTTATTCAAGGACTTGGTGTCCAAATCTGATGTCGTCATCGAGAACTTTCGCCCCGGCACGATGGAGAAGTGGAACTGCGGCTGGGAGGTGCTCTCGGGCATCAATCCACGCCTCATCCTGGTCCGCGTGTCGGGTTTCGGGCAGACCGGGCCCTACTCCCAGCGGGCGGGTTATGGCGGCATAGGCGAGGCCATGGGCGGCCTGCGCTACATCGTCGGCGAGCCGGACCGCCCGCCCTCGCGCGTGGGCATCAGCATCGGCGACTCGCTGGCCGCGATGCATGCCTGCATGGGCGCGCTGGCGGCGCTGCATCACCGCGAACGCAGCGGCCAGGGCCAGGTGGTGGACGCGGCCATCTACGAATCGGTGCTCAGCATGATGGAGTGCCTGGTCACCGAGTACGACCAGCTCGGCCATGTGCGCGAACGAAGTGGTCCCATCCTGCCGCGCATCGCGCCCAGCAACGTCTACCCGACCCGCGACGGCATCGTCATGATCGGCGCGAACCAGGACACGGTGTTCGCGCGGCTGTGCGAGACCATGGGCAGGGCGCAGCTCGCGAGCGACGAGCGTTACCGCGATCACCAGGCGCGCGGCACGAACCAGCGCGAGCTCGACGACATCATCGCGGCCTGGACCGCGACGCTGGGCACGCGCGAGCTGCTGGAAAGACTGGAGCGCGCCGGCGTGCCCTCCGGCCTCATCTACCGCGCCGCCGACATGCTCGAGGATCCGCACTTCGCCGCGCGCGAGGCCATCGTCTCCACCCCGCACCCGCAGTTCGGCCACCTGCGCATGCAGAACGTGACGCCGCGCCTGTCGGCCACGCCAGGCTCGATCCGCACGCCGGCGCCGGCGCTGGGCCAGCACAACGAGGAGATCTACGGCGGGTTGCTGGGCCTCGATGCGGCCGCAATTGAAACCCTCCGCAGCCGTTCGGTGATCTAGTCAGAACCGCTCTTGCGAATGACGGACGGCGACGCTTCGTCGCCGTTTCCTTCGTGGCGCGAAGCGCCTGACTAGGTATTCAGCAGCCAGAGCTTGGCGATGCGGGCCATGGTCGGATCCTTGGTCGCCTTCCTGAAGGCCCTCGCCGCCTCGGTCTTGTTGTTGGACTTCAGGTAAGCGATGCCCAGCAGGATGTTGGCCTCGTCCTGCCGCTTGGCTTCGTTCGGGTCGCCCTTCGCCACGCCCTTGGCGATGCCAGCCTGCAATGCGGGAATGGCCTTCGCGGTTTCTCCGGCCGCGAGGTGCTGCGCTCCGACCTTGACCAGCGCATCGCCGGTGGCCGCCGACTTCGCGGCGGTCTCGTTCTTCGGCAGCGCCGCCTTGTCGGCCGCGCATTCCTTCTTGGCCAGTTCCAGCAGGCGGGTGTTCACGTCGACGTCACGCTTCTCGACGAACACCTTCCTGGCGAAGCCCTGCTCGAGCACGGTCTGCGCCTCGCAGGCCAGTTTCTCTTCCAGCGAGAGCTGCGCGAATTCCTTGTAGTCGCTGGGCCGCTTGAGCACGTTCACCTGCAGGCCGAGTCGCATCACGTTGAGGTTCTGGATGTCGTCCACGTCCGTTTGCGTGAGCGCCACCGTGAGGTTCTGCCAGTAGTCGGGCTTCGGGTAGTACTGCACCAGCTTCTCGAAAACCTTGCTGACGCAGTTGTTGTCGCCCGCCTTCTGGCAGGCGGCGACGATCAGCAGCAGCTGCTGTTCCTTTGGTGCGCGGCCGCTCTGCTCCATGCTGTCGAGCAGGCCATTCATGACGCGCACGGCTTCCTTGTTGTTGCCGGTCTGGTAATAGGCCTGCGCCACCTGGACCATCATTTCCGGATCTCGGGCGATCCTGAGCGCGCGGTTGCCGTAGTCGATGACCTTGGGATAGTTGCGCAGAGCGGAGTACAGGCCGGCGAGGCTCTTGTAGCGCTCGAGCTTGTTGGCTTCCGGCATGCACGGCGAATTCAGCGCCGTCTCGAGCTCGCGCGCAGCTTCCGCGGTCTGCTTGAGGTTGTGATACGCGTAGCCGCGGAATTCGGCCATCCAGTACAGGTCGAACTGCGACTTGTTGCCGGGCGTGCTCTCCGCTTCACGCGTGCGCGTGAGCACTTCCTGCCACTTCCTGGCCTTCATTGCGTCCTGCGCGGCCGCCATCGGCTTGGCGATCTGCTTGCTGATCTTGCCGCCACCCGTGCACGCGCCTTGCGCCATTGCCGGCGAGATCGCGCCAAGACCCAGGATTCCGATGGTCGCTGCCGCGACTGCTAGCCCACTTCGAATTGCCACGTAATAGCTCCGAAAGTCCTCGAGATTTCCAACGTTCAAACGCCTGCCCGCGTCCCCGGGTTCAGCATCAGCCCGTGCCACGCTCCGTGCTCAGCACCCACAACTTCGCGATGCGCACCATGATCGGGTTCTTCGACACCGTCTGGAACGCTTTCAACGCCTCTTCCTTGTTGCCAATGCGCAGGTTGGCGATGCCCAGCAGCATCCCGGCTTCGTCCGGGTTCTTGACGCTGCCCTTGCCGATGCCGCGCTGCAGGGCTTCGATCGCCTTTTCATTCATTCCATAGCTCAGGTACGCCGCGCCGAGTTTGACGTCGGCCTCGCCCGTGGGCTTGGCGCGCGCCGAGGCGTCCTGCTTGTCGAGCGTCGACTTGTCGAGGGTCACCGCCTGCTTCGCGTCCGCGAGGATGCGCGCGGCGTGGTCCTTCTCGCGCTGCGATTCCGCGAAGGCGTTGCTCTGGTTGCCCTTCTCGATGATGGACTGCGCTTCACCGGGCAGGCCCTGCGCCATCGCGAGCTGCGCCATCTCGGTGTAGTGGCTGGGCTCGTTCATCACCTTGGCGCCGTCGGCGAGCCGCAGGATGTTGAGCAGTTCGTTGTCGCTGCGGCTGGCGCGCAGCAGCGAATTGATGAGATCGGTCCAGTAGGCCGGCTTGGGGTAGTTCGCGACCAGCTTCTCGATCTGCTCGACGACGCAGTTGTCGTCCTTGAGGCGCAGGCACGCGGTCTGCAGGATGCGATAGGACTGCTCTTCCGGCACCTTGCCGCTGCTCTCCATCTTGGAGATGTAGTCGGCCATGGTGGCGCGGGAGTTCTGGTTGTCGTCGAGCTGGAAGTACGCGTTGCCGAGATAGTTGATCATCTCGAGATCGCTCGGATTGAGCTGCACGGCGAGTTTTCCGAACTCGACCGCCTTGTTGTAATCCTTGCCCTGGTAGGCGAGCTGCATCAGCACCTTGGCGCGCAGCGGCTTGCCGTCTTCGGTCATGCAGGGCGAGTTCATGCCGGCCTGCAGTTCACTCACCGCCTCGGGAAACTTCTGGAGATTGGCGTGGGCGATGCCTTTGAATTCGTTCATCCAGAACAGGTCGTACTCGGACTTCTCCACCGGTACGGCTTCGGCTTCCGCGACCTTCACCAGGACTTCTTCCCAGTTCTTCGCGTCGCGCGCCTTCTGGGCCTCGCCCAGGGGTTTGTCGACCTTCTTGGTGAGCTTGGGCTTGCCGCCACCGCAGGCTTCCGTCTGGGCCAGCGCCGCGCCGCTCACGGCGAACATGCCGAGGGCGACGATCGTGACCATGGGATTCAACCGAATACGCACTTCAGACGCTCCTTACAAAGGAGCCGCGGTCTTTGGGGACCGCGGCTCGGTGTTGCTTCAACCCACCGACAAGGCACCTGGTTTTTGGATGCCTGGGCCGACGGAAAGTTTCTCAGTCGTTTCAGAGGTTTGTGTTCAGCCTGGGTTCAGTCTCTGAACTCCGCGGTGTTCACGAATCCCATCTTCTTCATGTGATTGCGCTGCGCCGCGGCCATCACGAGAGCGGTCGTTTCATAACGCGACCGGCGGTCGGGGCGCAGGTGGATTTCCGGCTGGGGATCCTTGTTGCGCTCCGACTTGAAGTAACTCTCGAGCTGCGGAATGCCACTGACCACCGTCCCGTTCCAGACGATCGTGCCATCGAAGTCGATGTCGATCTGGATCACCTCCGGGCGAACCGGCGGCGGCGGGTTGTTGGTCTGCGGCATGTCCAGCTTGGTCGCGTGCGTCATGATCGGAATCGACATGATCAGCACGATGAGCAACACGAGCATGACGTCGATGAGCGGAGTCGTGTTGATCTCCATCATCGGTGCGCCCTGCTCCGCGGCTCCTACACTCATTGACATGAAGAACTACCTCAGCGTGTGACGCGGATGCTGGCGCGATCGGGTTCGGTGATGAAACCGACCTTCACGATGCCGCCGCGCTGCAGATTGAAGATGACCCGGCCGATGTTTTCCCAGCGGGTTTCCCGGTCGGCCCGAATGTGGAATTCGGGCTGCGGGGACTTGCGGGCTTCGCCCACGATTCGCTGGAAGAACACCTGTCGATCCGGCATCACCCCGGTGTTCCAGAAGATCCTGCCCTGCTTGTCCACCTGGATGATGATGTTCTCGGGCTTGGTCTGGGTCGGGATGTTCACGGCCTTCGGGATGTTGGTCACTGCAAAATTCTTGATCACGGGAACCGTGATCAGGAAGATGATCAGCAACACGAGCATGACGTCGACCAGCGGGGTCGTATTGATGTCCGAGATGGACGCATCATCGCTCTCGTCTTTTCCGACGCTCATCGCCATGTCGGTTTACCTCAGAAGTTGAAACGCAGGCCTGCGGGAAGCAGGTCTACTTTTTCACTCCGGCGACAGGGGCGCCCGACGCCACGCGTGCACCACCCACGAGGTAGGCGTGCAGGTCCGAGGCGAAGTTGCGCAGGCTCTCGCTGATGCCCTTGTTACGGCGCAGCAGCCAGTTGTAACCCATGACCGCGGGCACCGCGACGAACAGACCGATGGCGGTCATGATCAGCGCTTCACCTACGGGTCCGGCCACCTTGTCGATCGAGGCCTGGCCGCTGACGCCGATGTTCACGAGCGCCTTGAGGATGCCGACGACGGTGCCGAACAGGCCGACGAACGGGGCCGTCGAGCCCACGGTCGCGAGGAACGCGAGGCCGTTGGTGAGCTTGCTGTTGACGGTGTCGACCGAGCGCTGCAGCGACATGGTCACCCACTCGTGCAGGTCGATGCGGTCCGTGAGGCGTCCTTCATGGTGCGCCGAAGCACGCAGGCCATCTTCCGCGACGGCACGGAAGTCGCTGTCCTTCGGGAGGCGATCCACCGCTTCCTTCAGCGAGCCCGAGCTCCAGAACTGCTTCTCGACGACCTTCGCGCCCTTGCGCAGGCGGCGCTGGTCCCAGAGCTTGGAGAAGATGATGTACCAGGACACCGCCGACATGATCAGCAGGATGATCAGAGTGGCCTGGGCGATCGGGCCGCCATCCCGCCACAGCGCCTCAATGCCATACGGGTTGTCGGTTGGTGTTACGGGGGCAGTATTTTCCATGATTTCCTCGATGACAAAATTCAATGCGGCGGGTTGAACCGCCGCACCGCATAAATGACTAGTTGTTCTTCAGAACGAACTTGACCTTGAACTTGATGCACGACTCGGGCAACGCCGTGCCGTTCTCCGTGCCCGGGGCATAGCGCGTGGCTTTCGCTACCTTGACCGCCGCACTGTCGAGGTCGGGGAAGCCGGAAGTATCGGTCACCACCGGGTCGCGAACCAATCGGCCATTGGGGCCGACGCAGGCCTGGACGACCGGCGATCCCTGCTCTTCGCGGCGGATCGAACCCGGCGGGTAGTAGTCGTCGGGGTTGACGGGACGCGTCATCTTGGCGGGAGTGCCCGCAACGCGCGGCGGCGGCGGCGGGGCTGGCGGCGGCGGCTTGTCGGTGACGTCCTGGATCGCCGTGTTCGTGGTCTCCATCGGCAGGTCGATGGTGACCTCCGGAGGAGGCACTTCTACCGGCGGGCGCTCCATTTCCGGCGGAGGCGGCGGAGGTGGTTCCTCCTCCTGCTTGACCTCCTCTTCCATGGTGGCTTCGATCGGAGGCGCCAATGCCTGGATGGCCTTGGTCGCCAGGCCCGAGGCGAACCCCCAGAACGCGAGCACGTGAAGGGCAATGATGACGGCAACGACGATGCCGCGGCGGGTGAGGTAATTCGAGTCTTGTGCGAGAGCGGCCATTTTTTCCCGTGGTCGCGAGTGAAAAAAACGATCGGCGCGTCAAACGGGGTGGCGGAAAGTAACCAAGCTTTCCGGCCAGTGCAACCGTTTGTTCGTACCGTCCCCCGGCCTGCCCGCGTTAACGGCCATGGCCATATCAATCATCAGATTAACGTTTATAGCTTCGGCGCCGGTCCAAAGCCGGCGAACTGTACCCGCAGCCGCAGGGCCTGACAACAACCCTGTGGGCGACGAATCTGGCACTACGCGCATTGTGCGTGAGGTTTTCACTGTCAGTCGGTCACTGCACCCAGCGATGCGCTTGACACATTCCGTGCGTATTTCGCGAGAACTCCCTTAGTCGCGTATGGCTTCGGCGCCTTCCATTTCGCCCTGCGTTTGCGCAGTTCCGCGGCGCTCAGCTTGATTTCGAGCGTGCGCTTCACCGCATCAATCTCGATGGCGTCGCCGTCCCTAAGTAGCCCGATGGGTCCGCCGAGCGCGGCTTCCGGAGAGATATGTCCAACCACGAAACCATGACTCCCGCCGGAGAATCTTCCGTCAGTGATGAGTGCGACCTTGTCACCGAGCCCGCGCCCCATGATGGCGCCGGTGGGACTCAACATCTCGCGCATCCCGGGGCCGCCGCGCGGACCTTCGTAACGAATCACCACCACGTCGCCGGGTTTCACCTTGCCGCCGAGGATGGCCGCGGTGGCGCGCTCTTCGCCGTCGAACACGCGCGCGGTGCCGGCGAAGCGCAGGCCTTCCTTGCCCGAGATCTTGGCGACCGCTCCTTCGGGAGCGAGGTTCCCGTACATCACCACCAGGTGGCTGTCCTTCTTGATGGGATCGGTGAGCGGACGCACGATGTCCTGGCCAGGCGGATAGTCGGCGACGTCGCGCAGGTTTTCGGCAAGCGTGCGACCGGTGACCGTCATGCAATCACCGTGCAGCAGACCGGCATCGAGCAGGCGCTTCATCAAAGGCTGAATTCCGCCGATGGCAATGAGCTCCGACATTAAATAGCGGCCGCTGGGGCGCACGTCGGCCAGCAACGGGATCTTTTTGCCGATCCGCGTGAAGTCCTGTAGTCCCAGTCTGACTTTCGCCGCATGGGCTATTGCCAGCAAATGCAACACCGCGTTGGTGCTGCCGCCGAGCGCGATGGTCACCGCGATGGCGTTCTCGAAAGCTTTCTTCGTGAGGATGTCCGAGGGCGTGATGCCGGCGCGCACCAACTCCACGACGGCCGCACCCGCGCGACGGCAGTCGTCACGCTTGGCCGTGCCCACCGCCTCCTGCGCCGAACTGTTGGGCAGCGAGAGGCCCAGCGCCTCGATGGCCGAGGCCATGGTGTTGGCGGTGTACATGCCGCCACAGCTGCCGGGGCCCGGGATGGCGGTGCGCTCGACCTCGAGCAGTTCCTCGTCCGAGACCCGGCCGGCGGCGTGCCCGCCGACGGCCTCGAACACCGCCACGATGTCGCGGCGCTTGGCGCCCGGGCGGATGGTGCCGCCATAGACGAACACCGAGGGGCGGTTCAGCCGGGCCATGGCGATGGCGCACCCCGGGATGTTCTTGTCGCAGCCACCAATGGCCACGAAACCATCGAATCCCTCGGCACCCACCACCGTTTCTATGGAGTCGGCGATCACTTCCCTTGAAACGAGCGAATAGCGCATTCCGGGTGAACCCATGGAAATGCCGTCCGACACGGTGATGGTGTTGAACAGCACCCCCTTGCCGCCAGCGTCATCGGCGCCCGCCACGGCCTCGGAGGCCAGCTCGTTGATGTGGGTGTTGCAGGGGGTGAGGTTGGCCCAGGTGGAGGCGATGCCGATCTGCGGCTTGGCGAAGTCCGCGTCCTGGAATCCGACCGCGCGCAGCATGGCCCGCGACGGCGACTGTTTCGCGCCATCGACCACCAGCCGCGAGTACCTGCGCTCGTCCACCGCCTTCCCGCCCGCCTTCTTCTTCGTCATCGTCCTTCCCCTGCCTGGATGTCCTAACTAATTCACTGCACCGCGCCGCATGGCGCGCCGCATGTGCGAAAAACCCGCCGCGCCGATCGTCACGAACAGCAGCGGCAATACCAGCGAATACTTTCCCGCGCCCGGCCTCAAGGCCTCGAGCCACTGGTAGATCAGGATGCCGGCGGGAGGTCCGATGGCCCCGCGCACACCCGTGAGCGTGACGTGCACTCCCATGTAATGTTGCGCGCGGCCGACCGAGGCGAAGTCATTGTGCCCGAGATTCCAGCCGAGGTTCGAGCCGGCGTAGGCGAAGGCCAGCACCACGGCGCCGATCCCCAGCAGCGGCACGTTGTCGAGCCAGGCACCGAAAGTGACCAACGCGACCGCTGCCACCAGCGCCCAGCCCTGCCGCGCGCGGTATTCGACCACGTGTCCCTGGTCGAACAGGCGCGCCCAGAACGGCACGAACAGCGGCAGCAGGCCCAGCGGGATCACCGACAACAGCGCGATCTGCAGGCTCGCGGACATGTGCAGGTGCTCGCTGAAGATGACCACCAGCTGCGAAGTCAGCATCAGGTTGCCGCCGCCGAACACGCCCATCCAGAACATGTATTCGCGGAAGTGCGGATCCTTGCGCAGGATCTCGAACAACATCCCGAGGCTGAAAGGCTCGGTGCGCCCCACCGCGGCGGTTTCCTCGGCGAGCAAGGCGAATTCGCGCCGCACCCGCGCCGCACGGTACAGCCACGCCGCCAGCAATCCCGCCGCCGCACCCGCGATGTACAACCAGCGCGCGCGCTCCGAGCCGCTCTTGTCGAGCACCCAGGCGGCCAGGGCCGCGGCCACGGCCACCGCCAGAGAGCTGACGATGACGATGCGCCCGGTGTAGCGCGCGATCGCCTGGCGCGGATAGTTCGCGCTCCAGACCGCGGCCCGCACCGTGAGGATGCCGGTCCAGACGACGCGCGCGGCGAGGATGGAAGCCACGGCGAATGCCAGGCCACCGAGGGCGCGCGGCGCCACGCCCAGCAGACCGACCAGCAGCGCGAAACCCGCCTGCAGCGCCACCACGAGGCCGATGCGCGCCCTGCCGTGGGCCAGGTTCGCCCACACGAAACTCACCACGTTGGACAGGGCCGGCGCGCCGCTCACGAAGGCGACGGCGAGATTCACCGCCCAGGGACTGGCCGCGTCGCCGAAGGTTTTCTTGATCAACACCGCGGCGGTGGCGCCTTCGACCAGGCCCAGGGTCAGGCCGAGCAGCGCCCAGGGTGCGATCTCGCGTCGGAACGCCGCTTCGGCGGCCAGCGAATCGGGCCGTGTGCGCGAAGGTGTCACCCGAAGCGCTGGCGCACCAGCCGGTACAGCGCGCGCACCGTATGCGGATCGGCACCGACCGGGCGGCCCGGCCGTTCCTTGGCATTCCACGCGTACACGTCGGCGTGCAGCCAGTCGCGCGTGCGCGAGACGAACCGTTTCAGGAACAGCGCGCCGATGATCGAACCCGCGAACTGCGTGCTGGAGACGTTGTTGAGATCGGCGACGCGGCTGGCGAGATCCTCGTCGTAGCCTGCCCACAGCGGCATGGGCCACATGGGATCGGCCTCGCGTTCGCCGATGGCACGCAGTTCCTCGGCGAGCCCGGGGGGCGTCGAGTAGATAGCCGGCAGCTCCGGTCCCAGCGCCACGCGCGCCGCACCGGTGAGTGTCGCGAGGTCGATGAGCAGGTCGGGCTGTTCGCGGTCCGCCTCGGCGAGCGCGTCGGCCAGCACCAGCCTGCCCTCCGCGTCGGTGTTGCCCACCTCCACCGTGAGGCCGAGCCGCGAACGCAGCACGTCGCTGGGCCGGTACGAACGGCCGGAGATACTGTTCTCGACCGCCGGGATCAGCAGCCGCAGCTGGATGGGCGCATCGGCGTCCATGAGCATGCGCGCCAGCGCCAGCACCAGCGCCGCGCCACCCATGTCCTTCTTCATGAGGATCATGCCGCTCGACGGCTTGATGTCGAGGCCGCCGGTGTCGAAGCACACGCCCTTGCCGACCAGCGTGACCTGGGGCGCGCCGCGTTTGCCCCAGCGCATGTCGATGAGGCGCGGCTCGCGCGCGCTGCCCTTGCCCACTTCATAGATGAGTGGATAGTTCTGGCGCAGCAATTCCTCGCCGACGGTGATGCGGCATTCGGCCTCGTGCTGCAGCGCCAGCCGCTGCACGGCTTCGCCGAGCTCGGCAGGACCCAGGTCGTTGGCGGGCGTGTTGATGAGATCGCGCGCCTCGGCCAGCGCCTGGCTGGCGAGGCGCACGTATTCCAGGTCCGTCCCCGCCGGGGCGACCAGCGACGGCAGCTCGCCGGGCGGCTTGCGGTAACGCGTGAAGCGGTACGAGCCATATTCCCAGCCCAGGGTCAGGTGCGTGGCTCCGACCGCGCTGAAGGTGCCGGCGAAACGGTAGCGGCCGGCCGGCAGGCGGTCCGGCAGCCCGGCCGAGGTCCAGATCGTCGGCTCACTCAAATCCGGCGTGGGGCCCAGCCCCAAAACGGCGCCGGCGATGCCATCGCCGGAGGGGGTCGGGACCAGCAAAAGCTTGTTCTTTTCGGCCTGGAAGCCCTGGCTACGCACCCAGGAGCGGACGGCGGGCGACTGGACTTCGAGCCAGGCGCCATAGCCCTGCTCACCGACCAGCCAGATGGGGCGGGCACCGCCGGCCTCCGCCTCGTTGAGAAGATGGGAACTCACGTCAAAAGCTTAAGGTATTCGAAGGCCTACGCGCTCATTCGCAGGCCACTTGATGGGGGAATCTTCGTTGACAACAGGCAAACACCTATGGTGCTATCGCGCGCATTGTATGCAGGCCCGGACCTTGAAGTACGACGTCAAATTGCGCAGCGCGACCAACGCGCGCGACGTACTCGTGCTCGTATCCCTGCCCCTTCTCCTTATTGGGAGAAGCCGGTGCGGGTTGCCTGCCTGAAGCGTTAACCAGAAAGGCGATAACACCAAAAACCCCGCACCGGCCCTTGCCAGCAAGGTGGGCCGGTGCGGGGTTTTTCTTATGAACGTTTGAAGGCAATGGAGCAGACAATGACGAAGCTGTATTCGGGCAAAGACGTAGACAAGAAGGCGCTGAAGAAGGCCCGGATCGCCATCCTGGGCTACGGCAGCCAGGGTCGCGCGCATGCGCTCAACCTCGCCGACAGCGGCCACGACGTGGTGGTCGGCGTACGCAAGAACGGCGACAGCTGGAAGAAAGCCAAACGCGATGGCCTGAAGGTCGCCGAGCCGGTCGACGCCGTGAAGGGCGCCTCGCTGGTCGCGATGCTGGTCCCGGACCTGGCGCAGGCCGACCTCTACAAGCAAGTCGAGAAGTCGCTGGAAAAAGGCGCGACCCTGCTGTTCGCACACGGTTTCAACATCCACTTCAAGCAGATCAAGCCGCGCAAGGATCTCGACGTGGTGCTCATCGCGCCGAAAGGCCCCGGCGATCTCGTGCGCCGCCAGTACCAGCAGGGCCGCGGTGTTCCCTCGCTGATCGCGGTGTACCAGGACGCCACGGGCAAGGCCTTTGCCAAGGCCCTCGCCTATGGCCACGGCATCGGCGGCACCCGCGGTGGCGTGCTCGAGACGACCTTTGCCGAAGAGACCGAGACTGACCTGTTCGGCGAACAGGCCGTGCTCTGCGGCGGCACCAGCGACCTCGTGCTCAAGGGCTTCGAGACCCTGGTGGAAGCGGGTTACCAGCCGGAAGTCGCCTATTACGAGTGCCTGCACGAGCTGAAGCTCATCGTCGACCTGTTGCACGAAGGCGGCCTCACCAAGATGCACAAGTACATCTCCGATACGGCCAAGTACGGCGATCTCACGCGCGGTCCGCGCGTGGTCAACGACAAGACGAAGAAGGAGATGGGCAAGATCCTCAAGGAGATCCAGAAGGGCAAGTTCGCCCGCCAGTGGATCAAGGAAAACGCCGCGGGCCGCCCGGAGTACAACCGGCTGATGCAGGCGGACCTGGATCACCAGCTGGAAACCGTCGGCAAGCAGCTGCGCGCACGCATGCCGTGGCTGGAACAAGGCCGCTGATCGCCGGCACGCCTGGGAGGTAGCCATGTCACGCGAAAAAGTGATGATCTTCGACACCACGCTGCGCGACGGCGAGCAATCGCCCGGTTGCAGCATGGCGCAGCCCGAAAAGCTCCGTGTCGCCCGTGCGCTCGCGGAGCTCGGCGTCGACATCATCGAGGCGGGATTTCCGGCCGCTTCGCGTGGCGACTGGGAAAGCGTGAATGCGGTGGCGCGCGAGGTGCATGGCCCCATCATCTGCGGCCTGGCGCGCTGCAACCGCGGCGACATCGAGCTGGTGGCGAAGGCCGTGGCGCCCGCGCCGCGGCGCCGCATCCACGTATTCCTCGCGACCAGCGCCATCCACCGCCAGTTCAAGCTGAACATGGCGCAGGAAGAGATCATCAAGGCGGCGGTCGAGGGCGTGAAGATCGCGCGCGAATTCTGCGAGGACGTGGAGTTCTCGCCCGAGGACGCGTCGCGCACCGAGCTCGATTTCCTGACCCAGGTGGTCGAGGCCGTGATCGAGGCCGGCGCCACCACGGTGAACATCCCGGACACCGTCGGCTACACGGTGCCGGACGAGTTCGCGGAACTGTTCCGCTACCTGCGCAAGAACGTGCGCGGCATCGACAAGATCCGGCTCTCGGTGCACTGCCACGACGATCTCGGCATGGCGGTGGCCAACAGTCTCACGGCCGTGGTCGCGGGCGCGCGCCAGATCGAGTGCACCATCAACGGCATCGGCGAACGCGCCGGCAACTGCTCGCTGGAAGAAGTGGTGATGGCGCTCAAGACGCGAGACGCGTTCTTCAACCTCGAAACCGGCATCAACACCACCCGCCTCTACCCGACTTCGCGCATGCTGGCGAACATCGTCGGCACGCCGATCCCGCGCAACAAGGCCATCGTCGGCGAGAACGCCTTCGCGCACGAGTCGGGCATCCACCAGCACGGCATGCTCAAGCACCACTCGACCTACGAGATCATGCGGCCGCAGGACGTGGGGCTGTCGCGCTCCGCACTGGTATTGGGCAAACACAGCGGCCGCCATGCACTGCGCGAGCGCATCAAGGAGCTGGGTTTCGAAATCGACGACGTCGAATTCGCGCGCATCTTCGAGGAGTTCAAGGCACTCGCCGACAAGAAGAAGGAGCTCTACGACGGCGACATCGAGGCGCTGGTGCTGCAGGCCGAACACTCGGCCGCCGGGCCCTGGACGCTGTTGAACCTGCGCACCTCGTTCGAGAGCAGCAAGACCGCCGAAGCCACGGTGCGCCTCAAGCACGCCGACGGCCGCGAGATCGAAATGCGTTCGACGGGTGACGGCCCGGTCGACGCGTCGCTCAAGGCCATCGAACGCGCCACCGGCCTCGATGTCGTGCTGCGCAAATTCGAAGTCCGCAGCGTCTCGGCCGGCGAAGACGCGCAGGGCGAGGCGCTGGTCTATGTGGAGTACAATCAGCGCACTTATCGCGGCTCGAGCGTCAGCACCAACATCGTCGAGTCCGCGACCCAGGCCTTCCTCGAAGTGATCAATCGCATCGAACTCGCACAAGGCGCGCTCACCCGGGCGCGTGACGAACGCACCGGCGCCGCGCGTGTGGCGCAGGCCATCGTCTGAGCAACGGGTTCACGGAGTTTCTCGTCATGCCCATACCTGCAACGAAGTACATCTGGTTCAACGGCAAGCTGGTCCCGTGGGAAAAAGCCACGGTGCACGTGTTGTCACACGCTCTGCATTACGGTTCCTCGGTGTTCGAAGGCGTGCGCGCCTACGAGACGCCGCGCGGGCCGGCGATCTTCCGCCTGCGTGATCACACCAGGCGGCTGTTCGACTCGGCCAAGATCTATCGCATCAACATCCCGTTCAACGAGGACCAGCTCAATCACGCGCAGCGCGAGGTCATTTCGCAGAACGGGCTGGCGCGCGGCGCTTACCTGCGCCCGGTCGCGTTCCGCGGCTACGGGGAAATCGGCGTGGTGCCGAAGATCGATCCGCCGGTGGACGTGGCCGTCGCCGCGTGGGAATGGGGCAAGTACCTCGGCGTCGCGGAAGACGAAGGCGTCGATGTCTGCGTGTCGTCGTGGCAGCGCGTCGCGCCGAACACCATTCCCGCCATGGCCAAGGCCGGCGGCAATTACCTCTCGAGCCAGCTCATCGGCCTCGAGGCCAAGCGACTCGGCTTCGTCGAAGGCATCGGCCTCTCGTCTGACGGTACGGTGTCCGAGGGCGCCGGCGAAAACCTGTTCCTCGTGAAGGATGGCGTGGTGTACACGCCGGGCGTCGCGCATTCGCTGCTGGCCGGCATCACCCGCAACACGGTGATGACATTGGCCAGGGACCTGGGCATCGAGGTGCGCGAGATCGCCATCCCGCGCGAGATGCTCTACCTCGCGGACGAGCTGTTCTTCACCGGCACCGCCACCGAGGTCGCGCCGATCCGTTCGGTCGACGGCATCCAGATCGGCAACGGCAAGCGCGGCCCCATCACCGCCAAGCTCGCCAACGCCTTCTTCGCCCTGGTCCAGGGCCGCAGCGACGACAAGCGTGGCTGGCTGGACTACGTAGACATGAACGCCCCGAGGGCTGCGGTCGCAGGATGACGGTGACCGCGACAGCCGTTAGCTAGGGGACTGTCCCCATTGCCCGTCCCCGGGCGATGGGGACTGTCCCCTCCTTTGCGAGACTTGATGAGTACCTCACCAAAAACCATGTTCGAAAAGGTCTGGGAAGACCACGTCGTCGTCCCCGAGACCGCTGAAACCCCCGCCGTCCTGTTCATCGACCTGCACCTCACCCACGAGGTGACCACGCCGCAGGCCTACACCGAGCTTCGCAGCCGCGGACTGAAGTTGCGACGCCCCGACCTCACGCTCGCCACCATGGATCATTCCACGCCCACGCGCACCGAGCAGGTGTTCGGCGGCGTGCCGATCGCGATCGACTCGGCGGCGAAACAGGTGCAGCAGCTCGAGATCAACGCGCGCGAGTTCGGCGTCGAGTTGTTCAACCTGCAGGACAGCCGCCGCGGCATCGTGCACATCATCGGGCCGGAGCTCGGCCTCACGCAGCCCGGCAAGACCATCGTCTGCGGCGACAGCCACACCTCGACGCATGGTGCGTTCGGCGCCCTCGCCTTCGGCATCGGCACCACCGAGGTGGGTCACGTGCTCGCCACCCAGTGCCTGCTGCAACGCCGCCCGAAGACCTTCGCCATCGAAGTGGTGAACAAACTACCGGCCGGTGTCACGGCCAAGGACCTGATCCTCGCCATCATCGGCAGGATCGGCGTGTCGGGCGGCACGGGCTACGTGCTCGAATACCGCGGTGATGCCATCTCGGCCCTGTCGATGGACGAGCGCATGACCATCTGCAACATGTCCATCGAGGCCGGCGCGCGCGCCGGCATGATCGCCCCCGACGCCACCACCTTCGCCTACCTCGAGAAGGCGCCGCGCACGCCCAAGGGCGCGGCCTGGGATGCGGCGCTCGAGCGCTGGAAGAAGCTGCCCACCGACTCCGGCGCGCGTTTCGACCGCAGCGTCGAGATCGACGCCGCCACGCTGGTGCCGATGGTCACCTACGGCACGCACCCCGGCATGGTGGCGCCCGTGACCGGCAATGTCCCCGACCAGGGAGACGCGGTGTTCCAGAAGGCGCTGGCGTACATGGGCCTCAAGGCCGGCGAGCCCATCCAGAACGTACCGGTGAACAATGTATTCCTCGGGAGCTGCACCAATGGCCGGCTCTCCGACCTGCGCAACGCGGCGCGCGTGCTGCGCGGACACAAGCTCGCCAAGGGCGTGAAGATGCTGGTGGTGCCCGGGTCGCAGAACGTCAAGAAGGCCGCCGAAGCCGAAGGCCTCGATCGCGTGTTCCTCGACGCCGGCGCCGAATGGCGCGA
Source organism: Steroidobacteraceae bacterium (assembly GCA_036274075.1). Lineage (GTDB taxonomy): Bacteria > Pseudomonadota > Gammaproteobacteria > Steroidobacterales > Steroidobacteraceae > CADEED01. The sequence goes on along the minus strand of DASUGK010000006.1, from coordinate 3,150 downwards.
AAGCGGCTGCTCCATGTGCCTCGGCATGAACGGCGACCTGGTGCCGAGCGGCCATTACTCCATCAGCACCAGCAACCGCAACTTCGAAGGCCGCCAGGGCGTGGGTGCACGCACGCTGCTCGCCAGCCCCGAAACTGCCGCCGCATCGGCCATCCGCGGCCGCGTCACCGACCCGCGCGAGTTTTCATCCAACTAACATGCCTGCCGTCAAAACCATCCGCTCCCGCACGGTCGTGATCCCCGCGACCAACATCGACACCGACCAGATCATCCCGGCGCGCTTCCTCACGTCGACCTCGCGCGCCGGTTTCGGCAAGCACCTGTTCGCCGACTGGCGCTACGACGCGGCCGGAAATCCGAAGCCGGAATTCGCGCTCAACAAGCCCGAGGCCCAGGGCGCCAGCATCCTCGTGGCGGGCCGCAACATCGGCTGCGGTTCTTCGCGTGAACATGCGGCCTGGGCGCTCATGGATTTCGGCATCCAGGCCGTCATCAGCACCGAGTTCGCGGACATCTTCCGCACCAACAGCCTCAAGAACGGGCTCGTGCCCGTGCTGGTGGACGAAAAGACCCACGCCTGGCTGATGGAGAATCCGCAGGCCGAAGTCAGCGTCGACGTCGAACATTCGACGCTGGCGCTGCCGGACGGCACCACCGCGACATTCCCGCTCGAGGGTTTCGCGCGTTACTGCCTGTTGAATGGCGTCGACGAGCTGGGCTACCTGCTGTCGAAGAACGCGGAGATCGCCGCGTACGAACAGCGGCATCGATGAAAGCCACCATAGCCGTCATCGCGGGCGACGGAATCGGCCCCGAAGTCACCGCCGAGGGCGTGCGCGTGCTGGAGCGCGTGGCGCAGAAGTTCGGCCACGATTTCCAGATGAACGCTGCGCCCTTCGGCGGCGCCGCCATCGATCTCACCGGCGATCCGCTGCCCAGGCAGACGCTCGACGCCTGCCTTGCGGCAGATGCGGTGCTGCTGGGCGCCATCGGCGGCCCCAAGTGGGGCCCGTCGGCCAAGGTCCGCCCCGAGCAGGGGCTGCTGCGCATCCGCAAGGAGCTGGGCCTGTACGCCAACCTGCGGCCCATCAAGCTGCATCCGGCGCTGCGCGACGCCTCGGCGCTCAAGCCTGAAGTGCTCGACGGCGTGGACCTGGTGTTCGTGCGCGAGCTCACCGGTGGCATCTACTTCGGCGAGAAGACCCGCACCGCGACGCACGCCACCGACCTGTGCAGCTACTCGGTGGCCGAGATCGAACGCATTACGCGCGTGGCCGGTCGCCTGGCCGATGCCCGCGGCAAGAAGATCGTTTCGGTCGACAAGGCCAATGTGCTGGAAACCTCGCGGCTGTGGCGCGAAGTCAGCGAGCGCGTGATCAAGGCGGAATTCCCCGGCGTGAGCCTCGAGCACATGCTGGTCGATTCCACCGCCATGCACCTGATCCGCCGCCCGCGCGACTTCGACGTGCTGCTCACGGAGAACATGTTCGGCGACATCCTCACCGACGAAGGCGCCATGCTGGCGAGCTCGCTCGGCCTGTTGCCGTCGGCATCGATCGGCGATGGCAGCCGCGGCCTCTACGAGCCCATCCATGGTTCGGCGCCGGACATCGCCGGCAAGGGCATCGCCAATCCCATCGGCACCATCCTGAGTGCCGCGATGCTGCTGCGGCATTCGCTGCGGCTGGAAGCCGAAGCGGCCGCGGTCGAGGCCGCGGTATCGGCCGTCATCCAGGACGGTGCGCGCACCGCCGATTTCGCCGAGAAGGGCCGCACGGCGCTGTCGACGCGGCAGATGGGCGACGCGGTGCTGCAAGAGCTCTGAGCGCAGGAAGCGGCCCCGCTGTCGAAATCCCGGTCCCCCGTTCGACTAGTCATGAGCATCAACTCCGAAGGAGCCGCCCATGCATCGCGTCGTGACCCGGGAACAGTGGATCGCCGAGCGCCAGGAACTGCTGGCCCAGGAAAAGGCCTTTACGCGCCAGCGGGATGCGCTGGCTGAACGGCGGCGCGCCCTGCCCTGGGTGCGCATCGAGAAGAACTACGAGTTCGATTCCCCGCAGGGGCGGGTCACGTTCGCGGACCTGTTCCGGGACAGGAGCCAGCTGTTCGTGCAGCACGTCATGCAGGGCCCGGCCCAGCCGCTGCAATGCGTGGGCTGCGCGCTCGCGGTCGACCACCTCGAAGGCATCCTGCCCCACCTGGAGAACCACGATGTCTCGGTGGCTGCCATCGCCCGCGCCACGATGCCGGAACTCACGGCTCTGCGGGACCGCATGGGCTGGCGCATCCCCTTCTACTCATCCTTCGGTTCCGACTTCAACTACGACTTCGGCGTGTCCTTCCGCCCCGAGGAACTGGCCGCGGGCCGCGCTTACTACAACTACGGCTGGTGCGATCCCGGCATCGAGGACATCTCCGGCAACAGCGTGTTCTATAAAGATGAGTCGGGCGCGATCTTCCACACGTATTCCAACTACGCGCGCGGCGGCGAAGACTTCCTCGGCATCTACCGCATTCTCGAGATCACACCCAGGGGCCGCAACGAACACGGCCCTTACTACTCGCTGACCGACTGGGCGCGGCCTCACGACATGTACGGCAAGGGCGGCGAAGTGGCGCCCAACGGGCGGTTCACGCCGCCCGTGTCCTGCTGCATGTGACGCGCGTGGAAGCCGCCTCGAGACGGGATTTCCTGGCCGGCGGCGCCGCGGTCGCCGCGCCGCTGGCGGCACGCGCCGCGCCGCAGTCCGATGCTTCACGACACCCGGGGCTGCTGGCCGGCAAGACTGCCGTCGTCTATGGCGCCGCCGGCGCGATGGGCAGCGCGGTGTCGCGGGCCTTTGCCCGAGAGGGCGCGCAGGTTTTCCTGGCCGGCCGCACGCTGGAGCGCGTGAACGCCCACGCCAGGGAACTCAATGAGGCCGGCCTGTCCGCCACCGCCGCCCAGGTCGATGCCCTGGATCGCGAGGCGGTCGAAAAACACCTGGCCGAGGTAGTTCGCAGGACGGGGCGCGTGGACATTTCCTTCAACTTGATCGGGCTCGGCGGCGCGCAGGGCCACGTGCTGACGGCCATGACACGCGAGGCCTTCGACGAACCCATTGCGAACGCCATGCGCACGCATTTCCTCACCGCCACCGCGGCGGC
>DASUGK010000005.1:0-2244 GCA_036274075.1 Steroidobacteraceae bacterium | reverse complement strand
TCGTCGCGAGCCTGTGCGCCACCTGGGGTGGCCGCCTGCGCGATTCGTCGGTACTAGCTACCTGACCCGGAGACATCCATGCGTTCCATCCTGTTGTGGCTGCTGGGCGTGCCCATTCCGATCATCATCCTGATCGCATTGCTCCGCTGACTCGAGGTCCTGGGGGTCCCCGGCGCCAACGCCTCGTCGCGCGCCGGTCGCCGCTGGACGCAACGGGCATTGACGTGATCGGGCCCGATCCGCAGCCTTGGACGCATGAGGAAAACATTGCTCGCGTGGCTCGCGGCCGCGCCGCTCGCAGCGCCCGACTTGTCAGGCTGGTGGTCCGCCGATCCCACGCACGGCGGCGAGTCCGCCCACGTGGCGCTGCAGTTCATCGAGAAGGATGGCAAGCACGAGGCGCATCTCTCTTTGCCCACCATCGGCGCCTACGACATCAACCTTGGGGAGATCGCAATCTCCGGGAATTCCATTGAGACCCGGGGCTTCAAGTTCCCGCTCACCTGGGATCCGGACAAGAGGACGCTGAGCGGCCACCTGCCCGCGGACGCGGCTCCGATCTACGACATTCCCGTCACGTTCAGGCGCGGCGAGCCGCTGGAAAAGAAGCCGCCGGGCGACTGGAAGGCGCCGCGCCCGAAACCGTTGTGGACCCTCGATACCGGCGCGCCGGTGTGGGCCGGCATCGAACGGCACGCGGACAGCGGCACGCTGTTCATCGGCAACGAGATCGGGGTACTGCACGCCATCGATTCGCGCGGCAAGCCGCGCTGGAAGTTCGAGAGCGGCGCGCCGATCCGCGCGCAGCCGAAGGTGATCGGCGGCGACGTGTTCGTGTCCTCCGACTCGGGCTATCTATACAAGCTGTCCATCGGCACGGGCGCGGAGGCCTGGCGCGCGCGCGTCGTCGGCAATGCGCCGGCGCGCATTCCCACCGACGACGAGAAGACGCGCTGGGACCGGTTCGGCTCGAGCGTGGTCACCGATGGCAAGCGGCTCTACATCGCGAGCCGCGACAAGAATCTATACGCGCTGGATCTGGAGACCGGGCGCGAGCTGTGGCGCTTCGCTTCCGGCGACATCATGACCGCGACGCCGGCACTGTACGGCGACCTCGTGATCATCGCGGACTTCGCCGGCACGGTGCGCGCGCTGTCCACGAAGGACGGCGCGCCGCGCTGGAGCTACGACGCGAAGCTCGGCGTCGGCGGTGACGTGGTCGTGGCCGGCGATCGCGTGCTGGTAGGTAGTCGCAGCTACGACCTCATCGCGCTGAATGCGGCCGACGGCAAGGAGTTGTGGAAGCACTACTACTGGTTCTCGTGGATCGAGTCGCCGCCCGTGGTGCGCGATGGCGTCGTGTACACCGGCTCGTCGGACGCGACGAATGTCTACGCCATCAACCTGGCGGACGGGTCGCTGCGCTGGAAGACTCCCGTGCCCGGTTACGCCTGGCAGCGGGTCGCCATATATAAGGAGTGGCTGGTAGCGGGCACCGTGGGGCAGGGCAGGTTCCCGGGGCCGCGCGCGGGGTCGTTGATGGCGCTGGATCGCCGCAACGGCGAGGTTCGCTGGATCTATCTCGATCCCCCCAGCGAGGAGACGGCCAAGGCGCGCGAACACTGGGGTTTCGGTGCATCGCCGTTAGTGGGTGATGGCGTGGTGTATGCGGTGGACTTGAAGGGCAGGGTGTACGCGTTCGAATTGAAGTAGCGCGCCGCACCGCTCGCTGCTCCGATTCGCTGCGGCGCCGGCACCGTTCGCTGCATGCCGCGCCACATCCGGTTCCCGGCGCCCTAACATCGCCGACATGAAACACATCCTCTTGCTGTCGCTGTTCCTCGTGCGCGCCGCGTCGGCCGCCGAGCCCGTCATGTCCGCCACCGAATGCCAGGTGTGGGAGCGCGAGCGCAGCTTTGCGCAGAGCGTCGCCAACCATGACAAGCAGGCCTTCGCCGAACACGTCTACGAGGACGCGGTGTTCTCGGCGGCCACGGATCACACCCAGCGCGGCCGCGACACCATCGTCGCGAAGTGGAACGACATCATCGAGGGCAAGAAGGTGAACCTCGAATGGCGCCCGCAGTACGTCTCCATTGCCGCGGACTCGAACGTCGCCATGAGCCGCGGCCCGTACGTGTTCTCGGGCAAGGACGACAAGGGCGTCACCAAGTACGCCATCGGCGACTTCGTCTCCGTGTGGGTGCGCAAGGACGCCGCATCGCCGTGGCAGGTCGCGCTGGA
>DASUGK010000004.1:0-13680 GCA_036274075.1 Steroidobacteraceae bacterium | reverse complement strand
CTTGGGCGCATTGATACCAATGCGTACCTGGTTGCCTTTCACGCCAAGGACCGTGACGGTGACGTCCTCACCGATCACCACAGACTCACCCACTCGTCGCGTCAAAATCAGCATGTTGAGGGCCCTCCACGGAGCCTCTTTGTATTCACTGTCCGAACCCCCGCAAACGCGACCGGACAGCGGTGCGGCACCTTAACACCATGACTGGCGAGAATCATCCGGCTACCCCTCATAACGCGCGTGACAGACCCAGGTCGTCATGCAGACATTTGACACAACTTTCGAGGGCGCTTTCCGGGATCAACACCGCAATTTTGATTTCCGAGGTCGAAATGAGCAGCGCTTTCACGCCTTGGCGCGCAAGCGATTCAAAGAGTTGCGTCGCAACTCCGGCATGTGAACGCATACCAACGCCGACGATGGCGACTTTCGCGACCTTGTCGTCGGCGGTGAGCCGGCTGCCGCCGAACTGCGTGGATATGTTGCCTGCCAGGCGCTGTGCCTCGAGAAAGTCATCTCGATGCACGGTGAAAGATAAATCCTTAAGGCCATCCCGGCCGGTGGCCGCGACGATCATGTCGACCTCGATGTTGGCGGCCGAGATCGGCTTGAGTACGCGGGCCACGCAATCGGGCGCGTCGGGCAGCCCGGCGATGGTGATCTGCGCCTCGTCACGATTGAACGCGATACCGGAGATGAGCGGGGCTTCCACGTGGGGCTCCTCCTTGCATATGAGCGTGCCGGGTCCGGGGCGAAACGAGCTGAGCACGCGCAGCGGCACGTTGTACTTGGCCGCGAATTCCACCGATCTCAGATGTAATACACGCGAACCCTGGCCTGCGAGTTCCAGCATCTCCTCGAAAGAGATGCGGGACAGCAGCCGGGCGTCGGGTACGAGGCGGGGGTCGGTGGTGTAGACCCCGTCGACGTCGGTGAGGATCTGACATTCGTCGGCCTGGAGCGCGACGGCGAGCGCGACGGCGCTGGTGTCCGAGCCGCCGCGGCCGATGGTTGTAATGTCACCGACGTCGTCGACGCCCTGGAAGCCGGCCACGACCGGCACTTCGCCGTCCGCGAGCGCCTTGCGCAGCCGCTCGGTTTCGACGGCCGTGATGCGCGCGCGACGGTGCACCGAGGTGGTCCGCACGCGCACCTGGCTGCCGGTGAACGAGCGGGCCGGGACGCCGCGCTCGCACAGCGCCATGGCGAGCAACGAGATCGATACCTGCTCGCCGGTGGCTAACAACACGTCCATCTCGCGCGGGTTCGGCTCGCGGGCGATGCCGGTGGCGAGGTCGACGAGCCGGTCGGTGTGATCGCCCATGGCGGACACCACCACGGCGATGCGATCGCCGCTGGCGCGTACCGCGGCGACCTTGTCGGCGACGCGCTGGATCAGCTCGACCGAGCCGACCGAGGTGCCGCCGTATTTCTGGACGATGGTTCTGGCGGCAACGCTCACGCGCCGAGCTTAGCCCGGACGAAGCCTTCGACGCTCGCCAATGCCGCACCGAGCGCGGCGGGATTGTTGCCGCCGGCCTGCGCGAAGTCGGGGCGGCCGCCGCCCTTGCCGCCGACCTGGCCGGCGACGCTGCCGACCAGCTCGCCCGCCTTGACCTTGGAGGTCTGGTCGGCGGTGACCCCCGCGACCAGCGTGATCTTGTTAGTGGCGTCCACCGAGGCCAGCACGATGACCGCGCTCTTGTGCTTGTCCTTGAGCTGGTCGACCGCATTGCGCAATGCGCCGGCGTCGGCGCCGTCCACCTGCGCCGCAATGAGCTTCACGCCCGCGATGTCGCGCGCGCCGGCGGAGAGGTCGGTGCCCTGCCCGCTCGCGAGCTTGTCCTTGAGCTGGCGGTTTTCCTTCTCGAGCTGGCGGATGCGCTCGAGTGCGTCCGCGACCTTGGTCTTGAGGTCATCGCGCGTGCCGCGTACCAGGCCGGCAACTTCCTTCACGAGGTTGTCGGTGCGCTCGACGTAATCGAGCGCCCCTTCGGCGGTGATCGCTTCGATGCGCCGGACGCCGGCGGCCACGCCGCCCTCGCTCAGGATCTTGAAGAATCCGATGTCGCCGGTGCGCGCAACGTGGGTGCCGCCGCACAGCTCCATGGAGAATTTGCCCAAACGCAGCACGCGTACGTCTTTCTCGTACTTCTCGCCAAATAGTGCGATTGCGCCTTCGGCCACGGCCGAGTCATAGGGCATCTCGCGGATCTCGCCCGGCGAGTTCGCGCGGATCTCGGCGTTCACCAGGTGCTCGATGCGCCGCAGCTCCTCGGCCGTGATGGGCTGGAAGTGCGCGAAGTCGAAGCGCAGTCGGTCGGGTGCGACCAACGAGCCCTTTTGCTGCACGTGCGTGCCCAGCACCTGGCGGAGCGCGGCGTGTAACAGGTGCGTGGCCGTGTGGTTCGCCATGATGGCCTTGCGGCGCTCGGCATCGACCCTGGCGCCAAGCTTGTCGCCCACGCGGATCTCGCCCTTCTCGAGCTTGCCGAGGTGGGAGAACGCCTTGTCGCGCTTCTGGGTGTCGGTCACCACGAAGCGCGCGCTGACACTGCCCAGCTCGCCCGTGTCGCCCACCTGGCCGCCGGACTCCGCATAGAAAGGAGTGCGGTCGAGGAACACTTCGCCCTCATCGCCTGCCTTGAGCTCGGTGACGCTCTGGCCTCCCTTGAGCAGCGCCACGACCTGGCCGACGTCGGAGACGCCTTCGTAGCCGAGGAAGGTGGTGCGCGAATCGACCTTCACGCCGCTGCTCATGTCCATGCCGAATTTGCTGGCGGCCTGTGACTGTTCGCGCTGCTTCTGCATCGCCGCTTCGTAGCCGGCGCTGTCGATGGCGAGACCGCGCTCGCGCGCGATGTCGTTGGTGAGATCGACCGGAAAGCCGTAGGTGTCGTAGAGCTTGAACACCGTCTCGCCGTCGATGGTCTTGCTGGCGGTGAGCTTGGCGATCGCCGCCTCGAGGATGACCATGCCGGTCTCGAGCGTGCGCTCGAACTGCTGGCCTTCCTTGAGCAGCACGTCGCGCACGCGCGCCTGCGCCTGCACGAGCTCGGGGAAGGCGCTGCCCATCACCTTGACCAGCGTCGGCACCAGCTCGTTGAAGAACGTCGGGCTCTTGCCGAACTTGTGGCCATGGCGCATCGCGCGGCGCGCGATCCGGCGCAGCACGTAGCCGCGCCCTTCGTTCGACGGCACGACGCCGTCGGTGATGAGGAAGCTGCAGGCGCGGATGTGGTCCGCGATGACGCGCAGGCTCGGGCTGGCGAGATCCTTCGTGTCGAGCAGCCGCGCGGCTTCCTTGATGAGGTCGACGAAGATGTCGATGTCGTAGTTGTTGGTGACACCCTGCATCACCGCCGAGACGCGCTCGAGGCCGGCGCCGGTGTCGACCGAAGGCTTCGGCAGCGGCGTGAGCTTGCCGTCGGCCGAGCGGTCGAACTGCATGAATACCAGGTTCCAGATCTCGACCCAGCGGTCGCCGTCATCATCGGGCGAGCCGGGCGGGCCGCCTTTGATGTGCGCGCCGTGGTCGTAAAAGATTTCCGTGCACGGGCCGCAGGGACCGGTGTCGCCCATCTGCCAGAAGTTGTCGGAGCCGCCGCCAGGCTTGTCGCCGATGCGCACGATCTTTTCGGCCGGCAGGCCGATCATCTTGTTCCAGAGATCGAAGGCCTCGTCGTCGGTCTTGTAGACCGTGACCATGAGGCGCGCCGGATCGATCTTCAGCGTCTTGGTGACGAAGTCCCAGGCGAACTGGATCGCGTCCTTCTTGAAGTAATCGCCGAAGGAGAAGTTGCCCAGCATCTCGAAGAAGGTGTGGTGGCGAGCGGTGTAACCGACGTTCTCGAGATCGTTGTGCTTGCCGCCGGCGCGCACGCAGCGCTGGCTCGAGGCGGCGCGCACGTAGTCGCGCTTGTCGCGGCCCAGGAAGCAGTCCTTGAACTGCACCATGCCGGCATTGGTGAACAGCAGCGTCGGGTCATTGCCCGGGACGAGGCTGGAGGACGGGACCACGGTGTGGCCGCGTTCGCGGAAGAATTCGAGGAAGGCACGGCGGACGTCCGCCGCGCTCATGAAGGGCGGTTTCTGGGTCATCTGGGGCTGAAGTTAAGGAGTATCCGGTTCGCCGCTGGATTCGGGCTCCGAGTCGAGCTCGGGGTCCCCCTCCAGAACAGCGCGGATATGATCGTTGGAAAAGCCCCGGTATTGCAAAAATCTGGCTTGCCGCGCCCGCTCCTTGCGGTCTTTGGGCAGGTCGGGCCCGAACTTCCTCAGCCGGGTGGCCCGGGCCAGCGCCAGGAAGTCCGGCGCCTCCTCGCCCTTGACGGCCTCGTCGATGGCGCCCCGGGACAATCCCGATTTCATGAGCTGGCTGCGGATGCGCGCCGGCCCGTGTCCGCGCCGTGCCCGGTAGGCGACGACGTTGTGGCCGAAGCGCTCGTCGTTCACCTTGTTGGTGGCGATGAGCTCCTCGACCACCGGCTCGATCGCTATCTCGATGTAGCCACGGTCGGCCAGCTTGCGGCGCAGCTCGCCGGAGGAATAGTCACGCCGCGCGAGCAACGCGACCGCGTAGGCATAGGATGAGTTTGGATCGCCGGCTTCGAGATCGCTGAGCGGAGATTTGCGGGCGGCCGGTCTGCGCATGGGGATCGAGGGGGCGTTGCCGCCCCCTCTGCTCTCGATCAGTCGTTTCCGCCGACGCTCTTGAGCTCAGGCCGCTGCGGCTTCTGCGGCAGCAGACGCTCGCGGATCTGGGCCTCGATTTCCCTGGCGAGATCCGGACGGCTCTTGAGGAAATCGCGCGCGTTGTCCTTGCCCTGGCCGATGCGCTCGCCCTTGTAGCTGTACCAGGCGCCGGACTTCTCGATGATGCCCTGCGTCGAGCCCATGTCGATGATCTCGCCTTCGCGCGAAATACCCATGCCGTACATGATTTCGAATTCGGCTTCGCGGAACGGCGGGGCCACCTTGTTCTTCACCACTTTCACGCGCGTCTGGTTGCCGACCACTTCTTCGCCGGCCTTGATCGCGCCGATGCGGCGGATGTCGAGGCGTACCGAGCTGTAGAACTTGAGCGCGTTGCCACCGGTGGTGGTCTCCGGGTTGCCGAACATCACGCCGATCTTCATGCGGATCTGGTTGATGAAGATGACGATGGTGTTCGAGCGCTTGATGTTGCCGGTGAGCTTGCGCAGCGCCTGCGACATGAGGCGCGCGTGTAGGCCCAACTGCATCTCGCCCATCTCGCCTTCGATCTCGGCCTTCGGTGTCAGCGCGGCCACCGAGTCGACGATGACCACGTCCACGGCGCCGGAGCGCACCAGCATGTCGGTGATCTCGAGGGCCTGCTCGCCGGTGTCCGGCTGCGAGACCAGCAGGTCGTTGACGTTGACGCCCAGCTTCTCGGCATAGGTGGGATCGAGCGCGTGCTCGGCATCCACGAAGGCCGCGGTGCCGCCGAGCTTCTGCACTTCCGCAACCACCTGCAGCGTCAGCGTGGTCTTGCCGGAGGACTCCGGACCGTAGATCTCGACGACACGACCGCGCGGCAGGCCACCGATACCGAGCGCGATGTCGAGGCCCAGCGATCCGGTGGAGACGGCTTCGATGTCATACGTCGACTGGGCATCGCCCAGGCGCATGACGGAGCCCTTGCCGAACTGCTTTTCGATCTGGCCCAGAGCGGCGCTCAGCGCCTTTTTGCGGTTCTCATCCATCGTGAAATCCCCTTTCAAGCGAGCGTTCTGATGGGCCAAGAAGCTATCACAGGGTCCTGTATAAATACACAGGAAAATTGACGCGAATCACTGAATATTCGCGGTCGACAAATCCCTGTCATCGGCATCCAGTGGCCACGAATTTACGACACTGTACATCGAGCCGGATTCCGCGCGCCGACTCTGCATCAGCACGAAATTTTCGCAGCGCATGAGCAACGGCGGTGTCAGCGGTTGTGGCCATTCGCACTGCGCCGCCCGCACCGCCGGGACTTTCCTCGCCAACGTCAGATGCGCGCGAAACGGTTTGACGTCGGGCGCGAAGCCCGCCTCGAGCACCGCGGCCTGGAGGCTCTCGGCGAGCGCGCGCACGGGCGCGGCGAGTTCGCCTCCGCCCGCGGTTGCGCACAGCACGCGCGCCTTGTGCCAGTACTCGAGCGTATCGAAGCGCAGGCTCGCGGGCTGCGCGTGCACGGCAGCGGCCGCGGACTTCAGTCGATCGAGATCCTGCGGCGCCACCGCGCCGATGAAACACAGCGTGGCATGCAGATTCTCGGCCGGCATGCGCCGCGCCTGAAGCTGCGCAACCAGCGGTGCGGCGCGCTCCACCAGCGCGGCACCCTGATCGGGTGCCGGCTGCAGCGCGAAGAACAGCCGCAGCGTCACGGCCGGTCTAGGCACCGGGCCCCGGAGGCTGCGCCGCCGGCGGCAGGCCGCGCAGCAGCTTGAAGGCGTACTCGACCGACTGCCGGCGCACGGCATCGCGATCGCCGTCGAACTGGATGAGGTGGCCCTGCGACTCGAGGCGATCGACGCGCCGATGCGCCAGCGCGAACCACACCGTACCCACCGGCTTGCCCGGCACCGCGCCGCCCGGCCCCGCGATGCCGCTCACGGCGACCGCGACGTTCGCGCCGGTGCGCGCCAGCGCGCCCTCGGCCATGGCGCGCACCACGGCATCGCTGACGGCGCCTTCGGTCTCGATGAGTTTCTCGGCGACGCCCAGGTCGCGAATCTTCGCGGCGTTCGAATAGCAGACGAAACCGCAGTCGAACCAGTCGGAGCTGCCGGCGATGTCGGTGCAGAGCTTGGCGATCCAGCCTCCCGTGCAGGATTCGGCCGTCACCAGGCGGCGCTGCGCGGCCAGCAGCCGCCCGGCCACGTCCCGGGCCTGGGTCGCGAGCGATTCGTCCGTCGGTATCTGCATGTTCAGTTCAGGCTGGGCACGGGTTGAGGACGGCGTCGCAGCGACGCATGAATGGCGGCCACCAGCCATAGCAGGCCGTAGGCCAGCAGGATGATCGTCACCCCGGTCCATCCACCAAAGCGATAGTCGGCGTCATCCACCAGGCACAGGACCGTGAGCACGATGGCGACGTGCGCCCCGAATACCCACAGCGATGCGCGCCCCAGCAAGGCGAGCACCGGAATGCGGCAGTACTTCGACAGTTGGGTTCCGAATCCCGTCAGCACACACAGCAGCGCGGCGAGATTGACGAGGCGCACCGGGGAGAGCGTCCACTTGTCGATCCAGAACAGGTGCATCGCCAGGTCGCTGAAGCCCATGGGCCCGGAATAGCGGCGCCACGCGAATATCGCGCAGGAGACCGCGAGCGCCAGGTTGAGCACCCTGCGCCCGGAGCGCACCACCGCCTGCGTCTGGCCGAAGCCCAGCGCGCCAAACCACAGGCCGAGCACCCACAGCAACTGCCAGGCGAGGATGTCGAACGCGCCCATGGCGGTCATCGGCATGTCCCACGACAGGACGCGGGTCAGGAAATCATGCAGCAGGTGTCGCAGGCCGAACTGCGCCGCCACCCAGATGGCGGCGCTCGCGGCGATGACGCGCGACCATCCCCAGCGCGTGGCGCCGCGCATCAGCGCCGGCGTGACCAGGCAGAACAGCACGTACATCGGCAGGATATCGAGCAACGCGGGTTGATAGATCAGCATCGCGCCCGTGACGACGGCCTTGCGCGGCGCGTGGAAGTAGAAGTCGAGCAGGTTGGCGACCGCCGGGCGATGGAAGCGCAGCGCGATCCACGCGAACAGCGTGAAGGCGAGCAGCAGCAACAGCATGTGCAGCGAGTAGATGCGCGCCGCCCGGCCCCACATCCAGCGGCTGGCGGCGACGACGCCGTTGCGCTGCTGGTATTGCGTGAAGATCTTGCCCGCCATGAAGGCGGACAGGAACACGAACCCCTCGGCCGCGGAGATGAATCCGAGCGGTTCGCCGAAGAAGCCCGACCACACCGTGGGCAGGTGCGTCATGGTCATCAGGACCAGCAGGGCCCCGCGCAGGACGTCGAGCGACACATTGCGATCGGACATCTGCCAAGTGTCCCGCGAATGCCGAGTGGACGGGAACCCCCGGCACGCCGGCACATTCAGGGAAATCCGCCTTCATCGGCACTCGGACGCATGCCTCCCCTCCCGACCCGCGTGCAGGGGATTCCGGGCGCTGCAGGAACTCAGCGGAAAATGCCGCGCTCGAGGATGGTGCCGTGACCGACCGGGCGTCCGATGCTGAGCCAGACGCTCCACGAGTCGGTGGACGTGGCGCCGACCCCGACGGTCAGCGGACCGACCATGGTGCGCCCCGTGAGGAAGAATGAGCCTCCATAGATTCCCTCGCTCTCTTCCTCGTCGAAGCGCTCGTACACGGCGCCGCCCACCACGCGCACGCCGGCGTACAAGGCGAGATTCTTCAGCGGCAGCATGTCCTTCACGTTCCACAGATAGCTGGTGCCGAGATTCCAGTAACCGCCGACGCGCATTTCGTTGAGCTCGAATCCGGGGAAGCTGCCCGGTCCCCCCAGGGTGAACAGCCGATCCGGTGGCAGGTCACGACCGAGGCCCGATCCGCCGGCGGCGGTGATCCACCAGATGTTCCTGCGAAACGGCACGGCCACCCCGACGCCCAGCTCGGCTCTCTGCCAGTTGCGATCGCCGCCCAGATCTTCGCTGCCATTGATGTATTCGAGCGCCGCCGTCATTCCGCGCGTCGGCGCAAACGCGGTATCGCGGTTGTCGTACTGCGCCGAAAGGGTCACCGCCGAATCCCTGGGCTCGGATTCGACCAGCAGCGGCGAGCCGACGTCCACGCGCACCTTGCGCCAGTCGTAGACGTATCCCAGGCGCGCCTGTGCATAGCGGCCCGCGTTGGCCCCGAAGTCCACCTGCGCGGTGGCGTCGTCGAACTTGTAGCGAGCGACGCGTTCGTCATCCAGGAAGATGTTCTCGAATTGCGCCGAGTACGCCAGGCGCGGCTCGATGAAGAAGCGCTGCGAGATGTCCAGCGGCTGGTAGAAACTGCTGGCGAGCAACGAGTCGCCGCCGAACTGCAGCTCATTGCGCCACTCGGCGCCGAGCCGGTTCACCCAGGTGCGCACGTGCCGACCGTACAGCGAGAACGTCAGGTCACCGTCCGCGGACGTGTACAGGCCCAGATCGGCCTTCAGGTAGTTGGGTCCCCAGTTCTTCTCGCGCGGCAGCCAGGTCAGGATGGGATTGGACGGATCGCCGTCGAGCCGGTAACCCACCGAATCGAAATCCTGCAGCACGGCCATGCGCTGCGCCTCCGCGCTGATCCGGCTCGTGTCGACCAGGTCACCGGACTTCAAGCCGCCGCGGCTCGCGAGGAACTCGGGATTGACGCGCTTCAGCCCCTCGAAGCGCACGTCGGCCAGCCGCGCGTCGATCTGCTGCGACTGCGTGACGCGCTCTCGCCAGGCCGCGTACTGCGCCGCCGGTACCGCATAGGCGGCGAGCTCCGAGGCCTTGGCGCGGGCCGCCGCCTCGCCGAGCGGAATCGTGTCCGGCACGCGCTCGAAGTCGCCCGTGGTGATATCGCCCATCTCCACGTCGATGCGGATGTCGCCCGGTTCGAGCGTCTGCAGCTGCAGCGTCTCGTTGGCCTCGATCATCACGTCCATCGTGCGGCTCAGCAATTGCATCGCGGTGCGCAGGCGCCTGGGATCGATGGGCGGTTCCACCAGGTTCACGACGATGACGTGATCCGCGCACAGCTCGCGCGCCACGTCGATGGGGATGTTCCGCACCAGGCCGCCGTCGTTCAGGATCATCCCGCCCTCGACCACCGGTGCGAACGCCCCGGGAATCGCCATGCTGGCGCGCATCGCCGTGGCGAGGTCGCCCTTGTCGAGCACGACCATGCGGCCGGTCACCATGTCGGTGGCCACGGCGCGATACGGGATGGGCAGCCGGTCGAACTGGTCCTGCATCCGGGCGCCGGCCACGTAGGTGCGCAGCAGGTCCTCGATGTTGCTGGTGTTCACCAGCCCGCCCGGCAGGGTCACGCCGTCGGCGGTGATGCCGAATTCGAACTCGTTGCTGTAGGTGGCGCCGGCGCGCTTCTGTTCGATGGGCTCCAGATCGCGGCGGCCCTGGCTGCCCACGACCTTGCCCCAGTCGATGGTGGTCACGAAGGACTCGAGCTCGCGCGCGGGAATGCCCGAGGCGTAGCCGCCACCGATCAGCGCGCCCATGCTGGTGCCGGCAATGCAATCGATCGGCACGTGCAACTCCTCGAGCACCTTGAGCACACCGACGTGCGCCCCGCCCTTGGCGCCACCGCCGGCCAGCACCAGCCCGATACGGGCCCGTTGCGCGTGATTTTCCTGCGCCCACGATGCGGGTGGCGCGGTCGCGAACATCAGCGTCGCGATGCCGAGCGCACGCATGAATCGACGCAAGGGTTTGCGCATCATGACGCCAATCTGGTCCTGCCGGGTGGCGCGCACCATAGGCACTGCGGGCACGCAGGCCGGTGCATAGTTAGCCATCGATGCATGGGCCGTGCCGCGTGGGCGCGGCGCACTTCGGGTCCGTGCGACTGCGCGAGCATCAACGGGCGGCATGGCACCAACGGCCCATTGAACTTGCTCCGGATCCGTGTTCCACCTCAGACTCCGGCGCCTGAGGCGGAGGCATGATCGCGACATGAGTCCAGGGAACAACGAGGCGACATCACAGCACACGCCGATGATGCAGCAGTACCTGCGCATCAAGGCGGAGTACCCGGACGCGCTGCTGTTCTATCGCATGGGCGATTTCTACGAGCTCTTCTACGAAGACGCACGGCGCGCCGCCCGGCTCATCGACATCACGCTCACTTCGCGCGGGCAATCGGCCGGCGCGCCGATCCCGATGGCCGGCGTCCCGTACCACAGCGTCGACACCTACCTGGCGCGGCTGGTGCGCAAGGGCGAGTCGGTGGCCATCTGCGAGCAGATCGGCCCGGTCGTCGAAGGCCATGGGGCGAAGTCCAAGGGACCGGTCGAACGCCAGGTGGTGCGCGTGGTGACGCCAGGCACGGTCACCGACGATGCCTTGCTCGAGCAGCGCCGCGAGACGCTGCTGGCCGCGGTAGTTAGGCGGCCAGGCAAGGACGGCGTGGCCCATGGACTCGCCTGGCTGGACCTGTCCGCGGGCCGCTTCACGGTGCTGGAGGCCGACGGCGAGGCGGCGCTGATGGCCGAGCTCGAGCGCCTGAAGCCGGCCGAGCTGCTGGTACCCGAGGATCAGTCGCGCGAGCTGGGCTCGCTGCTCGACGGCGCCGCGCGCCCGCGCCCGCCCTGGCACTTCGAGCTGGCCAGCGCCTCGCGGCTGCTCACCGATCAACTGGGCACGCTGGACCTGCGCGGCTTCGGCGCCGACGACCTGCCGCTGGCGATCTGCGCGGCGGGCGCGCTGCTGCAGTACGTGCGCGAAACGCAGAAGACCGCCCTGCCGCACATCGCGCAGCTTGCGGTGGAGGAGCGCGGCGACGCGCTGCAGCTCGATGCTGCCACGCGCCGCAATCTCGAAATCGATGCCTCGCTCTCGGGGCAGGATTCGGCCACGCTGTTCGCACTGCTCGACTCCACCGCGACGCCCATGGGCTCGCGCGCGCTGCGGCGCTGGCTGAACCGGCCGTTGACCAACCAGCAGCAATTGCGGCGGCGCTACCAGGCATTGGCGCTGCTGGTGGACGCACGGCGCTTCGAAGCGCTGCGCGAGCCGCTGGGCGCCATCGGCGACGTGGAGCGCATCCTCGCGCGCGTCGCGCTGCGCAGCGCACGGCCGCGCGACCTCACGGCGTTGCGGGCGTCCATCGGGGTGTTGCCCGCGCTGCGCGCGGCGCTGCGGCGCATCGAGGCGCCGCTGGTCGTCGATCTCACCCAGGCGGTGGACGAACACCAGGACGTGGCGGAGCTGCTGCATCGGGCCATCGCCGAGGAGCCCTCGGTGGTGCTGCGCGACGGCGAGGTGATCGCGCCAGGCCATGACGCCGAGCTGGACGAGCTCAGGCGCATCGCCACCCACACCGATGAATTCCTGCTGCAGCTCGAACGCCGCGAACGCGAGCGTTCGGGCATTGCATCGCTCAGGCTCGCCTACAACCGCGTCTCGGGCTTTTTCATCGAGGTCGGCCGCGCCCAGGCCGACCACGTTCCGAAGGACTATATCCGTCGCCAGACCGTGAAGAACGCGGAGCGGTTCATCACGCCCGAACTCAAGAGCTTCGAGGACAAGGTGCTGGGGGCGCGGGAAAAAGCCCTGGCGCGGGAGCGCGAGCTCTACGAGGAAGTGCTCACCCAGCTCATCGACCGGCTCGCGGGCCTGCAGGCCACGGCGGACGCGGTGGCCACGCTCGACTGCCTGGCGGCACTGGCGGAGCGCGCCGCGCAACTGCACTGGACCGAGCCGAAGCTGGTCGAGGAGACGTGCCTCGAGATCCGTGGCGGCCGACATCCGGTCGTGGAGCATTTCATCGACGGACCATTCGTGCCCAACGATCTGCGGCTCGATGGATCGCGGCGCATGCTGGTGGTCACCGGCCCCAACATGGGCGGCAAGAGCACCTACATGCGGCAGAGCGCCTTGATCGTGCTGCTGGCACATGTCGGCAGCTTCGTGCCGGCGGAGCACGCCGTGCTCGGGCCCATCGACCGCATCTTCACGCGCATCGGCGCCGGCGACGACCTCGCCGGCGGCCGTTCGACGTTCATGGTGGAGATGACCGAGGCGGCCAACATCCTCAACAACGCCACCGACAAGAGTCTCATCCTCATGGACGAGATCGGGCGCGGCACCAGCACCTATGACGGGCTGTCACTGGCGTGGGCGGTGGCGCGGCACATCGCGCGTGTGAACCGCAGCTTCACCTTGTTCGCGACTCACTACTTCGAGCTCACGCACCTCGCACAGCAGATCGACGGGATCGCGAACGTGCATCTCGACGCCACCGAGCATCGCGACGGCATCGTGTTCCTGCACGCGGTCAAGGAAGGGCCGGCGAGCCGCAGCTACGGGCTCGCGGTGGCACAGCTCGCCGGCGTGCCGCGCGAGGTGATCGCGGCGGCGCGCGAATATCTCGCGGCGCTGGAAACCCAGGGACATGAGGTCGATGCACAACCAGGCGGCGACTCGCGCACGGCGCGCGGCCGGCGCGGCTCCGTGCCGACGCAGACGCCGCAGGCGCAGCTGCCGCTCGAGCCCCCGCCGCCTCCGCCGGTCGATCCGCGCCTGCGGGAAGTCGAGGCAGCATTGCGCGCGGTCAGCGCGGACGATCTCACCCCGCGTGCCGCGCTGGATCTCATCTACAAGCTGCGTGCACTTCTCGGCTGAGCGTGCTCACCGGCGGCGGATGCGACCTGCGGCTCAGCCCGTGGAAGCCCGAAATGCACCGGTCGCGAGGAACTCGCCCACCTGCTCGGCCACGGCCGACGACGCCAGCATGCCCATGTGACTCACCGGCAGGGTGACGTGTGCCGTGTGTCCGGGTAGTTTGGTCTCGCTGACGCCGACGGTGCCGTCGCACTCCTCCTCGAAGCGCGCGAAGAAACGCCCCAGGCCCAGCGGCCGCGAGCCGGCGATCACGCCGAGTTCGCGATTGCATCGCCATTCACGTGGATCGTGCGGCCAGACGAGCTCACCCTGCACCATGCGC
>DASUGK010000003.1:0-9130 GCA_036274075.1 Steroidobacteraceae bacterium | reverse complement strand
GGGGCGCGTGGACATTTCCTTCAACTTGATCGGGCTCGGCGGCGCGCAGGGCCACGTGCTGACGGCCATGACACGCGAGGCCTTCGACGAACCCATTGCGAACGCCATGCGCACGCATTTCCTCACCGCCACCGCGGCGGCCCGGCACATGGAAAAGCGCGGCGCCGGCGTGATCCTCGCGCTCACCGCGCAGGTGGCGCGCAAGCCCTACGTGGCGAGCGGTGGATTCGGCGTGGCCTGCGCGGCCATCGAGGGGCTGTGCCGGCAGCTCGCCATCGAGCTCGGGCCGAATGGCATCCGCGTGGTGACGCTGCGCTCCTCCGGATCACCCGACGCGCCGGGTGTCGCCAGCGCCATTGCCGAACACGCCCGGGCCGCGGGCGTGACGCGCGAGGCCTTCGAGGCGCGTATCGCCGAGAAGACCATGCTCAAGCGCATGCCCAGGATGGCGGAGATCGCCGACGCGGCGGTGCTCGCCGCGTCGGACAAGGCCAGCTCGATCACCGCGGCGGTGATCAACACCACCTGCGGCGAGATCGCCGACTAACGCAATGAATTGACACCGTTGGCGAGATCGCGCAGCAGGTCGTCGGCCGATTCGATGCCGATGGACAGCCGCAGCAGCCCGTCGACGAGTCCCGCCGCGGCACGCGCCTCGGGCGCCATGGCCGCGTGCGTCATGGTGGCCGGATGCGCCACCAGGCTTTCCACGCCACCCAGCGACTCCGCCAGCGAGAACAGCTCGAGCGCCTCCGAGAAACGCTTCGCGCCGTCGATGCCGCCGTTCACTTCCAGCGTGACGATGGCGCCGAAGCCGCTCTGCTGGCGCTTGGCGATGTCGTGGCCCGGATGCGTCGGGAGTCCCGGGTAATACACGCGCTTCACGTTCTTCTGCTTCGCGAGGTACTCCGCGACGGCTTGCGCGTTGCGGCCGTGTTCGCGCAGCCGCACGTGCAGCGTGCGCAGTCCGCGCAACGTGAGGAAGCTGTCGAAGGCCGACCCCGTGAGGCCGAGGCAGTTGCCCCACCAGCCGATCTGCTCTGCGAGCTCCGCTGTCTTCGCGATCACCGCGCCGCCGACCACGTCGCTGTGGCCATTGATGTACTTGGTGGTCGAGTGCACCACCACGTCGGCGCCGAGATCCAGCGGGCGCTGCCAGCCGGGCGACAGGAAGGTGTTGTCGGCAACGACAATGGCGCCCTGCGCATGGCCGCGGCGTGCGACGTCCGCGATGTCGGTGATACGCAGCAGCGGGTTGCTGGGCGTCTCGATCCACACCATCGCGGCCGGCTTCGACAGCGCGGTGGCCACCGCGGCGGCATCACCGAAGTCGACGAAATCCACCTTGAGCTCACCGCGCTTGTTCCAGGCGGTGAACAGGCGGAACGTGCCGCCATAACAATCGTGCGGCGCGACGATGCGTGCGCCCACGGGCAGAAGGTGTCCGACCAGCGTGATCGCGCCCATGCCCGACCCCGTGATGGTCGCGCCGGCGCCGCCCTCGAGGTCCGCGAGCGCTTCGGCCAGCAGGTCGCGCGTCGGATTGCCTGAGCGGCTGTAGTCGTACTTGCGCTTGTCGCCGAAGCCGCGGAAGGCGTAGGTGGACGACAGGTGCAGCGGCGGCACCACCGCCCCGGTCACGTCGCAGTTTTCGAGGCCCGCGCGAACCGCGCGGGTGTCCTGGGTCAGCTTGGTCATCCGTCAATCCCTATGGGTTGTCGTTCAACACGTTCGCGAAGATGGGCGCGAGCCGCCGATTCTCCTTGAGGAAGGCATCGTGGCCGTATACCGATGAAATCTCGTGCAGCTCCGCATTGGGCAGGCGCGCGACCATGGCGCGCATGTCACCCAGCGGCACCAGCTGGTCCTCGCGCACCGCTACCGCGGTCACCGGCGCGAAGATGCGCGCGGCGTCGACGCGATGCAGGTCGATGGACTCCGACAGGCACACGAAGGATTCAGGGCGATAGGTCTTCGCGTATTCGGCGCCGCGCGCGAACAGGTATTCCTCGACCGGCAGCGTGAAGCGTGCGTCGTTCTCCCCTTCGGCGGGTGCCTGCTCGCGGCGCGGTGCGCCGGCGAATCGCGCCGCGAATTCCTCGGGGCTGCGATACGTGGCCATGGCGAGCGCGCGCGCCAGCTCCAGGCCCTGTGCCGCCTTGCCCGACTCCAGCGCGAACTTGACGATGCGCCGCTGCACCACGCGCCAGGCGCTGGCCATGGGATGGGCGCGGTCCGCGGCGCTGATTACGATGAGCCGCGCGACACGATCCGGGTACTGCTCGCCGAAGGCCAGCGCGACCATGCCGCCGTACGAGGCGCCGGCAATGGCGCGCAGCGAGCTGATGCCGAGATGATTGATCAGGCGCAGCAGCACATCGGCCTGGTCATAGGCCGAGACGGTCGGGAACGGCGCGCCGTCACGCGGGCCGGTGGAGTCGGCGCTGGCGCCGAGATAGTCGAAGCTCAGGACGCGGAAGCGCGTGGTGTCGAGCGCCAGTCCGGGACCGACGACTTCGTGCCACCAGCCGCCACGCGGCTCGTCGGGCAGCCAGACGCGACGCGATGCGGAGATGCCGCCCAGTGCGACCACCACGGGCGCGTTGGCGGGGCCGGCCAGCCGCCAGGCAATGGACACCGACTCCAGCCTGCCGCCGAAGTGCAGCTTGAGCTCGCCGGGCACGGCCAGCACGCCTTCGCGCACCTGGATGGCGCTGTTCTGCGCAGGGGATGTCGCCTCGTCGGCGCGGGTGAATCGTGTCTCGCTCATCGAATGCTCCAATACCCATCGCAGCACTCGAATGAGCTGCCGTGCTGGTACACGGCACCCCTGCCTGCCCGGACGGCATGCAGAAGTTGGCTCATCTGCCGGATCGGACTGCCCGAGGGCGAGTCCCGGTCCGCAGGAGTTGGCACCTTTCCGTGTTTGCGGCGGTTGCCCCGGCTTCGTCGGGCCTATTCCCTCAGCCGGTCTCGATGAGTGCGCGGATTCTAGGGGGCGCCTCCGTGGTCCGCAAGCAACGGCGCGCACTTTTGCCTTGATTTTTTCCGGCCGGGCACGTCTAATGCGCCACCGTATTAACGCGTTAATACATTAGGTCATGAAACAGCACCGCAACATCACCGCCCGGCAGGAGGCGCTCTCCGAGCGCAGCCTGTTTGCAGCCGTGCTGACCCTGAAAACCGTCGACGAATGCCGTGCCTTCTTCCGCGACCTGTGCACGCCGGCCGAGTTGCAGGCCATGTCCGACCGCTGGGCCGTGGTCGAATGGCTGCAGAAGGGCCTGCCCTACCGCGAGATCCACCGCCTGACCGGCGTCAGTGTCACCACCATCGGACGGGTGGCCCGGTGCCTGGCCGACGGCAACGGCGGCTATTCACTGGCCGTCAGCCGGCAGCAGCGCCACGCCTGACCCGCAGGGCCGGCGCCTTGCGCACCGGCCTCGCCAACTACCTGCGAATCACCTTATGAAACCCAACGACAAAGACCAGCGCCTCAAGCTCGCCGTGCAGAAATCGGGCCGCCTCACCGACCCGTCGCTCGACCTGCTCAAGAGCTGCGGCCTGAAACTCTCGCGCGGCCGTGACCAGCTCATGGGCTTCGGCGAGAACATGCCGCTCGACGTGCTGTTCGTACGCGACGACGACATCCCGGACCTGGTGCAGGAGGACGTCTGCGACCTCGGGCTCGTCGGCCGCAACGTGCTCGAGGAGAAGCGCCTGGAGCTCACCGCCCGCGGCCACACGCCCAGCTTCACCGAGCTGCGCACGCTCGAGTTCGGGCGTTGCCGCCTGTCGCTGGCCGTGCCCGAGGGATTCAGTTACGAGGGGCCGCGGTCGCTCGCGGGCAAGCGCATCGCGACCACCTACCCGTACACGCTCGAACAGTTCCTCGGGCAGCGCAACGTGACCGCCGACATCGTGACGCTGTCGGGCGCGGTGGAGATCGCGCCGCGGCTGGGACGCGCCGATCTCGTCTGCGATCTCGTGTCCACGGGGTCGACGCTGCAGGCCAACCACCTGCGCGAAGTCGAGACCGTGCTCGAGAGCCAGGCGCTGCTGATCCGCACGCCGGTCGAACTGCCCGAGACCAAGCAGGAATGGGTCGACCGGCTGCTGCTGCGCATCGACGGCGTGCAGCAGGTGCGCGAGAGCAAGTACATCATGCTGCACGCGCCGCGCTCGGCACTGCCGGAGATCCGCCGCCTGCTGCCGGGCAGCGAGTCGCCCACCATCATTCCGCTCGAGGGCTCGAACGACAAGGTCGCAATCCACGCCGTCTGCCGCGAGAACGTGTTCTGGGAGACGCTCGAGAGCCTGAAGAAGGCGGGGGCGAGCGCGCTGCTGGTGTTGCCCGTCGAAAAGATGCTCGTCTGATGCAAGTCCTCGACTGGTCAACGGCTTCTCCCGACGCGCGGCGCCAGGCCTTGGCGCGGCCCGCGGCCGCGTCGCGCGCCGAGGTGCTGGCACAGGCCGCGGAGATCGTGAACGCCGTGCGCGCCGAGGGCGATGCCGCCCTGCGCCGCTTCTCCGAGAAGTTTGGCGGCGGCGCGCCCGACGACCTGTGCGTGGGCCGGGCCGAGTTCGACGCGGCGAAGCAGCGGCTGACGCCGGCACAGATCGTGGCGATCGAAACGGCGGTAGCGAACGTGACCCGGTTTCACGAAGCGCAGCGGTCGCCGACGCTGCGCGTGGAAACCATGGCCGGTGTCGTCTGTGAACGCATCAGCCGGCCGATTGGCAGCGTGGGGTTGTATGTCCCGGCGGCATCCGCACCCCTGCCCTCGACGGCGATCATGCTTGCGGTCCCCGCGCTGGTTGCCGGCTGTCCGGAGCGCGCCATCGCCTGCGCGCCGGATGCCGCCGGCCAGGTGAATGCCGCCGTGCTGGTCGCGGCCCGCTTCTGTGGCATCGAAGTCGTCTACAAGATGGGCGGCGCGCAAGCTATTGCCGCGCTGGCCTTCGGCACACGGACGGTTCGCAAGGTGGACAAGATCTTCGGGCCCGGCAGTGCCTGGGTCACGGCCGCCAAGCAGCTGGTCGCCGCCGATCCGGAGGGTGCCGCCATCGACTTGCCCGCGGGGCCATCGGAAGTCCTGGTGATCGCCGACGAGTCAGCGGATCCGCGCTTCGTGGCCGCGGACCTGCTCGCGCAGGCCGAACACGACACCCTCGCGCAGGTGTTGCTCGTGACCACGTCGGCGACATTCGCCGATGCCGTCAACGCCGAACTCGGTGCGCAGGCCGCCACGCTGGGCCGCCGCGACATCGTGCAGCAGTCCATGTCGGCGAGCCGATGCATCGTCGTGCCGGATCTCGCCACGGCCGTCGCGGTGTCCAACCAGTACGCGCCCGAGCACCTCATCATCCAGACTCGCGCGCCGCGCGAGTTGTTGCCACAGGTGCAGTGCGCCGGCTCGGTATTCGTCGGGCCCTGGTCGCCGGAATCCATCGGCGACTATTGTTCGGGCACCAACCACGTGCTGCCCACCTACGGCTATGCGCGCAGCTACAGCGGCGTGTCCCTGCTGGAATTCCAGAAGCGCATCACCGTGCAGGAACTCACGGCCGATGGCCTGCGCAAGCTCGGTCCCACCGCGATCACGCTGTCGGATCTCGAAGGACTCGACGCCCACGGCAATGCCGTAAAAGTGCGCCTGGACAAGTTGAGGGGCACCGCATGAGCGGCATCCTCGCGCTGGCGCGTCCCGAAATCGTGGCGCTCAAGGCCTATTCACATGCCTCGTGGGATCCGGCCTTCGACCGCCTGCACGCCAACGAGCTGCCGTGGCGTGCCGAGACCGACCGCTCGCGAGCCGGCCTCAATCGCTATCCCGAACCGCACCCGCTGGAGCTCGCGGCGCGCCTCGCGGCGCTGTACGGCGTGCAGCCGGAACAGTTGCTTCCCGGCCGTGGCAGCGACGAATCGATCGACCTCGTGGTGCGCGGCTTCTGCCGTGCCGGCGTCGACAACGTCATCATCTGCCCGCCCACTTTCGGCATGTACTCCGTGGCGGCACGCATCCAGGGCGCGGAGGTTCGCGAAGTGCCGCTGCTGCGCGATCGCGGCTACGCGCTCGATGCCGACGGCGTGCTCGCCGCCTGCGATGCCAACACGCGCATCGTGTTCCTGTGCAGCCCCAACAACCCGACCGGCAATGCACTCGAGGCTGCTGCCGTCGAAAAGGTGCTCACCTCCCTGGCGGACAAGGCGCTTGTGGTCGTCGACGAGGCCTACATCGAATTCTCGGGCGACCCATCGCTGGCAGCTTCACTGGGCCGCTTCCCGAACCTCGTGGTATTGCGCACGCTGTCGAAAGCCTTCGGCCTGGCTGGCGCGCGCGTCGGCTCGCTGATCGCCGATGCCGCCATCGTGGCGCTGCTGAGCAAGGTCATCCCGCCCTACTCGATTCCGCAGCTCACCATCGAGGCCGTGTTCGCGACGCTGGCGCCGGCGCAGCTCGCAATCCAGCGCGAGCGCGTCGCCCAGGTGCGCGCCGAGCGCGAACGCCTGCGCGCCGCGCTCGCGGCGAAGTCATCGGTGACGAAGATCTGGCCCAGCGTGGCAAACTTCCTGCTGGTCGATTTCGTGGCACCGGGAGAAACATTGGCCGCGGCGCGTGCCGCGAAGCTGCTGATCCGCGACATGCGCAATGTTTCGCCGCAGTCGCTTCGCATCTCGGTGGGCACCCCCGAACAGAACGACCGCCTGGTCCGGAGCTTCGCGTGAGTCAGAACCGCATCCTGTTCGTCGATCGCGACGGCACGCTCATCGAGGAGCCACCCGACGAGCAGGTCGACGCCATCGAGAAGATCCGCTTCATGCCCGGCGTGTTCGAGGCCATGCACCAGGCGCGCGCGGCCGGCTACAGGCTCGCCATGGTCACCAACCAGGACGGGCTGGGCAGCGAGAGCTTTCCGCAAGCCGCATTCGACATCCCGCACCAGTTCCTGCTCGACGCCTTCAGTTCGCAGGGCGTGGAATTCGACGCGGTGTTTGTCTGCCCGCACCGCAAGAACGACGGCTGCGCCTGCCGCAAGCCCAAGACCGGGCTGGTGGATGCCTGGGTGCGTGAGCAGAACGTCGACCTCGCCGGCAGCGCCATGGTCGGCGACCGTGACACCGACCTCGAGTTCGCGCGCAACCTCGGCGTGCGCGGCCTGCGCGTGCGCCGGCACGGTGACGCAATGGAAACCTGGCCCGCCATCCTGCGTGTGCTCACCGAGCGCAAGGCCGAAGTCCGCCGCAGGACGAAGGAGACCGACATCCTCGTGGCCGTGAACCTCGATGCCACCGCGCCGGTGAGCATTTCCACGGGGATCGGCTTCTTCGATCACATGCTCGAGCAGCTCGCCAAGCACGGCGGCTTCTCGCTCGAGCTCAAGTGCCAGGGCGACCTGCAGATCGACGAACACCACACTGTGGAAGACTGCGCGCTCGCGCTGGGCGAGGGTTTGCGCATGGCGCTGGGCGACAAGCTGGGAATCGCGCGCTACGGATTCGTGCTGCCCATGGACGAGGCGCAGGTGCGCGTCGCCATCGACCTGTCGGGGCGCGCCTACGGCGTGTTCGAGGGCAAGTTCAACCGCGAGTCCGTCGGCGGGCTGCCCACCGAGCTCGTGTCGCATTTCTTCCGTTCGCTGGCCGAGAGCCTCAAGGCCGCGGTCCATGTCACCATCACCGGCGAGAATACCCACCACATGATCGAGGCTTGCTTCAAGGGAACCGGCCGCGCGCTGCGCCAGGCGTTTCGCCGCGAGGGCGGCGAGTTGCCGTCGACCAAGGGCGTGCTGTGAGCGTCGTCATCATCGACAGCGGGGGAGCCAACATCGCCTCGTTGCAAGCGGCGCTCGGCCGCCTCGGGGCCGAGTCGCGCGTGTCCAGCGACCCGGACGTGATCCGCCGCGCGCCACGCGTATTGCTGCCGGGCGTGGGCTCGGCGCACGACGCCATGTCGCGGCTGCGGATCGCCGGCCTCGAAAAGTTGATCCCGCAGCTCAAACAACCCTTGCTCGGCATCTGCCTCGGCATGCAGATCCTGTTCGAACGATCCGAGGAAGGCCCGGCGAACTGCCTGGGCGTGATTCCCGGCAGCATCACCAGGCTGCAGTCCGAGCCCGGCCGCCCGGTGCCGCACATGGGCTGGAACCAGATGACACAGGTGCACCCGGATCCCCTGCTGGACGGCATCAGCAGCCTCGATCACGTGTACTTCGTGCACAGCTTCGCGGCGCCGACATCCGGCGCCACGGTGGCCATCACCGACTACGGCGTGGCCTTCACCGCCGTCGCGCGCCGCGGGAATTTCTGCGGCACGCAATTCCATCCCGAACGCTCCGGCGTGGTCGGCTCGCGCATCCTCGGAAACTTCCTCAAATCATGATCCTCATTCCCTCCATCGATCTGCGCAACGGCCGCTGCGTGCGGCTCCTCAAGGGCAACTTCGACGCCGAGACGCGTTACGACCTCGAGCCGCACGAACTGCTGCAGCGGTATCGCGCCCTGGGCGCGAGCTGGCTGCACGTCGTGGATCTCGACGGCGCCAAGGATGGCCAGCTCGCCAATCGCAGCGTGATCGTGCGGCTGGCCTCGCAAAAGGCCCTGCTCATCCAGGTAGGCGGCGGCGTGCGCTCCGCGGCCGTAGTCGACGACCTGCTGCGCAATGGCATCGACCGCGTCATCGTCGGCAGCGCCGCGGTGGAGAAACCCGCCGAGGTGCAGGCCTGGCTCAAGAAGTACGGCGCCGAGAAGATAGGCCTGGCCTTCGACATCCGCCACGACAAGGGCGGCGTGCCGCGCGTGCTGACGCGGGGTTGGACCCGGGAATCGAAGCTCTCGCTGTGGGAAGCCATCGATTCCTACCTCCCGCATGGGCTCAAGCACGTGTTGTGCACCGACGCGGAGCTCGACGGGGCGATGCAGGGTCCGGCCGTGAGCCTCTACGCCGAAGGCGTGAAGCGTTATCCGCAGATCGCCTGGCAGGCCTCGGGTGGCGTGCGCAATGCCGCCGACCTCGCCGCGCTCGCAGCCACGGGCAGCGCCGCGGCCATCAGCGGCAAGGCGCTGCTGGAGGAAATGATCAGCCCATCGGAGTTACGCCCATTCTTGCCAAACGCATAATTCCCTGCC
>DASUGK010000002.1:0-61320 GCA_036274075.1 Steroidobacteraceae bacterium | reverse complement strand
CGAGTTCGTCGTGTTCGTGGCGTCGCTGGCTGCGTTGCCAGTCCTGCGCGCAACTGATCACCAGCCGGTACAACCAGCTGGAGAAAGCCGCCTGGAAGCGGTACTGCGCGAGGCTCGACGCCAGCTTGATGCACGCCAGCTGCGCGATGTCCTCGGCGTTGACGCGATCGCGGCACCATTTCCATGCGAAGCGGAAGATGGTGTCGTAGTACAAGTCCAATAGCTCGCCGAAGGCGGTTGCATCACCTGCCTGCGCGCGGCGTATCAGTTCTTGTTCTTCCATCGCGGCTTCTTTGGCTCTCTCAGAACGTCAGACGCGGCGGTGGGCCGATTCCTTGGGAGCGTTCCAACTCTATGATTTACCAACGGATTTGGAGCGCCGTGGGGGTCAACGGTCGAGATTGCGGATCCGGATGTTGCGGAACCAGACCGGTTGGCTCTCGGCCTGCAAGGCGATGTGCCCGTATGACAGCTGCAGCGGCGCGCCCGCGGCCAGCAGCTTCTGCGCGTCGGGCTCGCGCGGATCGAGCTGCGGATGCTGGTAACGCAACACCTCGACGCCGTTGACGCGATGGATGACTTCCTCGTTGCCATGCACCTCGACCTCGACGCTGACCCACTCGTCGACCGGATAGAGCTTCGACGATGAATCGATGATGTGGTCTGTGAGTAGTTTGCCGCCGCGTTCGAGATTGGTGCCGGGCGTGCACACATTGCCGGTCTGTGTTCCCGCCGAGGTACCGACGGCGAGGAACTGGAATTCCATGCTGGCGGGCCACAACTGGTCGACGTCCATGCTGAGCGGCGACTGCGAGTGGATCATCACGCCGCTGTTTAGCTTGGCCCAGGGCGGCGAGTCGGCGACGGCGTTGCCGGTGATGCGGTATTCCAGCCGCAGGATGTAGTTGGAGTAGGCCTGGTTGCTGTACAGGTGGCCGAACTGCTCGTCGAACTTGCCATAGCGGTCGTACGCCACCTTGATGACGCCGTCCTCGACGCGGAACGTGTCGGCGTAGTTCTCGCCCAGCGGGTGCTTCGCGATCTTGACCGTCCAGCCGGACAGGTCGCGCCCGTTGAAGAGCGGATACCATTGTTCCGCGCCGTCGTCCGCGGCTTGCACGCCGGCGGCACAGGCCAGTGCCACCATCCAGATGTATCTCATGTGCGTCCCCCCGTGACGGGAGCGTACTAAAGGTGCGCGTCGAGGTGGAGCACGCGCGCCAGCCAGGCCTGGAATTTCCGGCCGAAGGACGCCTGCGGCTCGCTCGTGAGCGTCTCGTGGCCGTCTTCCCAGCGCAGGCTGCCGCCGTCGAGTGTGACGCGCCACGCGCGGTTGCCCGAGGTCTGCAGCGCGAAGATCTCGCCCACTTGCGCAGCCAGTGTTTCATCTTCCACCAGCACGCCCTGCTCGGTGTTCAGCCAGGTGGAACGCGGGTCCAGGTTGTAGCTGCCCACGAACACGGCCCTGCCGTCGGAGGCCAGCGCCTTGGTGTGCAGGCTGGCGCCCGACGATCCGATCAGGCTCTTTTCCTCCGGTTTCGGCGGTGGCGGTGCCGAGGCCGGCTTGAGTTCGAACAAGTCCACGCCGCCTTCGACCAATGCCTGGCGATGGCGCGAATAACCGCCGTGCACCGAGGCCACGTCGTTGGCCGCCAGGGAATTGGTGAGCACCTGCACCTTTGCGCCGGCCTTCACGCGTTCGATGAGCCCCGCGGTGCCCTGCTTGCCGGGCACGAAGTAAGGCGAGATCACCTGCAGCGACTGCCGGGCATTGCGCAGCAACGGCACGATGGCCGCGGCCACCGCGGCGCGCGCGGCATCCCGCTTCTTCATCGTGACCTTGGCAGGATCGTCGGAGACGAAGCGGTATTTCGACGACCATTGCAGCGGCCAGTCGCCTTCCACCAGCCGTTGCACGCCGTCGCTGCCGCGCAGCGCCTGCGCGTAGCGGCCGCTGCCGGCGTCGCGCGTGCGTTCTTCGAGGCGTGCGCGTACGCGCGCCAGCGCGGCATCGTTGACGGCCTCCGGGTCCAGCAGCTCCATCGACCAGGCCGCGGAAGAATTCCAGAAGCGGTCGAAGGTCGCCGAGACGTCGCGCACCACGGGACCGATCATGGCGAAGTCCAGGTCGACGAAGTTGACCTCGCCGCTCGCCGCGAAATACTCGTCGCCCAGGTTGCGGCCGCCCACCAGGGCCAGGCGGTTGTCCGCGATCCAGCTCTTGTTGTGCATGCGGCGATTGATGCGCTTGAAGTCGCGCGCGCCTTCAGTGGCGAACTGCAGCCCGCCCTTGCGCGACGCGAAGGGATTGAACAGGCGCACGTCGATGTTCGGATGCGCCGCCAGCGCCGCGAAACCTGCGTTCCGGGCGCGCGCGTCCAGGTCGTCGACCAGCAGGCGCACTTTCACGCCGCGGTCCGCGGCTTCCAGGATCTGCCGCGCCAGGTAGGCGCCGGTGTCGTCGGCGTGCCAGATATAGGTCTGCACGTCGAGGCTGCGCCCCGCGAGCCTGGCGCTGTGCAGGCGGATGACGAAGGCTTCCATGCCTTCGATGACCAGCCGGAAGCCGGACTCGCCGGGATGTCGCGCCTCGGCCGCGGACAAGGTGCGGTCGAGCGGCGTGTCCTGCGCGGGCGGCGTGGCGTTCACGACCGGCAGTCCCGGATGCACGGGAAGCTGCGCGCAGGCCGCGAGCAGCAGGCTGGCAACGAGGATACCCGCGCCGCCACAGCGCTTCCGGCCATGCATCGGCCGCGGCGGCGTCAGGGCGCGGGCTCGAACTCGATGGTTCCACCATCGGCCATGAGCGATAGATAGAGACGTCCATCCTTGACGACGTAGGAACGCACGTACGGCCACTGCCGCACGAGATCGTCGTGCAGCGATCCCACCGGACACATGGCGCGGGTCAGCGCCAGCGGACCGAACTCGAGCTGGCTCGGTCCCGACGACGTCCAGCTGCCGCGGCCGCGGTTGCAGTCGAAGCGGACGTTGAGCACGCCGTTCTCGCCGAAGCCGAGGGTGTAGCGCGAGCGATCGATGGCCGGCTTCGTCACGCCGTCACTCATGCTGATCTGCACCAGCCGCCAGGACGTGCCCTGCAATCCCGCCGTGGCCGTGGATTCCGCGGTGGGCACCGGCGAGGCGCAGCCGGTCGCCAGCAGCAGGACTCCGGTCGCCAGCGTGATCGTGCTTCGGATTGGTTTCATGGCTTTCCTTGCAGGGTTGCAGCTGCGGCCTTGCGCGCATCATCGAGCGCCTCGCGCAGGTAACCCGCCCAGGTGGCGAATGCCGCACGGGCATCGGCCGCCTGCGCGGCCTGCCCGGTGAGTTGCAGGTTGCCCTGGTTGCGACCGCGCTTGCGATCGGCCACGCGCGCCAGCATGGCGCCACTCTGCGAGTCGCGCAACTCGGACACCAGGCTCATGTCCGACGTGGACACGATGTATTGCCGGTTGGCGGGATCGGAGCTGCCGGCTGACACGAAGTCCAGGTCGACGATGGACGCCGTCACGCGCAACACGTCCGCACCCGGTGACTCGACGATGGCGTAGCCACCCTTCTCCAGCTCGCGCGCGAACTCGGTTCGGAAAACCGAGGCAGCACCGTGGCGAATCATCGCCACTTCGTCGGCAGACACCTCCGGGTGCCGCGTTTGCCAGTCCTGCCTGAACGCCACGT
Organism: Steroidobacteraceae bacterium; assembly: GCA_036274075.1. Classification (GTDB taxonomy): domain Bacteria; phylum Pseudomonadota; class Gammaproteobacteria; order Steroidobacterales; family Steroidobacteraceae; genus CADEED01. Next base: position 57,639 of record DASUGK010000002.1, on the reverse strand, counting down.
CCACCACGTCGATCTGTACGCGGCCATAACGGGCCAGCGACAGTCCCGGCGCGACGTACAGGCTGTCGACGCGTGCACTCTTCACCTGCCGCAGCCCGTCGGGAGTGCTGGGCGCGGGCCCTGGCGCGATGACGCAGGCTGCGAGCAGAAGCGCGAGGGCAGCGGGAGTCGCGCTGGCCAGGATTCGAGACATGGTCCTGGTTATCGATGACTGCAGCGCAACATTGCAACGGCACCTTGGCCGCATTGCGTGCGCAGGTGCCGCCGATGCGGAACCGCGCAGGCGCACCTGCGCGTCATCTCTCGTGCGCGCAGGAATCCACCGACCGAAGGTTGTTAGGCGTCGCGCGCACGTAGTCAGGCTGCGAGACAACGCGGCCACGCCGCGGGACAAAGTAGTCAGCCGCCGGGACAGCGGTATCCACGTATGGACAGCGCCGCCGTCGCGCGTAATTTGAGCCGCGTTTCACAGGGGGATTTCGTTCGACGGCATCGCCGCCGCGCGCGGCCGCTGCCCCATGGAGTGGATCTTTTCGTGCAGGGATCGCACGTGGATACGCGCGCGCTCCTGGCACCCCACTCTGGGCTCGAACGGGCCATTGGTCATGGTGCTACCAGGAGAAACATCTATGTCCCGTCCATTCGCTCGGCCGTGGTTGCTGGCCACGATGCTCGCGGCACTCGGCTGCGCGGGCAATGCCATCGCGCAGACCGCGAGCTGCAACATCACTTACACATGGCCCACGTGGGTTGGCGGCAACGGATTCGGCGCGTCCATCGACATCCGCAATACCGGCGCGGCCATCACCAACGGCTGGACGCTGGTGTTCACCTTTCCGAACGGACAACAGCTGCAGAACGGCTGGCCGGTCGCATTCTCCCAGTCGGGTTCGACGCTGACCGTGGCGAGCAACGCCGACTGGAACAAGGCCATCGCCACCAATGGCGTCTTCAACGTCGGGTTCAATGGCACGTTCAGTGGCGCCAACAATCCGCCCTCGGCGTTCACGCTGAACGGCACGGCCTGCACCATCGGCAACAACGCCAATACGCCGCCGCAGGTGAGCCTCACCAGCCCCACGGCCGGCCAGAATTTCGCGGCCGGCGCCTCCGTGCCACTCGCGGCCAGCGCCAGCGATCCGGGCGGCGCCGTCGTTCGCGTGGAATTCCGCGTGGACGGCAACCTGGTCAACAGCGACACCACCTCGCCGTACAGCTTCAGTGTCGCGGGTCTCGCGAGCGGCAGTCACTCGGTGACGGCCACGGCCGTCGACAACGGCAATCCCGCGTTGAGCACGACGACGCCGGCGCGGGCGTTCACCGTGGGCGGCGGCGGTAACACGCCACCGACGGTGTCACTCACTTCGCCCACGGCCAACCAGTCGTTCACCGCGGGCGCGGCAGTGCCGATGGCCGCGACCGCCAGCGATCCCGGCGGCGGCGTGGTGCGCGTCGAATTCCGCATCGACGGCACGCTGGTCGGAACCGACACGACGTCGCCCTACAGCTTCAACGCCACGGGCGTCGCGGCCGGCAGCCATACGGCCACGGCCACGGCCTTCGACAACGGCTCGCCATCGTTGAGCACGGTGAGCACCGCGGTGCCGTTCACGGTCGGATCGACGAACGCACAGTTCCGCGTCAACGCGCAGGGACGCATCACCAAGAACGGCACGGTGTTCCCGGTGCGATGCGGCTCCTGGTTCGGACTCGAAGGGCGGCACGAGCCGCCCGACGATCCCACCAACCCGAGCGGCGCGCCGATGGAGCAGTACATCGGCAACACGTTCTGGGCCAACGGCGGCTCGGGCACCGGCCGCACCATCGCGCAGACCATGACGGAGATTTCCAACATGGGGATCAACGTCATCCGGCTGCCGCTGGTGCCGCAGACGCTCGACCCGAACAACGCGCAGGGCCGCGATCCGTTCCTCAAGAACCACTCCTCGGTGCGGATTGCGAACTCGCGCCTGGCGCTCGAGACCATGATCCGCGCCGCGGATGCCGCCAACATCGAGGTGATGCTCGACATCCATTCCTGCTCGAACTACGTGGGCTGGAGAAAGGGACGCCTCGACGCGCGGCCGCCGTGGGTGGACGCGACGCGCGACAACTACGAGTTCACGCGCGAGAACTACTCCTGCGCCTCCACCGGCAACCCGCCCACGGTGACCACCACGCATCCATACGACACCACGACGTGGCTCGCGAACCTGCGCACGCTGGCAGGCATGAGCACCGCGCTGGGCGTGGACAACATCATCGGCATCGACATCTTCAACGAGCCGCACGACTACACGTGGACGGAGTGGAAAGGTCTCACCGAGCAGGCCTACGGCGCGATCAACCAGGTGAACCCGAACATCCTGCTGTTCGTGCAAGGCATCGGCACCACCGCGGGCACGCAGGACGGCACGCCGACCACCACGACCCAGGTACCGCATGGCGCGGATACCTCGAACCCGAACTGGGGCGAGAACCTGTTCCAGGCGGGCGGCGATCCGCCGAACGTGCCGCGCGAGCGGCTGGTCTGGTCGCCCCACACCTACGGGCCGTCGGTGTTCGTGCAGAAGATGTTCATGGATCCGGCGCAGTCGCAATGCGCGGGCCTGGAGGGCGACGCGGCCGGCGACGCCAACTGCAACATCGTGATCAATCCCACGTTGCTGCGCTCGGGATGGGAGGAACACTTCGGCTATCTCAAGCAGCTGGGATACGCGATCGTGGTCGGCGAGTTCGGCGGCAACATGGACTGGCCGCTGGGCCAGGCCAGCATTCGCGACCGCAATCGCTGGAACCACATCACGCCGGGAGTGGATCAGCAATGGCAGGACACCTTCGTGACCTGGATGGTCGAGAAGGGCATCGAAGGCTGCTACTGGTCCATCAACCCGGAATCCGGCGACACCGCCGGCTGGTACGGACATGCCTACGATCCGGTGAGCAACGAATCGGGTTGGGGTGAATGGCGGCCGTTCGACGCACGCAAGACGAATCTGCTGAACAGGCTCTGGGGCCGGTAGACCCACGACGGCCCCTTCCTCGAAACCGGGACTGGCGCAAGCCGGTCCCGGTCTTTTTCGCGGTGTCAGGCGGTCGCCGTCGACAACATGCGTGCGCCGACGATCAGCAGGAACACGCCGAACGCCAGCGACAGCGTGCGGCGGCTCAGGTGGTGCGCAACGCGCGCGCCCCAGGTGGCGGTCAGGATGGAACCCGGGCCGATGAAGGCCAGGCCCGCGAAACTCACGAAGCCGACGGTGAGCCAGGGCAGGCTCGCATCCGGCCGGGCCAGTAGATAGCCCACCGTCCCCGGCACGCTGATCAGCAGGCCGAAGAATGCGGCCGTTCCCACGGCGCGATGGATGGAATACCCGCACAGGTTCAGCGCGGGTACCGCGAGTGTTCCAGCGCCGATTCCCATGACTGCGGAGACTCCGCCGATCAAGGCCGGCGCGGCGGCGCCGAGCGGGCCTTGTGGAACCCGCGAGCCGAGCCGCCAGTCATCGAGCGGCAGCAGCATCTTGGCCGCGACGCCCAGGGCCACGACGCCGAAGATGCCGGCCAGCAGCGCCAGCGGTGCACGCGCGGCGAGCAGGCTGCCGATGAATGCGGCGACCAGCATCGGCGCGCCCCAGCGCCGCACCAGCTCCCAGTCGACGGCACCCCGCACGTGATGCATGCGCGCCGAGGTGATCGACGTGGGAATGATCGCGGCCAAAGAAGTCGCGACCGCGACGTGCATTCGATACTGGGGAGGTATGTCGGCGAATCGCAGCGCGTACTCCAGAACCGGAACCGTGACGATTCCGCCGCCCACGCCGAGCAGGCCGGCCGCGAAGCCGCCCACCAGGCCGCAGGACACCAGCACCAACAGTAGCGGCCACGCATGCGCCAGTTGCATCATGGTTGGCTGACAGCAAGCTTCGTGCCGCCTGGTTCGCGGCAGCACGCTGCTGGATTCCGCGAGTGCCGAGGCTCCTGCACCGCGGCTGCGCACACCTGGCACCGTCCTGACCCCGGACGGGGCGAGCCTCGTGTTTGCCACGTCGCTCGCGATGGCGGCGAGCTGGTTAGGGTCGGGTCTCTGCCGCGGGCAGGGTCAGCCGCGTCACGGCATCGCGCAACGGAATGGTCCTTCCCTTCCAGGAGAATTCACCGGGCAGCGCCGCCGGGCGCGTAATCTCGGCCTCGAGCTTTCCCGCGGCCACGCGGTAACGCACCGTGACTGGCCCGTACGGCGTGGCGGCGGTGGCATCGAGCTTCGTCAACGGGCCGAGCATCGGTTCGATGCGCACCCGCGCGTATCCCGGCGCCGCGGGCTTGATGCCCGCGACGATGCCGAGCAGGTCCGCGGTGGGATGCGCGCTCCAGGCGTGCGTGTCCGAGCGCGTATCGCCGCGCGACTCGGGCCAGGTGGTGAAGTTGAGCTCCAGCAAGTCGCGCCAGGTCTGCAGCAGGTCGAAGTAGCGTTCGGGCATGCCCGCGTGCTCGAAGGCGCGCACCAGGTACCACGCGAAGTAGTAAGTCGAGGTGTACATGCCCGGCGGCGCGTCGATCCCCCGGCCCGGCACGGTGATGCGCTCCAGGAGGGGACGCATCTCCTCGCGCGTCGCGATGTCGTACAACACGGCGAACACGTTCATGTGCTGGCTGAACACGGTGCGATCGCCGTCGTCGGCGAACAGGCCGCGCTGCGCATCCCAGCAGTGTTCACGTATCGCGCTGCGCGCATGGTCGGCGCGCTGCAGGTTGCGCGCGGCGCGCGCGGAATCCCCGTGCGCGGTCTCGAGCGCGGCACCCTGGCGCAGCGCGCCCACCCACATGGCCGTGAGCAGGCAACTGCCATTGTGCTTGCCCCAGGAGGGAAAGTGGTCGCGGTCGTCCCATTCCTGCCCGGCCCAGTCGATGAAGTTCCAGTGCGGGTTCTTGCGCAGCAGGCCCTGCTCGTTGAGCCAGGGTTCGAACCAGTCCAGCACGGCGCGCATCCCGGGCAGGTGGCGCGTGATGAGCTCCCGGTCGGGCTGCTGCTGCGACCAGTCGGACAACATGCCCACCCAGGCGAACGAGAACGGCGCGATGATGTTGTCCTCGCGCGCGGGCGTGCGGCCGGGGACCAGCCCGCCGTCCACCAGAGTCTCGCCGAACGCGTCGATGGCCTGCGCCGCGAGCCGCGGATCGCCGGCCACCGCATAGGTGATCAGCATTTCCAGCCGCGTATCGCCGGTGTACTGCAGCTGTTCCCAGTACGAGCTGTCCATGAAGGTCTCGTGGGCATCGACGCGCAGCGTGCGCCAGCCCACGTCCCAGATGCGGTTGAGCTCGGCGTCGTCGCTGTGGAACTTCGCCACCTGCGTGAACGGGTAGCCGGTCTCGTGCAGGCGCAGCGCGCGCAGCGTGAGCGGCGCGTCGCCCGTGGCAATGACAATCTCGATGAAACGGAACGTGCGCCACCACAGCGGCGAGAAGGAACGCTCGCCCCCGTCGGCGAGGAAGCTGTCGTGGAAGCCGATCACCTGCCGGTCCTCGACGAGGTCGCGATCGCCCTTGCGGCGCGCGGCATCGTACAGCGCCTCGCCGTATTCCAGCGTGATGCTCGCGCCTTTCCCGCCCGCGACGTCGAGGGTCGGGTACGCCGAGATCATCGCCTCCTGCCGCAGCAGTAGTTTGGCAGTGGTGTGCGGCGGCACCGTGACCGGGCGCACGGGAAACTGCGCGCCGCCGGCGAGATCGGTGCGCACCACGCGGCCCGCCGGTGCGGGAACGAAGGCCTGCGCCGGCAGTCTGTCCGCGGCCAGCTTGCGCCGCGCGGCCTGCGGCGCGGGAACCGCGTCGCGCCAGGCAGCACCGGTTTCGTCGCGGCCCGCCCAATCCCACAACGCGCGCGATGCGTCGATGGTCTCGGGCGCGCTGGCCACGTAGTACTGCCAATCGATCTGGCTGTTGCCCTTGAGGGCGGCATGCCCCGGGTCGATGGCCACGCGCCAGCCCGGTCCGGACGTGGAGACGCCGTCACCCGTGAGCCGGAATCCCGTGGCCAGCGTCACCTGCGCCATCGGCGCGGCCTCGCCGAAATTCCACACCGTGGCTGCGATCACATTGCTGCCGCGACGCAGGTGCGGCGCAAGGTCCACGGTCGAATAACGCCAGCGTGCCAGCGTGCCGGTCGATGGCCCGCTCGCCACGCGCGCGCCATTCACGAACAACACGAAGCGGTTGTCCGCGGTCACGGTCACGGGCCAGGCCGCGGGCACGCGCTCGAGCTCGAGCGTGCGCCGGAATCGCAACACCACCGGTGTGTTGCGGCCCGCATCCGGGTGCGTGATCCACCCATCCGCGCCGCGGTCCGGAGCGGCGGGAACCCCGCGGGCGAAGAGCAGGAGCGCAACGCCCAGCAGCGCGGCAAGAATCGGAACGTTCTTTTCAGGCACCGCGCTGCGCCGCCTCCAGCAGCGTGATGGTGTAGGGATCGAGCTTGCCGCCGAAGTATTTCTCCAGCGCGCGCACGAAGTCGTCCTCGCCAGGCGCGGCGATGCGGAACAGCGTGAGGCAGGAACGCAGCTTGAGCGCATCGATGGTGCCGAAGATGTCCTCGGCGCCGCCTTCGGGCAGCGCCAGCAACACGGCGACGCATTCCCGCAGGCGGTTGCCCAGGACCGGGTGATCGAGGTACGCCCGCGCCTCGTCGAGAGACGCGATGGCGTAGAGCAGCGCCGTTTCGCTGCGTCCCAGCCCGCGCATCTGCGGGAACACGTACCACATCCAGTGCGAGCGCTTCGCGCCCGCGCGCAGCTCGCGCAGCGCCGCGTCGTAGTTGCGCTCCTGCGCCTCGAGGAATCGTCCCAGGTGGTATGGGTCGTCCATCCACGCCTCACGGAAACAGCAACGGACCTGGCTCCGGTAGTCTGCGCCTTTGCGGCCCGGGTGTGTGTAGTCAAACCGGAGTTTCGGCCGCGCCATGCCTTGCGGCCCCGGCGGGAACCATATTCTGTTACGTGGAGGCGACCTCGTCGAACGGCAGTCCCACGTAGTTCTCGGCCATGCTGGCCTGGGCGGCCCGCGACGTGAACAGGTATTCGAGCTCGGTCTGTTGCATGCGCAGCGCGAAGGCGTCGCCCGGGAAACGGTGCAACACTCGCGTCATCCACCACGAGAAACGCTCGGCCTTCCAGATGCGCCGCAGGCAGCGTGGCGAGTAGGCGTCGAGCGCGCGCTCCGAGCGGTCCCGGTAGTAATCGCGCAGTGCCTCGTGGAGGTAGAAGACATCGCTGGCCGCCAGGTTCAATCCCTTGGCGCCGGTGGGCGGCACGATGTGCGCGGCATCGCCTGCCAGGAACAACCTGCCGAAACGCAGCGGCTCGACCACGTAACTGCGCAGAGGCGCGATGCTCTTCTCGATGGAGGGCGCGGTCGCGACCTGGTCGGCGATCTCCTCGCCCATGCGGTGCCGGAACTCGTCCCAGAAACGCGCATCGCTCCACTGCTCGACGTGGTCCTCGAGCGAACACTGCACGTAACAACGCACGCGCGTGGGAGAACGCAGGCTGGCGAGTGCGAAGCCGCGCTCGGAATTGGCGTAGACGAGCTCCGGCCACGGCGGTGGCACGTCCGCCAGCACGCCTAACCACCCGAACGGATAGACGCGCTCGAACACCTGGCGCCGGTCTCCAGGCACGCTGGCTCGGCAGACACCGTGGAACCCGTCGCAGCCGGCGATGAAGTCGCAGTCGATCTCGTGGGTTTCACCACGATGGCGGTACGAGACGCGCGGCCGGGGTCCTGACCAGTCGTGCAACGCCACGTCCTCGGCTTCGTAGACGGTGCGCGCGCCGCACGCGGCGCGTGCGTCCATGAGATCGCGCGTGACCTCGGTCTGCCCGTAGACCGTGACGCCCTTGCCGGTCAGCGACTTCAGCGCGATGCGATGCCGCCTTCCCTGGAAACCGATCCCGACTCCTTCGTGGACCAGTCCTTCGGCGTGCAGGCGTGCTGCCACGCCGGCCTGTTCCAGCACCTCGACCGTGCCCTGCTCGAGGACCCCGGCGCGGATGCGTCCCAGCACGTATTCCGCGCTGCGCCGCTCCAGGATCGTCGCGTCGATACCGGCACGGTACAGGAGCTGCCCGAGCAGCAATCCCGCGGGCCCAGCACCGACGATGACGACCTGGGTGCGCGGGCTTGCCGGCACTAGAAGTCGTACTCGACGGTCAGGAACCATTCCTGCGGACGCGCATAGGCAATTTCCGCATAGCCGCTGCCCGTGGTCAGCGATGAGTTACCCGCGATGGGATAGAGCTCATCGGTGGCATTGTTGAGCCCCGCGATGAAGCGCCACTTCTCGCTTCGCAGCTGCACTTGCACGTTGACCGTGGTCACCGGGTCGACCTGCGCGATCTCGACGGTGTCGGTGGCGTCGAAGAAGGTCTCGTCCTGGTACGACACGTCGACGCGCGGCACGATTTCCCAACCACCGGCATGCGCCGTGTACGCGATGCCGAAATGACCCTGCAGCTCGGGCGCATAGGGCAGCGCATTGCCTTCGACCAGGCCCGGCGGCAACACCGCGAAGGGAATGTTGTCGAGCGAGTCGATGGTCGCATCGAGATATCCGAGGCTGGCTTCGATGTTGAGGTCCGGCAGGGGCAACCAGGTGAGCTCGACCTCGGCGCCGTCGATACTGGTCTCGCCGGCATTGGTCACGAACGGCGCGACACCGGCCGGCGCCGGCCCACGGTAAGTGAGCTGCATGTCGGTGTAGTCGGAGGAGAAGATCGCCAGATTCAGGCGCAGCGTGTTGTCCGCGAGATCGAGCTTGGTGCCGAGTTCGATGGTCTGCGCTTCCTCCGGCGCGAAGGGATGCAGGGCCGCCTGCTGCTCCGGCGTCAGCACCGCGTTGAAGTGGCTGTTCCAGCCGCCGCCCTTGAAGCCCTCCGAGTAGCTCAGGTAGCTCATCGCGTCTTCGTTCCAGTTCAACTGCAGCGAGGCGGATGGCGTGAAGGAGCTGAAAGTGTCGCTGTACCAGATGGCGGGGACCTGCTTGACCGTCGGAGTGGCGAAGTCGAACTGGTCCGGGAAGGCGTCCTTCTTGTCCTCGGTGTAGCGCCCACCGATCGTGGCCGCGAACATGTCGCTGAACTTGAACGTCCACTGCGTGAATGCCGCCCAGCTCTGGTTGTCGACCTTGTTGTTGTCGCTGTCGCGCTGGATGCCCGGCGGCGGTGGGTTCAGCTCGACCGTGACGATGTCGTCCGAGGTCTGCTCGAAGTAGTACAGGCCGAACACACCCACGGTGCGGTCGGACTGGTAGGTGAGCTGCAGCTCCTCGCTGAGCTGGTCGCCGGTGACGTCGTAGTACGTATGCAGGATGGTCAGCGGCGTGTTATCCGCATCGCGAATGCCCTGCCAGTCCAGCTTCCGGTAGGCCGTGATCGACTTGAGAGTGAACGAGTCGCTCAGGTCGAAACTGAGGTTGAGCGATGCCCCGTAGTTCCTGAGCTCGCTGAGCAGCGGGACGCTGCCGTTGTTCGCGTAGGGACCCGCGCCCTGGAAATCGTTGGCGCAACGCGGATCGTCGAGCATGGGCACCGGGCCCGACGCCGGGAAGACGACGCCCGGACAGCCGGCTTCCTGGCTCGACACCCGCGGGAAGGTCGCCGCCTCGTTGATGGCCGCGAACACCAGCGGGCTGCCGTTCTCATCGGCCTCGGTGTAATCGATGGCCAGGGCGGCGCGCACGCTGTCCGACGGCGTCCACACCCACTTGGTCATGCCGGTGAAGGTGTTGGAGTCGCCGAGGTCGGTGCCGTCGGGACGCGTGACGTAGCCGTCCTGCTTGCGCAGGCCGAACGACCAGCGCGTCTTGAAGGAATCCGAGAACGGTGCATCGAGCGCGATGAAGCCGTCGATGAGATTGTCTTCGCCGAAGCCGGCGCGCACCTTGCCGCCGAACTCGTCGCCCGGGTCGGCCGTCGACAGCAGCACCGCGCCGCCGATGGTATTGCGCCCAAACAAGGTGCCCTGCGGCCCGCGCAGCACCTGCACGTTGGCGATGTCGCGCAGCTCCATGTTTCCGCCCACGGCGTTGCCGATGTAGACGTCGTCGATGTACAGGCCCACGCCTGGATCCACCGTGGAGGTCGGGTCGGTCTGGCCGATGCCGCGGATGAATACCGCCGACGAGGCGTTGTTGCCGGCCAGCGGCGCGTTGTTGGCGAACTGCAGGTTCGGCACCAGCTGGTCGAGAGTATCGGTGCGGAATACCTGCCGGTCTTCGAGCGCGGCGCCGGTGATGGCGGTCACCGCGATGGGCGTGTCCTGCAGGTTTTCCTGCACCTTGCGTGCGGTGACGGTGATCTCCTCGAGGCGCTGCGCCTCGGCTTGCTGCGCGTGAGAAACGGCAGCCAACGAGGCCAACCCGGCAGCGGCGAGCGCCCGGCGAATGGCGGTATCCAGCGAAATAGACGTCATGGTTCCCCCTTTGGAATGAGTCTCGGAATCCGCGCGACCGTGACGCTAGGCGGGAAGCCGCGTATGTTCAATCGCGCGGATTGAATATCGGATATCCATGAGATTGATAGTTCTGCCATGAGCCGCTCGTTCGATCTCAACCTGCTGCCGGTCCTGGTGGCAATCTACGAGAGCGGCAGCGTGACCTCGGCCGCCCAGCACCTCGGCATGAGCCAGTCCGCCGTGAGCACCGCGCTCGCGCGGCTGCGGGCGAAGTACGGTGATCCGCTGTTCCATCGCGTGGGCCACGGCATGAGGGCCACCGCGCGCATGCGGGCGCTGATCCGGCCACTGCGCCAGGCCCTGAGCGAGGTGGATCGGACGCTCGCCTCCGAGTCGGTGTTCACGCCGGCCACCACGCAGCGCACGTTCACCTTCGGCATGTCGGATCTCGGCGAGATGGTGTTCATGCCGAAGATCCTGAAAGTCATCCGCCAGCTCGCGCCGCGCGCCACGGTGCGCTCGGTGGCGTCCAGCGCGGCGCAGGTGGAACGCGGACTCGAGAGCGGCGAGATCGACCTGGCGGTGGGTTACTTCCCGGACTTGCGCGACAAGTCCTTTCTCGAGAAGCACCTCTTCTATCACCACTTCGTGTGCCTGCTGCGCGCCGATCACCCGATCACCGCGAGCACGCTGACGATGTCGCAGTTCCTCGCGCTGGAACACGCGGTGGTGTACGGCGCCGGCCGAACCTACGAAAGCTTCGAACGCCTGCTGCGTGCCAAGAAGATCCACCGGCGCGTCGTGCTCGAGACACCTCACTTCCTGAGCATCCCGTCCATCATTGCGCGCTCGGACCTGGTGTGCACGGTCCCGCATGCCGTCGGCGTGTTCGTCAGGGACGTGCACATGAACATCCGCATGGCGCAACCGCCGATGCGCACGCCGAAGATCGATCTCAAGCTGCACTGGCACCGCAATTTCCAGCGCGACCCGAAGAACCGCTGGCTGCGCGAAGTCGTCGCCGCCCTCTTCACCGACGACTCCGACGAGTGGCAGGAATGAAAATGGGGTCTGACCCCAATTTGGCTATTTCAGGGTGACGACGAGGGTGCGGGCGGTGAAGACGCTGGCGTCGCCGTCGTAGGAGCCGGTGGCGGTCAGGGTGAACATCACTGTCGTGCCGTTGAGCCGCGTGCCGAGGTCGGCCACGAAGTCCGCGAAGTCTTCGAAGGAATGCGACTGGTCGCGCATGACGATGAGGTAGGCGGTATGCCCATCCACCGGCGGAACGATGGCCGGGGACGCCGGCAGCCGCGCCAGGTCCAGCACGCGCGGGCCGATGCTGATGTGATGCGCGCGCCCGATGGCGTCATTGTCCAGGTCGAGCACCAGGCCGGTGGGTTCCTGGCTGCTGAATGGCGCCGTGGTGCCGCTGCGCCCCCAGCTCATGGCGAGCAGTGCCGACATCCGGCGGTAGTCGACCACGGTGCGTGCCGTGAAGTCCGGCGGCGCGGCGCCGAAGGGCGTCGGGAAACCGAATAGCTTGGTGGCTTCGCCATCCCTGAGGCCCGAAAGATCGAGCGCTCCCGTGGCCACTTGGTAGTTGGCAGGGTCGGCGTCCTGGCCGGGCGCCGTGCCCGTGCCGGAGAAGTCGAAGGCCGACACACGCCGGCCGCCAATCGAGTCGAGCTGCAGCGTGAGCGCGCCCGTGCCGGTCTCCTTCACGAAGCCAAAGATCGGCGTGACATTCATGCGCACGCGTCCCGCGGTCGCATCCAGCGTCCAGTCGCCTGACATGGCGTTCGCGGTCACCGGTGAGGCGGTGCCAAACGCCACGATCGACTGGCCCACCGAGATCGCGCCGATGTCGACAACCTGCGCCGGCACCGTGCCACCCTTCACCACCTTGGTGTCCAGGCCGAGCGTCACCTTGACCGTACCGCGTGCGAAATGCGGCCCGTCGCTGTTGCGCACCACGGTAGCCCCGCGCACCGTGAGCACATCGCCGCTGCGCGCGATCACGTCGCCGATCACGCCGTCGATGCCGATGCCGGGAATGCTGCTGCCCGCATACACCGTCTCGGCGTTGAACTCGCGCGTCGCAGTAGTCAGGCTGCCGAGCGCCGCAGTCATCGTGTCCGGGCCCGCCGCATTGAGCGCCTCGAGGCCCGCGCTGCCGGTGTAGCTGGTGCCATTCACTTCGAACACGGTGTCCGAACCGGTGTGCACGGTTACCTGGCCAAACTTCTGCGCCCGCATGTGGAAGGGACGGACGTCGACCACGTAGCTGCCGGCGCCGGCGTCCACGCTCACCAGCGGGCCGCGCACGCGCAGGTCTTTCTGCTCCACGAGCTCGAGCGACGCCACCAGGGCCGGAGTCACCGAGACCGTGGCAGGCGAAGTAGTCAGGTCCACGCTGTTACTGGCAGCCAGGTTGAAGTCCAGCGTGAACAGCGAGGGCCGTCCGGGCGAAATGTTGAGATGGTGCCGGTTGTCGAGATTCACGGTGACGTCGACCACGCCCATCGCGTTGCCATCGGCATCGACCGCCTTCGCCGCGACCGGCGCGCCGTCCTTCTCGACGGTGATGTCGGCATCGCTGTAATCCAGCCGCAGCGTGGCCGAGGCGTAGCTGCCATTCGGAATCGTCGCCGCCGTCAGCAGCTCGGTGACGTCGACGTATTGTGCGAAATCGATGCGTGTCGTGGCCGGCAGCGTCTCCACCGTCGTGCCATTCGCGCGCTTCAGTTTCAGCGACACGACGTCGACGGTGTAACTGAGGAAATCACCATCGGCATCGGTCAGCAGCACCAGCGCCTTGCCGCAGTCCGCGGAGCAACCCGACGGAGGCGGACTGTTGCCGCCGGGAGCCATGTCGCTGCCACCGCCGCCACAGGCCGTCAACAGGAGGGCGCACGCGAATATGCCGAAGCGCGAGAACGCGCTGCGAAGCCGGGATATCGAGGTCATGGATATCTCCCCGTGTTTGGGTTCGTTTCCGGGAGTACCAACGCGGGATGATGCGCGCGGTTGACAGCCGCGCTCAGCGGTCGCCACACGGCGACATTGTCTGGAGAGCGGCGCGCTTGCCGCGATGCAATGCTTCAGCCGACGAGTGCGATCAGCTCTTTCTGCTGCGCCGCCGTGAGCAGCGGGCCGAATCCTGCCTTGAGGTTGTCCGACTGCCGTTCCGGTTTGCCCGTGGCCGGGATCACCGCGGTGACCGCGTCATGGCTCAACGAATACTTGAGGAACATCTGCGCCCAGGAAGTGATGCCGGCTTCTGCCGCCCAACCCGGCAACGGCTTGTTTGCGACCCGGCCGAACAACGCGCCGTCGTTGAAGTTGCGATTGGTCAGCACCGCGACGCCGAGGTCCTTCGCCAGCGGCAACACGCGCTGCTCGATGCCGCGGTTGGTGACCGAGTGATTGATCTGCAGGAAGTCCGGCTTAGTGGCGCGCACCACCTCGGCGATTTCATCGTGCGCGGAATCGGTGTAATGGGTGACGCCGACGTACTTCACCTTGCCCTGCTTCTTGAGCTCGCGCGCAACCGCGATCTGTGTCTTCCAGTCGCGCAGGTTGTGAACCTGCAGCAGTTCCACCTTGTCGGTGCGCAGCCGCTGCAGCGTTTCCTTGAACTGCGCCATGCCTGCGTCGCGGCCCATGACTCCCGACAGCTTGGTGGCGATGAAAGCCTTCTTGCGATACCCGCCCTCGGCCAGCAAGGGCCCGAGGTTGTCCTCGGCATTGCCGTAAGTCGGCGCAGTGTCGATGACCGACGCGCCGCCTTCGAAGAAGCGCTTGAGGACTTCCTTCAATGCCTCGTACTCGGCGCTGCCCGGCGGCACCTGGAAGCTGCCGGAGGTGCCCATGCCGATGGCGGGCACTTTCTCGCCACTCGACGGGATGGTGCGCATGAGCATGGTGCCACCCGACGCGGCCTGGAGCCGGGTAGCGAAGCCCTGGCCTAGCAACAACGAACCGGCGGCGATGCCCGAAGACTGCAGGAAATGGCGACGCGTGCTCATGACGACTCCCGGCGGGTGACGACTAGTGCCCAGACCGCCGCTCGCGGCCGGAGTTCCGTGGGCTACTTCAGTGCCGCCGCCACATCCCGATTGTCTAGCAGTTGTCCGACCTTTTCGCTGAACCATTTCTGCGCATCCTTCTCGGCGCTCACGATCGACCCGCCGGAGACTTCCTTGCCCGAGATCTGCTTGCTGGCCAGCGTTTCACCGCTCTCGTCGTACACGTCCAGGGTCACGTCGAACCACAGCCCGGTGTGTTCATAGGTGTCTGTTTTCCACTCGCGCAGGATGAACAGCAACTGCCGTTCGGCACGGGTGAACTTCAGCCGTTCCTTCGCGCCCTCGATGCCTTCGGCCGGCAACACGATCACGGCCGCGGCCGGTTGGCCGTTGGCCTCGAGCGCACGCACGATGCCGGCCGCCATGTCGGCCGCCATCGGCGCGCCCGACTTCGTCGTGACATTGAATGGATTGCCATAGCCGCCGCGGCTCAGGCCCACGAAATTCTCGCGCTTGTCGCGGCTCAGGATGTAGGGGCGCTGGTCGAGCACGGCGACTGCCGTGGGCGTATCCGACCGGTTCGCGAGCAGCGCGATGTACCCGTCGGCGTAACTGAATTTCTGGCCCACCGCGCAGCCGGCGAGCGCCGCGCAGGCCAACAACATTGCGACGAGCCGGACGGTCATGGCGCCGCCGCCGCCGAGGGTTCCGCGTCCTGCGGAAAGAGCTGGTCCACGAGCTCGACGATCTTCGTTTCGCCGTGCACGAACTTGCCCAGGTTGAGACCTCCCTTCAGCGAGTCATAGATCACGTGCCCGACGCGTTTGCCGTCCTCGTAAACCGAGATATCCGCGAAGGCCAGGTACATCGCCATGTCCCAGCGCCAGTTGGCGGTGTAGCGCGAGGTCTGCGGGCAGTCGAACAAGGTCGAGGTTGCCGGGATCACGCGCGTCTTGAAGCCTTTCTTCTGGAGTTCGCGCTGGTAGATCTCCAGGAACCTGGGCCGCACGTCCGGGTTCTCGATGATGCAGATTTCGCCGGCCACCACGCTGGTGGTCGGCTCGACCGACTGGCTGATGGCGCAACCGTACAGCGCGGTGACGAGTGTCAGCGGGACGAGTGTTTTCATTCTTCGCCGTCCGCAGGGAAACCACGGCGAGTCTACTCCCGGACCGCGGGGCCGGCTAACTTCCATCCCGCGACCCGGTCTGGAATGAGTGCAGAACTAGCGCGGCGCGGCTGGCCTTAAGCCCACGGGCAGGCTGCGCCCGCGCAGCTCGACGGCGATCTCGCCCTTGGCATCGCCGGGGGCGCTGGAAGTCGCGAGAATCACCCGATATTTGCCCGGCGCAATGCGCCAGGCATTTTCCTTCTCGCTGAAGGTCGCGAGCAGGCGCGGATCCACCCGGATTTCCACCTCGCTGCTTGCGCCCTTCGCGAGTTCGACCTTGCGCCAGCCGGCCAGGCGCTTGGGCGCTTCCCAACCGCCGTCCACCGGCGCCACGTAGATTTGCGGCACGTCGCGGCCATCCCGGGCACCGGTGTTGGCGACCCGCACTTTCACCACCAGGTCTTCGCCATCGAGGCGCGCCTGGAATTCAGGATACGAGAACGTGGTGTAGCTCAGTCCGAAGCCGAACGGGAACAGCGGCTTCTGGCCGTGGGCGTCGAACCACTTGTAACCCACGGTGGCGCCTTCCTTGTAGTTGGCCACCTTCTCACCCTGCGCATCCTTTTCCTCGAGTAGTTTGCGCGCGAACTGGCTCTCGTCCTTCGGGAAACTGACGGGCAGGCGGCCCGAGGGATTCTCGCGCCCGAACAGCAGGTTCGCGATGGCCTCGCCGCCGCTGGTGCCGGGGTACCAGGCGTGGAGCACGCCCTTCACCTTGTCCAGCCAGGGCATGAACAGAGCACCGCCGGATTCGAGGATCACGACGGTGTTCGGATTGGAGCCGGCCACGGCTTCGATCAACGCATCCTGGCCGTTCTCCAGCGTGAGCGGCGAATCGAAGGACTCACCGTTCCACTGCGTGGCGAACACCAGCACGACGTCGCTGTTACGCGCGAGTGCCGTTGCGGCCTTGCGATCCTCGCCGCTGGCGAACTCGACCTTGGCCCGCGGCGCCAGCGCCTGGATGGCGCGCAGCGGCGACGACGGGTGATACATGATGGGACCCGGCCAACTGGTCGGCTTGAGTCCCGGCACCGCGTTTCCACCGACGGGATACACCAGCGACGAACCGCCCCCCGCCAGCACGCCCTTGTCCGCATGGCCGCCGATCACGGCGATGCGTTTCTGGTCCGCGAGCGGGAGGATGTTGCCTGCGTTCTTGAGCAGCACGGCGCCCTGCTCCGCGCCGGCGCGCGTCACCTGCGCATGCGCGGCGAAGTCGATCGGGCCCGCCTTCACCGGGTGATCGATCACACCCTTGGCGAACATCGTGCGCACGATCCGGTGCACCATCTCGTTGAGCTTCGCTTCCTTGACCTCGCCGGACTTCACGGCCGCCAACATCAGCTCGCCGAAGTACGGCTTGTCATCGAAGGGATATCCGGACTGCTGGTCGAGACCCGAGTTCGCGGCCTTCGCCGTGCTGTGCGTGGCCCCCCAGTCCGACATCACGTAACCGCGCCAGCCCCAGTCGCGTCGCAGGACGTCGTTGAGCAGGAAGGCGCTCTCGCAGGCGTGGTCACCCCACACCTTGTTATAGGAGCACATCACCGAGCCCGGGTCGGAATGTTCGATGGCAATCTGGAACGCCAGCAGATCGGACATGCGCGCCTGCGCCCTGTCGATGAGCACGTTGACGGTGTTGCGGTCGGTCTCCTGGTCGTTGAGCGCGAAATGCTTGATCGTTGAAATGATGTGGTTGGATTCGATGCCGGCGATCTGCGCGCCGACGATTACGCCGGCGAGCAGCGGATCCTCGCCGCCGTACTCGAAATTTCGGCCATTGCGCGGCTCGCGCACCAGGTTGATGCTGCCGGCCAGCAACACGTTGAAGCCGGTAGAGCGCGCTTCCGAGCCGATCATCGCGCCGGCGCGGCGCGCAAGCTCGGGATCCCAGGTCGCGGCCGTCGCCATGCCGGAGGGCAACGAGGTGCGTTCGCGCTTCTGCTTCGCCCCGCCCTGCGTGGCCACGCCGATGCCGGCGTCGGCGATCCACTGCGACGGAATGCCCAGGCGCGGGACGCCCGGCACGTAACCGGCGGAGCCTTCCAGCGCCCCTGATGGGATGGTGTATTTCTTCCACGGCGCGTCGGTGCCGAAATAGCCGAACACCAGGGTCTGCTTCTCCTCGAGCGTCATCTGCGCGACCACCAGGTCGGCGCGCTGGTCCGCGTCCAGCGCCGTGTTCATCCACGGCTTTTCCCCATCGGCCAGGGCCGCCAGCGACAGGCCCATGGCAACGCATGCAAACAAAGTCGACCGGACGCGCTCGACGTTCATCGGACTCCCCTCCTGTTTGTATTCGGTGGCGGAGTTGAGCATATTCGCCCGCACAGTGCACGCCGGACGGCAGCCGCACTCGAGGAAGCAGGCGATGAAAAGACGAACGTTGTTGCAGGCCGGCGCGGGTGTGCTCGTGGCCGCCCAGGCGGAGATGTCGATGGCACGGACAACCGAATCGTCCACCACGAAAAACCGCCGCCAGGAACTCTGCGGGTTGCTGGGCATGCTGCCGCCGCGCCACCGCAAGGTGAGTGCAAAAACCGTATCGACGGAGGATCGCGGCAGCTACACGCGCGAGAAGCTGGTGCTCGATCTCAACGGCGAGGAGCCGGTGCCGGCGTACTTCGCCAGTCCCAAGGGCGCGAGGGGCAAACTACCCACCATCCTCTTCAATCATTCCCATGGCGGCGGCTACACCATCGGCAAGGCGGAGTTCATCGAGGGCCGCGAATACATGGGCAAGCCGCCCTACGCGGAATTCCTGACCTCGCTGGGTTACAACGCCCTGTGCATCGATGCGTGGATCTTCGGCGAACGTTCGGGCCGCACCGAGCTCGACTTCTTCAAGGAGAAGCTCTGGCAGGGCCGCACGGTGTGGGGAATGATGGTCTACGACTCGCTGAAGGCCGTGGACTACCTGCACACGCGTCCCGACGTCGACACTGACCGGCTCGGCACCGTGGGCATGTCGATGGGCAGCTCTTCTGCGCAATGGGTGGCGGCGCTGGATCCGCGGCTCAAGGTGGCGGTCGACATCTGCTGCCTCACCGACTGGCACACGCTGGTGGAAGTGGGAGGCCTCAAGGGGCACGGCATCTACTACTACGTGCCCGACCTGCTGAATCACTTCACCACCGCGCAGTTGAATGCGCTGATCGCGCCGCGCGCCCACCTGTCACTGGCCGGCAACCTCGACCCTCTCACGCCGGTTGCGGGACTCGACAAGGTCGATGCGGAGCTCAAGCAGGTGTATGCCGCGGCCGGCAAGCCCGAGCACTGGAAACTGCTGCGATATGACGTCGGGCACCAGGAGACGCCCGAGATGCGCGAGCAGATCCGCCAATGGTTCGTGGACAAGTTGTGAGCTCGAAGCTGGCACTGCTGCTGGCTTGCATTGCCATCGGCGCCTGCAGCGATCGCGGGCCCGAAACCAGGATCGTCTCCGTGATGCCGGCCTTCTGGTCAGTGATGGATCCGAAGTCCCCGGCCGATACGCGCGCTGCACGCTTCCAGCAGTCGGTGATCGCGGCCCAGCCCGGGCTGTACGGCCCGGTGATCCCGCTCGGCGCGGATTTCAGCTACGAACAGTACGTGGGCGAACAACTCGCGCCGCTGCTGCCCACCATGCGCGAAGTCGATGCGCACATGCGCCCGCAGATCGACGCCGGGCTGGTGCAACTGCGCGAGCGCGTGGGCGACGTCGGCGGCCTCACCATCTACATCGCGCCGTCGCTGTTTTCTTCCAATGGACAGGTGCGCGTGGTCGACGATCGCCCGGTGGTGATGTTCGGAGTCGACGTGCAGGCCTATGCCGAGCTCGAACTGCTGCCGGCCGCGTCGCGTTACGACATGCGCGCCTACATCGCGCACGAGCTGCTGCATGCCTTCCACTACGGCGTCAATCCCGAGATGCGCCACGCGGCCAATACGCTGTTCGACGAGAAATCGCCTGCGCCGCTGTACCTCAACCTGTGGATCGAGGGCCTCGCCACCTGCGTGTCGATGAGCATGGACGGCGATGGATCGGTGGAACGCGCGCTGATGTCCGATCGGCTGCCGGCCGAGCTGCCGCCGGTGTTGCCGGCGCTGGCGCGCGAGCTCGTGGTGAAGCTGGATTCGCGCAGTCTCGTGGACACGCGCGACCTCTTCTGGCTGGGCGGCGAACGCAGCGACATTCCGCCCCGCAGTGCCTACGGCATCGGCGCGCTGGTGGCCGAGGATGTGCTCGCGCGCCGTGGCCTGGCGGCCGCGATGCGATTGTCGGGAGCGGAGTTGCGCCGGGAAGTCGGCACGGCGCTCGCGCGTCTCGCGCAAAGGCCGGCCGCGGTGGATTGGTCCGCGGCCTGCCATTCCATCGAGTCATAGGCCGCGCGGGCGGAAAGACCTCGGCACGAAGGTATAACCGACCTGGAACCCGATGTCGGGCGTGTTGTTGAGGTTCTGCAGGTTCTCGGTGATGCCGACCGTCCACACGTGGCTGTTGACCCGGTGACGGACACCCAGCGTCATCTGGTACTTGGTGGCGCGCAATTCGCGCAGCTCCGTCTCCTGCCGTGAATACAGGCTCGGGCTGATGTATCCCTGCAGGTTCAGGTTGGTACGCGCCGTGAGCCGGCGTTCGTAGCCCAGCACCAGCGTCGGAACGACCTGCTCGTCCTGCGGCGAAGGCGCCTGCCCGCCACCGTACCAGACGGCCGCCGTGTCGATGTAGAACGCATTGCGCGCGCCGAGGTACTGCGCCGAGGTCTGCAGCCCGACGTCGACGCGGCCGGTCGAGAGGAAGTCGCGCTGGCCGGCCACCGGCACCTTCACCGCACCTTCGAACGTGAAGTTCCAGCGCCCCTGCGTCCGCGCCGAGTAACGCACGCCCAGCACCGGATCGAGCAAGCCACTGGGAAGCCCACCGTCGAGCTTCACGTAGTCGCTGCCCTTGAGATCGAACACCGTGTTGGCACGGTTGCGCGCGACGGCCGGGCGGCCGAAGGAACTGAAGCCGAGCGCGTCGTGGAAACTCTCGATGAGCCCGTCCATGAAACCGCCGCGGTAGGACACTGCGCTCGTCACGAGGTAACCGCTCCAGTTCTCCGCGAAGGTGTAGTGCACGGTGACGTCGTACACCGAGCTCTCGAGGTCGATGAGATAGTTCTCGCCGGGCAGGTCGCGGATGGCCTGCACGTCCGCTTCGCCGAGCCGCCGGCGGCCGTCGGCCTCGAGACCGGTCAGGTATTTCTCCACCTCGGGGCTCAACGCCCAGGTGTTCTGGAAGGCCACGTCGGTTTCGACGGTCCAACTACCCGGCTGCATCGAGATGGCGTGCGCCGGGCGCATGTCGAGGCGCATGAAGCCGAGCGGCGTCAGGTCCCGCTCGCGCATCATCCCGTGGAAGCCTTCCTCTGCGGTGGCTGGCGTGGCGAAGCCGGTGAACACGGTCGCGGCGACCATGCCGGCTATCCACTTGCTGAACTTGCTGAAACTCCCCTTTTCCATGGATTCATCGTCGCGCTGCGCGACGCAAAAACCCATTGCCCGATAGACGGCATTCCGCTTGGTATCAACGAGGGAACGGCGTCTCTCCCTTTCGGGATATGTGCACCGCGGTCAGTTCGCGCCGCAGGCGGCGCCCGTGAATTCGTAGCGCTGCCGGCCCAGGTCCGGGTACAGCTCGAGTAGTTTGACGAGGATGCCGTTGGTCCAGCCGAAGCCGTCCTGCACGGGATATTCGCCGCCCGCCCCCTCACCGGCCTCGTCGACGTTGTACTTCTCGACGAGCTTGCCGGTCCGGCAGTACACGCGCGCATTCTCCGCCACCCAGCGCGCGGCGATCTCGCGCGCCAGATCTTCTTCACCGTGGCGGCGCAACCCGTCGATGGCGATCCACTGCAACGGCGCCCAGCCATTCGGCGCGTCCCACTGCTCCCCGGTATTCAAGTTGGTGGTCGCGAGCCCGTGCGGCTTCAGCAGCGAGGCGCGAATGGTGCGCGCCACGCGCCGCGTCTGCGCGGCACTCGCGATGCCTGCGAACAGCGGCGACGCCGTCGCGGCAGTGAGATGCGGCGAGCGGCGGCGATTGCGCCAGTCGTAGTCGACGAAGGCGCCGAGATTGTCGTCCCACATCAGGCGCAGCATCGCCTTCTTGCGCGCACGCGCGTGCTGCTGCATCTCGCGCACGCAGTCGGGGCGCACCGCGACCTTGCAGCCGCGCGCGATCGCGGTCTCGAGTTGATACAGCAGGCTGTTGAGATCCACGGGCAGGAAATCCGTGGTGTGGATGGTGACGAGAGTCTTGCCGTCGGCCAGCCAGCGCGAGCTGAAATCCCAGCCACTTTCCGCCGTCGCGCGCAGGTCGCGGTACACCTCGGTCTCCGGGCGGCCGCTCTTGCGCGCAGTCTCGCGATCCTCGCGCCAGGCTTCGTCGCGCGGCGCGGGCACGTCGTCCCAGTAGCGATTCAACACGCTGCCATCCGGCAGCCTGACCACGCGCCGATGCGCCTCGCCTCGCGGCAGGGTCACGGCGCCTTCCATCCAGAACTGGTATTCGCGCTCGAGTTGCCGCAGGCGTTTCGTCAACGCGGCGTCGCCGTCGTGCGCCGCCTGCAGCTCGACCATCACGGCGAAATACGGCGGCTGCGAGCGCCCGAGATAGTAGCTGCGGGTGCCGTTCGGGATGTGCCCGTAACGATCGATGAGCCCCGCGAAATTCTCCACCATGTCGGCCACCAGGTCGTGGCGCCCGCTGGCCTGCAGTCCGACCATCGTGAAGTAGGAGTCCCAGTAGTACATCTCGCGGAACCGCCCGCCCGGCACGACGTAGCGCGCCGTGAGCGTGAGATGCGAGTCCGCGCCTGCGGATGGCTGCGGCGCGCGGGTCAGCACCGCCCACAACCGGTCCACGTGTGCGCGCAATTCCTCGCGCGGCGCGGTGACGAAGTTTTCCTGCGCGGCCCCGGGGATCGTGAAATTGTCGGCGACGAATTTGGCCAGCGAGAAACCGGGCTGATCCTTGCTCGCCGCGTAGCGGCGCACGATCTCGTCGGGAGGAGACTTCGCCACGGCATCGGCGAAAGTCTTGCTGTCCGGGAACAGCCGTGCGTCCTGCACGCGCTCGAACAATTCGCCGTACAGCTGCGACGGCGGCAGCGGTGCGGCGTCGCGCGCGCCTGCGACGGCGCACAAGAAGAGAACCTGCAGTGCAGCGACGACGCGCGTGGCGCGATGGAGACGGCTCTCGATGTGTTGCATGCGGATCACGTCGTGCGGAAACCAACCGCAAAGTACCAAGGATTCGCCGTGATGGCGAAGGTGTAGACAATTGCTGACGCGACGTTGCGCAGCGCGGACGCAGCTATTTTCCCGCTCTTGTCGGAAACTGAATCATCGTCGCGTGCTCACCACATCTATGGAGGGAAGCATGGTCACGCCAAACTTTCGCATGACAGAAAAGTCCTGCGCGCGCTGCGGCGCGCGCAGCGCATCCACCGGGCTCGTGGCTCTCGCCGTTGCGTCCGCATTGACGCTCCCTGGCGCATTACGCGCCCAGGAACAGGACGAGGCGGCCGGCACCGACCAGAGCGGCCTCGAGACCATCGTCGTCACGGGCGTCGCCTCGTCGAGCGGCGTGAAGAAGCTCGAAGCCAGTTACAACATCGTCACGGCGAACGAGGAAGAGATCCGCGCCGCCAATCCCAAGAGCACGGCCGACCTGCTCAAGATTTCCCCCGGCATGTGGCCGGAGTCCACCGGCGGCCAGACCGGCGCCAACATCGAGATCGCCGGATTTCCCGGCGGCGGTGATGCGCCCTACTTCACCACCATGCTCATGGGCTCGCCGCTGTACGGCATGCCCACGCTGTCGTTCTTCGAAACTACCAGCATCTTCCGGCTCGACGACACGGTGCGATCCGTGGAGATCCTGCAGGGCGGCCCGTCGGTGGTGTTCGCCGGCGGGCAGATGGGCGCCACCGCCAACTTCCTGCTGAAGACCGGAACGGACACGCCAACCGGCAGCATCGGCCTCACCTACGGCGATGAGAACCTCTATCGCGTCGACGGTTTCGTGGGATTTCCCGTCGGCGAGAACTGGGTCGGCAGCTTCGGCGGTTTCTGGCGCAGCTCGGATGGCGTGCGCGACCCCGAGTTCAAGGCCGACGAAGGCGGCCAGCTCACCGCAACTCTCAAGCACGAATCCGACAGCGGGCAACTGACGCTGTACGCGCGTTACCTCGACGACAAGAACCAGTTCATCACGCCGATCCCGGTGATCCAGCGCGGCACGGACAATTTCAGCGCCTATCCCGGCTTCGATCCGCTCACGGATACCTACTACAGCGAGGCCATCCGGCGCGTGCGCCTCGATGGCTATCCGAATGGCGGCACGAATGCCGACCTCGCCAACGGCCGCGGCGCGCAGATGGTGTTCCTGGGCGCCAACTACGACCACGACTTCGACAACGGCTGGACCCTCAGCAACCGTCTGCTCGCCAATGGCGGCGACGTCGACACCAACGCGTTGTTCTCAGGCACCAACCCGGCCACGCTCGAAGACGAGCTTTACAACATTTCCACGGACCTCGGCGGTTTCGAGCTGCCCGCCGGCTCCGCCACTGCGACGTTTGTGGGCGGCGGCGCCGTGGATCCGCAGCAAAGTGTCATCCACCAGGGCTGGTGGTTCATCCACAAGGAACTGAAGAACATCAACAACGATTTCCGCCTGAGCAAGGAAATCAGCGACGGCAACACGCTCACCGTGGGCCTCTACCTGGCTTACTACGAGATGGACGACGAATGGGCACTGGGCAACCAGATGCTCATGACCAACGAACCGAATGCACGTCCGATCACGGTCAGCTACGTCGACGGCGGCCAGACCTTCCTGAAGACCGACGAGCAGGGATTTCTCGACAACGGCGGCTTCAATATCGCCCAGCACGGTCATGCATTCAACAGCGCCATCTACCTGTCGGATTCCTGGCGTCTCGACAAGTGGCTGCTCGATGCCTCGGTCAGGTACGAGAACCAGGACGCCACCAACAATGTCTGCAACCGGACCGACACCGATCTCGATGGCAATCCGCTCACGCTCTACAACAACGTGGTGGGCGTGTGCAACGGAACGTTCGCGGTGACGGACTACGACGAGAGCTTCACCTCGTGGACCGTGGGCGCCAACTACAGCTTCACGGATTCCATGTCGGCCTACGTGCGCGTCAACCGCGGCGGCCACTTCCTGGACTTCGACAATGGCATCCGCGGCAGCACCACGGGCAATACGCCGCCGGAGCAGGTGATCAAGAACTACGAAGGCGGCTTCAAGTTCCAGAACGACCTGTTCTACGCCGACATCAGCGTGTACTTCCGCGACTTCACCGGCCTGCTCTACCAGCCGACCGATTCGAGCGGCGCGCCGGTGGGAGACCGCATTCCGTATGGCTCGGAGTCGACGGGACTGAACTTCATCGGCGCGATCACGCCGGGCGACAACTTCCGCTTCCAGATCATCGCGAACCTGCTGGACGGCGAGTACACCGACTACGACGCCTGCTTCCCGTTCTCGAACGTGGTGACCGGCGATGGCTGCGCACCCATCGAGGGCCAGCAGCTGCAGCGCCAGCCGAAGGAGCGCTACATGCTGACACCCAGCTACCGCCTGCCGCTCGGCTGGGGTGAGCTCGAGGCCTTCGTCACCTACACCTACGTCGGCGATCACACCCAGGACCAGTCCGGCCTGCAGCAGCTCGGCACGTACAACACCTGGGACTTCGGCATCACCGCAAACGTGGGCGACAACTGGCAGTTCGTGCTGCGTGGCACGAACGTGACGGACGAGCTCGGCCTCACCGAAAGCAACTCGCGCATCTTCGGCGTGGCGGCGGACGAGGGTGGCGTGTTGCTGGCGCGGCCGCTGGAGGGCAGCGAGATCAACTTCCAGGCCAAGTACCTGTTCGAGTAGCTAGGGAATGGCCGCCGGGGAATCTCCCGGCGGCCTGAGTCCCAGGTACACGGTGCTCCAGAGCTGCGCGGCGTTCGACTCGTCGACATCTTCGCCCGGTCGACCGAAAGGCTGGACCTCAAACTTGCCACCGCTCCACGACCAGGACCAGAGCTCCGAGGTGCGCAGCGCGCTGGAGCGCTGGATGACGGCCCACAATTCGCTGCGCGCGAGTTGCAGCCGCTCGCGCAGCGGCGCCGGCAGGTCCTTGCGTCGCCATTGCCGCTCGAGGCCGGCGGCCATGAGCGCCTGCTGCCAGGACCACACCACGGTGCCGTGATAGTCGTAACGCGTGAATTCGTTGCGCAGGTCGGAATCGGCCAGTGCGGGATTGGCGACCAGCATCCCGGCGTCGGTCATCAGGCCCGCGGGGAATGGCTTCAAGATGGCGCCGATGCAGCGCTCGATTTCCGCGGGGGACGGATCGGTCAGCAGCAGTCGAAGGCCTTCGTCGGAGTGCAGCACGGGCACCGGCAGGCCTTGCTTGTCCAGCGACAGCGCGTGGAATTGCAGCGTGCTGTCGCCCAAGGCGCGTAATGCACCTGCGTCATCCACGCCGAGCTCCTTCGCATAAGCGGTGATCGCGGCGCGCGCCTGCGCCGCCGGCACATCGACCGTGAACAAAGACGGCGCCCGCGACGACCACGCGCGTGCCAGTTGCCGCGCCTGCTTCAGCTTGCGCCGCTGCGCCTCGCCGAGGTTGCCATCGAGCAGGCCGCTGTCCGCCAAACGCGCCGCGGCATCCAGCGCCGCCGGCACCAGCGCGGCATTGATGTCGTAGGCATATCGGCCGCGTCCCAGTCCCTGCTCGCTGTCACGCCAGTTGCCGGTCATGCGGCCGGGCTTGATGGCGACCAGGTTCCCGAAGTGCGGCTTCGCGGCGAAGCCGGAGGTGCGTTCGACCAGCCATGACAGGTTGCGCGCCAGCGCGCCACCGTGGCTGCGCACGAATTCACGGGCACGCGCGCGGCCACGCTCGTCGTCCAGCAGCCAGCGGGCCGCGAGCGGCGCCAGCAGGAAATCGTCGTCGACCATCCCGTAGTCATAGATAGGCGTGGCGATGCGGCCGCGGCCCTCGCGAGAATTGCGCAGCACCGCGAATTCACCGATGTCTTCCTCGTGTGCCACCTCCCCGTTGGGCGCCAGCCGGTCGAGCACGGAAATGACTGCGCTCTCCACGGCTTGGGGCTCCAGCACCGGCGCGAGCAGCAGCGCCGAGATCAGCGTGTCGCGGCCGAAGTAGGTGTCGAATCGCCACGAGCCGGCGAGGTATTTCTCGCGATAACTCAGGAACGCCAGTGCATCGCGGGCGCGCTGGTCCTGCCCGGCGGCGGATGTCAGCAGGGATCCCAGTGGCGTGAGTGGGGGTTCGCCGGTGAGTGCCTGCAGCCTGAGACGCAGCGGCTTTCCTGGCGCGGCGGCGAATCGTCCGGCGCCCACCTGCCCGTCTCCCAGTACCTCAATGGCGAGCCGATAACCTGCGGCGCCATCGAGCCGGTCGCGTTGCCAGGTGATGCCGCTGCCTTCGGCCTGCGGCGCGATCATGACTTCTCGCGGTGCAGTCGCCTGCAGTTCGAAGTCGCGGAGCACCCGTATCGAGGAGAGCACCGCGCCGCGCGGGCGCAACTCCGTTGCTCGAGTTTCGATTTCGAATTCGATGCCGCGCAGGACTCGCCGTTCGCCATCGAGCGCGGTGACCGGCCGTGGCGCCTTCGTAAGCGACCATTCGACCGGCGACTCGGTTTTCTCGAACCACAATCCCACGCCGCTGTTGCCCGCGGGGAATGCCACCAGGATGCGGGGATCGTTTCCGGAGCGCAGCAGCAGGTGCGCCGCCACCGGCCCCTCGCGCAGGAAGCTGTTGATGTTGTGCCCTTCGTCGATGCGAAAGGCGAGCGAGCCGGCATCCCCGGCGTGGGCGATCGGCAGGGCCACGCAGGCCAACGCCGCGACGAGCAGCCATCTTCGAAAGCTGGGAAGCACGGTGTGGGCTTGCTGGGTGACTGCCGACGACCATACGGCGCGCGCGGGTACGCAACATCGGCACGCCGGGAAGTGTCGTGTCAGAAGAATGCCCGAGCGCGGGGCACTCATTGCAGCGCGGGCTGCCGTACCTCGCTGACCACGCGGTCGCGCAGCGTAACGCTGCCGCCGAGAAACCCGGAAGTGCCGATTTCCAGCGCATACAGCAGCACGCGCGCACCGCCCTCCTCGCGCATCGAAGTCGGCGCGCCCAGCAGCTCGATGACTTCGAGCTCGCTCATGCCCGGCTGCAGGCGGCGCCATTTCGCGCCATCTATCCACCGTTGCGGGTCCGCGGTTGCCGGGCTCGCCGCCGATCCCGTCGCGCCCGGCGATGCCGGTCCCGTGATGCGCTGCGGCCGCGTCCGCAGCTCGTCGAGCTGCCGCGACAGCGCCTGCACCTGGCG
This sequence comes from Steroidobacteraceae bacterium, assembly GCA_036274075.1. Taxonomy (GTDB): domain Bacteria; phylum Pseudomonadota; class Gammaproteobacteria; order Steroidobacterales; family Steroidobacteraceae; genus CADEED01. The sequence continues at coordinate 29,571 of DASUGK010000002.1, read as the reverse complement.
TTGCAGGTTGCGGACTTCCTGCTCGAGGAAGGAAAGCCGCTGTTCGTCAGCCGCGTGGGCGGCGAGTGGCAGGCACGCCAGCAACACCAGTGAAGTGCGTGTCATGCCGCCTCCCGCTACGCACGCCAGAACTCATGGACCAGGCCCCTATGGACTATCGGCGCCGTCGCGCAGTTCGTCGAGCTCCTCGTCCGTGACCCCGAGTTGCGCCTCTTCCGCCTGGTCGAGGCCGCCGCCGAGGCCGGCCTGGTTCGCCTCCACGACGCGGTCCGGCTCGATGTCCGCGCTCTCGAGCGAATCGGCGCCATCTTCCACGCTGGCCCGCTCGCCGGTGCCCTCGCGGTCGCTGGTGTCGTCCTCTCCGCCCAGCCCCATCATGTCGGCGCCGGTATCGGAGCTGTCGCTCGGCCCCAGCCTGCGATCCGCGCGCTTCTTCGGGGGCTCGGTGAAATCGGCCAACTCGTCGGGAACCCGCCGTCTTCGACTCATATGAATACCTCCTTGTGGAGGCTCAGACGCGAGCCCCGCCGATCCGTTCGCCCGCTGTAAGACTCTGCTGGCGCGTCATTGACGCGTAATGGACACGTTGTCGAAACCCGCCTCGATCAGGCTGCTCGATGCCAGGTCCAGCGCGTCGAAACGCAACTGGATGGTCTGGCCTGCCCAGGCGCCGAGATTCACGCTGCGGGTCGTCCATGTGCCACCCACGTCCGCGGGTGATGCCACGCGCACGAACACGGTCTGCGGCACGCCGTCGTTGCCCACCACGCGGACACGGAAGTAGTCCGCGCTGGTCGCGCTGAGGCGATACGCGAAATAGAAGCGGAACGTCAGAATCAGCGTGCCGCTGGACGGCAGCGCAATCGGCGGCGACTGCACCGAGGTCTGCCCGCCGTCCACGTCGTTGGAGGCATAGGCCGATCCCGCCGCCAGCCCGGTGACGAAGCAATTCGTCGACGGCCCGTCGCAACGATCCGGCTGCAGCATGAGCGCACCCGAGGACGTGGGTTGCGGATCGCCGCGCTGCCACAGGCCGGTGGTCGCGGTGTTCGCGCCGCCGGTGAGTGTCCAGCCGCGCGCGCTTTCGAAATCGTCGCTGAACACCACGTTGGTCGCGGTGGGCTGCACGCGGAACACCTCGCCGCCGCCGCGCGCCAGGTAATAGAGAGAACCGTCCGGACTCACCTGGATGTCCACCAGCGAGTCGATGCCCATGGCGAAGTCCGCTGCCGACGAGTAGTTTGGCGGACTCAGCGTGCGGATGAAGCCGCCGCAGAAATCGCCGAAGAAGTATCGGCCGGCATACTCCGCAGGGAACGTGATCGTCTGCGGGCGATAGAACGCTGCCGCGGTGATGGCGCAGTTCGAGCCCGCGTTCTGGTAGGTGTAGATGGGGTAACGCACTCCCGCCACTCCGGGCGGATTGTTGCCCTCGGTCTGCGGCCATCCGTAGTTGGAACCGGCGACACCGAGATTGACCTCTTCCCACGAGTCCTGCCCCACGTCGTTCACGTGGATGCGGCCGTTGGTGCGATCGATCGCGAAGTTGAACGGATTGCGCAGTCCCCTCGCCCAGATGGCCTGGTTGATGCCCGTGGTCTGATCGAAGAAGGGATTGTCGGTGGGAATCGAACCGTTCGGATTGATGCGCAGCACCTTGCCCAGCGTGGTGTTCAATGAAGGCGCGTTGCTGCCGTTGGCGTTGTCACCCACCGCGATGTAGAGCCTGCCGTCGGCGCCGAAGTGGATGGCGCCGCCATTGTGGTTGGTGGCCGAACTCAGCGCCGGCAGGTTCAGCAGCTGCACTTCGCTGCCCGCGGCCGCCACGTCCGGATTCGTGGTGCTGGCCGTGAAGCGGCTCACGCGGTTGTGGATCGGGGACGAGGCCGTCGTGTAGTACACGTACACGAAGCGGTTGGTCGAAAAATCCGGGTCGAAGGCGACGCCGAGCAGCCCGCGTTCACCCGAGGAGTTCACGTTCAAGCTGAGGAACGGCTGCGAGAGCAACGCGCCATTCTTGATGACTCGCAGCGCACCACCCTGCTGCGCGACGAACAACCGGCCATCCGGCGCGAAGGCCATGGCGGTGGGGCTGGCGAGACCCGTGGCCACGCGCGTCTCGGTGAATCCCGCTGGCAACGTGGCCGCGGCGGCGGCCTGCGCCAGCGACAACAAACTCAGGGGCAACAGCTTACGGCACAGGGTTCGCAGCGCTGACATACGTCCTCCCTGGAACTGTCATGCATCCTTGCATCCGCGCTGATCGAGGGAATCTGCAACCCGTCGCGCGCAAGTCACCCCCGTATAGAGCGCGTGGTCGGCGCGCTCCATACGAGTTTGACTACATGTCGCGGTCAGAAACCGCGAGATGTTCAGTTCACGGAGATCGACTGCGGCGCGGCAGGACTCTGCGCCAGCGTCGTGCCCGACACCTGTTCGCCCATCTGGTGCAGCCACTTCTCCAGATTGCTGTATCCGCTCGACGTGATGGTGGCCTGGTTGGCCGGGAGCGTCAGCGCGCGGCGGTGCTGGCCATACCAGGGCCAGCCGCCGGCGCTCTTCTTGCAGCGCGCCGTGCCATTGGTGCTCACGCAATTGATGATGTACCCGCCGCGGTTCTTGACGTCGTTGACGATGCGCTTGTCCACGCTGTCACGATCCCCGGGGCGGGCACCGGCGTTCTTGAGCACCGAGTTGTACAACGTACCGTCCGTGGTCTTGAGCACCTTCAGCCCGCTGTTCCATGCCGTGAGCTTGGTCGCGACCAGCGTCGGCGTGTAGTCCTTGCCGGAGAGACCGAAGATGGCCGACAGGCTGCTGCCGGTGTCCGGTGCGTAGTTGCTGGAAAGATAGACGCCGCTGCCCACGAGAACCGGGTTCGGGCCGTTGGTGCGCACGTAGATGGGTCGCGTCGTGCGCGAGTAGTTCGGACCCTTGATGAACTGGTTGCCCACCACGGTGTTCTGGGTGACGCGACCGTCCTGGCTCTGCAGGTCCACGTCCATGTTGACGCGGTCGTAGATCAGGTTGTTCACGAACACCAGCTGCCGCGTGCGCGACAGCGGGTTGCGCTCGACGATGTGCGCGAACAGGTTGCCGGTCATGGTGACGCGGCCGCCCTTGTCCGTGCTGCCCAGCAACACGCCGTAGCCATGCGGCTCGGTCCCGGTGCCGTCGTCGGTCGGGTGGATGGAGTCGTGCAGCGGCTCGGAAAAGATGTTGTTGGTGAACGAGATGTTGTCGTGCGGTCCCCAGACGCTCGCGATCTCGTCGATGGACCAGCTGAACGAGCAGTGATCGACGACGATGTTCTGCACGGGGTGATCGGTGGTGCCCTCGATCTTGAACGCATCGCGATTGGCCGGGCTCGGGCCGGTCGTGGCGTCACCGACGCGGAAGCGCAGGTGCTGCACCAGCACGTCCGAGGCATGGATCTTCATTGCCGCACCGCGAATCATGATGCCGGGAGACGGCGCGGTCTGGCCGGCGATCGTCAGCTTGTCGTTGCGCACCGTGAGTTCGGTGGTGAGGTTGATCACGCCGGAGACTTCGAAGATGCAGGTGCGCGGTCCGGTCGCGTCGATGCAGGCCTTCAGCGATCCGGCGCCGCTGGCATTGACGTTCGTCACCCGGTACACCGTGCCACCACGGCCAGCCGGGGTGCTCATGCCGAAGCCGACTCCTCCAGGAATGACCGGAACGGCATGGGCCGTGGCGGCCCCCAGCAATGCACCGACGAAGAGAAGCGACTTCCTGACTCGACCGACCATGACGAAACAACTCCTGTAAATATTGCAGACGGCATGTCCGCGCCCGGTGAGTTACGGCAACAGGAGCCCTTAAGTTGATCCATGTGTAGGAAAGCGCCGATGTCGTGGACTGTCGGCGTTTGGATACATCGGCCGAAATCAATCGCTTGGCGATTCCCTAGGAGAAAGCCGGGTGGTGGAAACGTGATGCCTATTCGCATCAGGTGCCGGCGCAAATGGCGCGCGTCGGCATGCTCATCGCGGTGCGGCACGGCCCAGGATGCTGCGTGCCAGCATGCGCGGACTGCCCGCGACGAGCCCCCAGGCAAGTGCCTGGCAACTAACTACCGTGGTTGCGCTAACACGACTGGCAAAGGCCAAATGCGGCGTTCGGGCGACGGCAGACGTGGGAGTCATCCGACAGACCGTCGAATGGGCCGATGTCATCGTGGACACCGAGCCATTTTCCGGACAAAAGATGAACGCGACTTCCGCGGTGGCCCGCTTTCCGCCCGCGACGCCGCCAGGCGATGGTGGTGACTTGTATGGCACGGCGCCACTGAGCGAACTCGGCACGGCCAATCGCCAGCGCGACGCCCTGTACATGCTCAGCGAGCAGTTGCACCGCGCACGATCCGCGGAAGCTATCTACTCGGCCGCGCTCACCGCCATCGAGACCGCCCTCGATTGCGACCGCTCGTCGATCCTGTTGTTCGACGACCAATGCACCATGCGTTTCGTGGCCTGGCATGGACTGTCGGATGAATATCGAACCGCCGTCACGGGGCATTCTCCCTGGACCCGCGACCAGGCCGATGCCACGCCCATTTCAGTGCCGGATGTCGCCACCGCGGAGCTGGACGATGGATTGAAGAACACCATCCTCGGCGAGGGCATCCGGGCGACGGCGTTCATCCCGCTGGTCGCGAACGGCGTGCTGATCGGCAAGTTCATGGCGTATTTCCGTGAGCCGCGCGACCTGGGTGAGCAGGACCTGTCGGTGGCGCTGGCCATCGCGCGGCAACTCGGCTTTGCCATCCAGCGCGAGCGCATGGACGCCGAGCTCGCGGAAGAACTCGCCGCGACGCGCTCGCTGCAGGCGCTGAGCGTGGAGATGGCCCACGAAGTGGAGCTCGCCGGTTCCTGCGAAAAGCTCGTGGACGCCGCGCGAGTCATCATGCGTTCCGATTTCGTGAGCATGCAGGAATACCACGCGCACCGCGGGCCGCGCGGCGAATTGCGGCTGCTGGCGTTTCGCGGTTTCAGTCATGCGGCGGCCCGCCTGTGGGAATGGGTGCACGCGAATTCGGTCTGCACCTGCGGGGTTGCCTACCGCACGCTGAAACGCGTCATCGTGCCGGACATCGAGCACTGCGAATTCCTGCGCGGCACCGACGACCTCGAGGGCTATCGCGAGACCGGCATCCGCGCGGTGCAGTCGACGCCGCTGTTGTCGCGCAGCGGGCAACTGGTGGGCATGATCTCCACGCACTGGAACAAGCCTCACTGGCCCTCCGAACGCGACCTGCGCCTGCTCGACATCCTGGCGCGCCTGGCCGCGGACCTGATCGAGCGCAAGTTCTACGAAGAAGACCTGCGCCGCCGGGAAGAGCGCTCACGCACGCTGACGCAACTGCTCACGGACGTGCCCTGGGAAGCGCGCGCCGACGGCGCTTTCGAATCACTGCAGCCCGCATGGGAAAACTTCACCGGCCAGACCTGGGACGCGCATTCCGGGCACGGCTGGTTCGACGCGATCCATCCGGACGATCGCGACGCGGTGCGCAGCTCCTGGGGCGCGGCCTGCTTCGAGGCGCGGCGCTACGAATGTCCGGCGCGCATCTGGCACGCGCGCACGCGCGAGTACCGCGATTGCATCATCCGCGCCACGCCCATCCGCAACGAAGACGGTTCGCTGCGCGAGTGGGTGGGCGCATGCATGGAAGTGCATGCGCCCCGCGAGGCCTGACACCCGCCCGAGTTCTCCGCTACAGGTGGTGCGGACGGCGGCGTGAATTGTCCGGCTTCTGCGCCTTGTGCGATTTGCCGTGCGGCTTGCGCAGCTTCGTACCGTCCAGGTGATCGCTGGGCAGCATGGCCGCGAACGTCGGCGGATTGTTCGCGCGCGTCTGTGTCACCGCCTCGAATCCCGAAGCCAGCTTGATCAGCGTCGGCTCACTGAAGGCCGTGCCGAAGAAGCTGATGCCGAGCGGAATGCCGAACACCATGTTGGCCGGCACCTGGATGATGGGATATCCCGCACCGGCCGCGAGACCAGAGCTGCCGAACAGGAAGCGATCGCCGTACAAAAGATCCGTGGGCCACGCCGGGTTGTCGGTGGGCGCGATCACGGCGTCCAGGTCGAAATCCGCGAGCGCCTTGTCGATGCCATTCACGCCCGAGAGCCGGTCGATTTCCAGCGCCTGGTTGTAGGTCATGCCGCCGAAGTCGGGCTGCGGATCGTCGGGGCCCTGCGCCATGGACGCGGTCAGCTCGAAAATCTCCTGGCCGAAGTACGGCATTTCCTTTTCCGCGTTCGCGTTGTTGAAGGCGATCGCATCGTTGAGGGTTCCGCCGGCCAATGGCACGTGCCTGCGAGTGGCGAGATAGTTGCGCAAGTCGTCGCGGAACTCGTAGCACAACACCAGGAACTCGCCATCGGCCGGTGCGAACGTGAAGCCGGCCCCGTCGAGATCCACCAGCGTGGCGCCCGCGGCTTCCATGGCATCGAGCGTTTCCTCGAAGGCTGCGACCACTTGGGCAGGCGCATTGTCGATGCCCTGGCGGGTCACGCCGAGGCGCGCGCCGCGCAAGCCGTCCGCATCGAGGAATTGCGTGTAATCCGTCGGAATGTCGGTGGGGCGCGCGCGTCCTTTCCAGCCCAGGGGCACGTCGCCGGTGGCGGGATCGCGCCCGTCAGACGTACGGCTCTGGATGACGGACAGCGTGATCGCCGCATCCGCGACGGTGCGTGAATGCGGGCCCACCGTGTCCTGCGTGTGCGCGATCGGCACGACGCCGGCGCGGCTGGTGAGTCCCACCGTGGGCTTGAGCGCGACGACGCCGTTCGCATTGCCCGGGCAGACGATGCTGCCGTCGGTCTCCGTACCCAGCGACACAGCCGCGAAGTTCGCGGTTGCCGCCGCGCCGGATCCCGAGCTCGAACCGCAGGGATTGCGGTTGATGCCGTACGGGTTGTTAGTCTGCCCGCCGACTGCGGACCAGCCACTGGTGGAGAAGAACGAGCGGAAGTTGGCCCACTCGGAGAGATTGGTCTTGCCGAGGATCACCGCGCCGCCTGCGCGCAGCCGCGCGGCGATGGTGGAATCGCGCGGCGCCGGCGCGCCCTTCAATCCAAAGGACCCGGCGGTGGTCTGCATGCGATCGCCGGTGTCGATGTTTCCCTTGAGCAGGATCGGGATGCCGTGCAGCGGTCCCAGCACCCGGCCCTGCCGGCGCAGGCGATCCGCATGCCGCGCCCAGGCCAGCGCGTCCGGGTTGATCTCCATGACGGAGTTGACGCCCGGGCCATCCTGGTCGAGCGCGAGGATACGGCCGAGATATTCGCGCGTCAGTGCTTCGGAGGTGAGCCGTCCCGCGGCCATTTCGGCCTGCAGTTGCGCGACGGTGAAATCCTCGTGGCTGCGTCTTTGTCCTGGATCGGCAGCAGCGGCGAGGGGCAGGAACAACAGGAAGACGAGAGCGTACCGCGTGGACATGTTGGCACTCCCTGTGCGGGTCCATCTTCGGGGCGCCAACTCTGCGCCGCCCCCATGCCTGGAACAAGTCGGCGCACGACTACAGGGAACGCGGCGACAACTATTGCCGCGCAACACGAATCATCTGGGAAGAAAACGCGGCCCTGGAACGTAGTTCCTGCTGAGGAGGCCGCGATGAACCCGGATAGCGAGCTGCGACGTCGAGCCAGGCAGGCGATTGCAGCGGGCAACTTACCCGCACGACTTCCGGTGCGCACGTGGGCCGGCATGGGCGGCGGCGCGCGCTGCCTCGTTTGTTCGTCTCCGCTGAACGCGCACGAGGTCGAACTCGAACTCGAGTTCGAGGCTTCCGCGATTCCCTGCTCGCCAGACAGCTCCCGGATGCATGCGCATTGTTTTGAAGCCTGGAAATTGGAGGCCGAGGCCACGATCGACTAGGCTGGGGCGTGCACTCATTTCTGGTCCCCGGGCCCGGCCCCTACCTCCTGACCCATTCCGTCGGCTGCCTGCCACGCGCAGCGCACGAAGCGCTCGAGGCGGATTTCATCCGCCCCTGGGCAGAACGCGGTGGCAATGCCTGGCCCGGCTGGCTGCAGCAGGTGGACGGCTTCCGCGCCGCGCTCGCGGATTTGTTAGGCGGATCGCCCGCAGACTACTGTCCACAGAGCAATCTTTCTTCTGGCCTCGTCAAGCTGCTGCTGGCGCTGCCGCCGGCGCCCGCGGACCAGCGTGTGCTGCTGGCCGCGGAGGATTCGTTCCCGTCGATCGGCTTCGTGTTGCAGCTCGCCGAGCGCCACGGCTTCACCCTGCGCCTCATGCCACGCGCGCAGCTGCCGGATGACCTTGGCTCCTGGTCGCGTGCGCTGACATCCGATGTGCGCCTGGCGCTGGTCACGCACGTGCACTCGAACTCCGGCCGCGTCGCGCCGCTCGCCGGCATCGCCGCGTTGTGCCGCGCGCGCGGCATCCTGTGCGTCGCGGACGTGGCGCAATCGGCGGGCATTCTCCCGACGAACTTTCCGGCACTCGGCATCGACGTGGCCGTCGGCAGCTGCATCAAGTGGCTGTGCGGCGGCCCCGGCGCCGGCTACCTGTGGATCCGCCCCGAGCTCCTGGAGCAACTCGCGCCCGTCGACGTGGGCTGGTTCTCGCACGAAAATCCCTTCGAGATGGATATCCATTCCTTTCGTTATGCCGGCGACGCGCGGCGCTTCTGGGGCGGCACACCGTCGGTGGCGCCGTTCGTCATGGCGGCCGCGAGCCTGCGGCACATCCGCGGAATCGGCGTGGACAACATCCTCGCCCATAACCGGCGCCTGGTGCGGTTGTTCCGTGATGCGCTCACGCCCGCGTGGCGCGGCCGCCTGCCGGCCTGGCCGACCGGCGGCACGTTGTGCATCTCCACCGGCGCGGATCTCGAAGGCGTCACGCGCGCGCTCACGAAAGCGGGCGCGCAATTCGACAGCCGCGGCGACGTGATCCGGATATCCTTCCACGCCTGCAATACCGACGACGACGCGCTGCGCGTGGCGCAGGCCTGGACCGAGAACTGACGACATGCAGATGAGTGCCCGCGCCGAGGCTTTCGATCGCTGGATCCGCGGCGCCTTCGTGGCCATCAACACCGAGCTCGAGGAACTGTACTTCCGGCAGGAAGACCGTGCGCGCGTCGAGGGCGTCGGCGATCCGCTCAAGGCACGCCTGCGCGACGAGGGTCACGTACACGTCGTCGCGCTGCTGAAGGAAGGCAATACCGGCGACGGCTTCGCAAGCGCCTTCAACGTGCTCGGCAATGTCGGGCTGTACCTCGGCGCGTTGCGCCGCCACGAGCTGACCAATCCCGCACGCGAAGAACGCTCTCCGTTCCCCGAGGCCTCGTCACTCGCATTACACGTCGGCGCCTCGCTCGGCATGGCACCGCGATTCGCCACCAGTCACCTGGCCACGCACAACCGCGCCATCCACGGCATCCGCAAGAGTTTCACCTCTCTACGCGACGAGTTCCTGTTCATCGATGAGAACACGCGCGGCATCCTCGCTCTGCAGACCGCCGCCGATGCGCTCACGCGCATCGTACACATCGGCGTGACCAGCCCCGCCGCCGACGTGTTGTTCGCCACCGCGAAACGCGCGCTCGAGGACGTGCTGCGCTTCAACGAGAGATTGTTCGCGGAGCTCGACGTCGAGCGTTTCTTCTATTGCGTGCGGCCTTACTACAAGCCGTACCGCGTCGGCCGGCTCGAATACCGCGGCGCCAACGCCGGGGATTTCTCCGGCATCAACGAGCTCGACCTGCTGCTCGGCCTGTGCCGCGCCAACGACCCGTACTACGCCAACCTGCTGGTCGACAAGATGTCCTTCATGCTGCCCGCCGACCAGGCGCGGGTGCGCGAATGCATGACCTACACCAGCCTGCTCGACGGATTGATGGAATCGCTCGACGAACACGGGCGCGAGGAATGGTACCGGCGCAATGCGCGGGATTTCCTCGAAGTCTGCGGCCTGTTCGGCCGCTACGCGGCCCAGCACCACGATGCGCTGGTCAGGCGGTTCATCGAGGAACCCGCGGCAAAGCTGGCGCCGGGCGCACAGGCGGGGCTCACCGCCAGCGGTCCGCCGTTGCCGGTACTGCTGCGTTCGCTGGAAGTGCTGCGCGACATGCGCATGGCTGCAGCGCGCACCGACATGCCGAGCCGGCACGACGACCTGCGGAGGCTGCGACAGGCTGTCGCCTGACATCCCTGGCGGCAACCTGACGGGCGCGTCCTCCACCGCCCCGTCTGTCCTGACAAGCGCATCGTCGCATCCCAGCAGCCATCGCAGGCGTCGGGCCGCCCTGCCCCGTGACGAAATCGGAAGGCGCTCACAGGAGAACGCGATGCTCGCGGACGCGAGGCCCGCGGGCGCGGAGCTAACATGGATCCATGAAAGCGATCCTGACGGCGGCACTTGCCGCGGCCTTGTCCGGAATACTGGTCGGCGTGCTGCTCAAGAAGAAGGTGTCAACCGCACTTCGCGGTTGACGCGCGCCTCGCGAAATCCTCGCGTGTCAGAGCACGGTTGAGGCCGATGGCGGCGTGCGCGCCCTACGAGCCCAGGATGAGCTGCCAGTACGCGACATCCACCCACCGGCCGAGTTTGAAGCCCACCTGGCGAAACGTCGCGACCTGCTCGAAGCCGAGCGCTTCATGCAATGCGACGCTCGCGGGATTGGGGAGCGCCGCGCCGCCGATCACGGCGTGTATTCCTTTTCCCCGGAGGATCGGCAACAGCGCCGCATAAAGGGCCTTGCCAATGCCGCGGCCCTCGAACCCGTGCTGCAGGTAGATGGTGGTCTCCACCGAATGTCGATAGGCGCTGCGCGCCTTCCACTTGCTGGCGTAGCTGTAGCCCACGATCGCGCCTTCCTGTTCCGCCACCAGCCAGGGCAATCCATGGCCCTGCACGTCGGCCATGCGGCTCGACATTTCGCCCGTGGAGACCGCCTGCTCTTCGAAGGTGATGACGGTGTTCGCGACGTAGTGGTTGTAGATGTCCGCGAGCTGTGCGGCATCGTCGAGCGTCGCCGAGCGCACGAGGACCGTGCTCATGCCCGCTCGCCCTTCTCGTTGATGACGACCTCGCCGTCTTCCTTGGCAAAGAATCCGCGCTGCGGCTTCGGAAGGATGTCGAGTACGGCTTCCGAAGGTCGGCACAGCCTCGTGCCCAGTTCCGTCACCACGAACGGCCGGTTGATCAGGATGGGATGCCGCAGCATCGCGTCCAGGAGTTGGTCGTCGGTGAGCGTCTCGTCGCCGAGCCCGAGTTCGGCGTACACCGCTTCTTTCTGCCGGAGAGCCTCGCGGACGGTGAGCCCCGCGGCCCGGATCATGGCCGCGAGCTGCTCGCGGCCCGGCGGGTTCGAAAGGTATTCGACGACCTCGGGCTCGATGCCCGCGTTGCGAATCAGGGCCAGCGTGTTGCGCGACGTTCCGCAGGAGGGGTTGTGGTAGATCGTGACTTTCGACATGCCCTACATGTAAGCCGAGCTTGCGCGGCAGTTCAACACCGTTCATACTGAACCACATGGTTCAGTATACCCAGCCCCATTTCGACGCCTCGTTCGCCGCGCTGTCGGATGTCACCCGCCGCGGCGTCCTGGAGCAGCTCGCGCGCGCCGACGCCTCCATCACCGACCTGGCCCAGAAGTTCCAGATGACGCTCACGGGCATGAAAAAGCATGTCGGCGTCCTGGAGCAGGCCGGGCTGGTCACCACGGAAAAGGTCGGGCGCGTGCGCACCTGCAGGCTCGGCGTGTGCCGGCTGGAAGAAGAGGCGGCCTGGATCGAGCGGTACCGCCAGCTCTGGGAAGCGCGCTTCAGCGCGCTGGACGAGGTCCTGGAAGACATGAAGCGAAAGGAGAGGTCAGATGGACGCCGGAAGAAAAAGTGAGCCCTCGGGCAGCCGCACCACGGTGGTGAAGAAGTCCGAGCGCGAAGTCGTCGTCACGCGATCCTTCGACGCGCCGGCGCGCCTCGTGTTCGAGGCCTGGTCGAAGGCCGAACTCTTCAAGCGGTGGTGGGTGCCCAGGTCGATGGGCATGACGCTGCGCTCCTGCGAAATGGACGTTCGCACCGGTGGCAAGTACCGCCTGAGCTTCGGCGACGGCATGGACTTCTTCGGCCGGTACCTCGAAGTGACACCGCACTCGAAGATCGTCTGGACCAATGAAGAAGGCGGAGAGAACGGATCGGTCACCACGGTGACCTTCGAGGAGAAGGACGGCAAGACACTGCTCGTCATGAGCGAGCTCTACCCCTCGAAAGAAGCGCTCGATGCGGCCGGCACCGGCGCGCAGGACGCGTTGCACGAGACGTTCGCGCAGCTGGACGAGGTACTCCGGGGTTAGCGCTGCGGCAGGACTCGAGTCAGCAAGCGGGCAAAGCCTGCCCCGCCTCAGCCGCGATGTCGCGCAGGATTTCGAACACGAACTGCGCGGCCGGTGTGAGGCCCGGCGAGCGGCGGTGCGCCAGGTACATCGAACGCATGAGCGGCGAATCGCCGAGCGATCGCGCGCGCAGCCTCCCGGCCTCGAGATCTTCTTTCATTCCGCCCAATGTCATGGGACCGACGCCGAAGCCGCGGCGCACGGCTTCCATGGCGCTGTGCAGCGAATCGATTTCCACGACCACGTTCACCGACAGGTTGCTGGATGAGAACACCGCGTCGATCAGCGAACGGATGGAATTGGGACGGCGCGGCACGACCCAGGGCAGCCGCGCGAGCTCCGCCAGAGTCGCGGTCTCGGGCAAGGTCATCGTCGGCGGGCACATGAGGACGATGGCTTCGGTGAGGACCTCAGCGCCGGTCAGTTCACCTTCGGGCCGCGTGGCCGAGATCGACAGCTCGATCTTGCCGCTGGTCAGCAGCTCGTGCAGCAACAGGCTGCCCTCCTCGCGGATCTGCAGGCGCATTTCCGGGTGCTGGGCGCAAACCTTGCCGATGAGCGGCAGGCCAAAGCGCGAAATCATCGTCGGCGGCATGCCGACCACGACCGTGCCGGAGAGTGGTTTGACTTCGCGGTGCACCGCCACGCGCAGGTCTTCGAACTGCCGCAGGATGGCCTGGGCGCGTGCGTAGAGGATGCGGCCCGCCGCCGTCGGCGTCACGCCCGAGACGGAGCGGTCGAGCAGCTTCACCTTGAGCTCATGTTCGAGAACGGCGAGCTGCTGGCTCAGGGCCGGTTGCGCCACGCCGCTCAGCGCCGCGGCACGCGTGATGCTCCCGCTATCGACGATCTGGACGAAGTATCTCAGGCGGCGTGCATCCATGCCCGGATCATAAGAGCTGCTTATGAGGCGAGCCAGTGCCGCTGTTTCCGCGGCACCATCGCGCTCGCGTACCATCCTCGCGCATGCCAGTCGACGCGGCCGCCACCATACGGAAAACCAAGCTGCGACTGCTCACGCCGTTGCTCGCGCTGCTGTTCCTGAGCACCATCGATCGCGCCAACATCAGCTTCGCGGCGCTGCAGATGAACGGCGAGCTGGGACTGGATCCGAAATCGTACGGCTTCGGCGTCAGCATCTTCTTCGTGGGGTACATCCTCATCCAGTGGCCGAGCCTCTGGCTGCTGCAGCGGATCGGCATGCGGCGCTGGGTGTTCATCTGCGCCGGCCTATGGGGGCTCGCGGCGGCAGGCCTCGCGTTCGTGCACTCCGCGCAGTCTTTCTACGCCCTGCGACTGCTCCTCGGCATTGCCGAGGGCGGATTCGCACCGGGCGTGATGTTCTATCTCGCGCATTGGATGCCGGCGAGGTTTCGCGCCGGCGCCATCTCGATGTTCATGCTGGCCGTACCGGTATCCGCCATTCTTGGTGGACCCCTCGCCGGCTGGTTGATGACGGTATCCAATCCCCTCGGCTGGTCTGGCTGGCGCTGGATGCTGCTGGTCGAAGGCGCGCCCACGCTGCTGCTGGCGGTCGCGAGCCTCTGGCTGCTGCCCGATCGTCCGCGCGATGCCGCGTGGTTGTTGGCCGACGAACGCCGCTGGATTGACGACGAGATCGCCCGGGAAGCGAAGCAGCATGCGGATACGCGGTCCGGCCGGCTTCCGCTCGGGAACCTCCGGTTGTGGATCGCCGGGGCCTGCTGGTTCGGGCTGCTGGCCGGCGCGAATGGCCTGCTGTACTGGCTGCCGCAGATCATCCGGCATCTCTCGGCCCAAACTACCGACCTGCGGATCGGCCTGATATCCGCGCTGCCGTGGATTGCGGTCGCCGTCGGCATGCTGGTCAACGCCTGGCATTCGGACCGCGCGCAGGAACGGCATTGGCATGTGGGTCTCGCTGCGCTGGCGGCGGGCATCTTCATCGCGTTGACGCCCATCCTCGGGACGGGAGCGGCGGGCCTCGTCGTGTTGCTGCTCGCCGGGCTCGCCATGGGCGCGGCGCAGGCGACCTTCTGGACCTTGCCGCCCCTGTTCCTGGCGCCAGCCGGGTTGGCCGCCGGCTTCGCGCTGATCAACATGTGCGGGAACCTCGCGGGGCTGGTCATCCCGACGTTCATCGGCTGGGTCAAGGAACGCACGGCCTCGTTCGACATGCCCGTGTTCGCGATCGCGGCGTTGTCACTGCTCGCGGCGGGCGCCGTGGCCTTGTTACGCGCGCCCATCAAGCCGCCTTATAGCCGGTAGATCGATCGACTGTTACCCACGACGGGGGGCAGTACCTACCATCGCCTCATGCCGGACGAATACGACCCGACGACCGAAGAGACCTTCGAAGGGACGTACGCGCAATTCGCGGATCTGCGCGCGCGCTGCCCGGTAGCGCACAGCTCGGCGTTCGAAGGATTCTGGGCCGTGACCCGTTACCAGGATGTGCTCGACATCCTTCTGCAGCCGGATCTCTACATCACCTCGGTGCGCAACGTGGTGCCCGGCTCATCGGCGACGGGACGCCGGCCGCCGCTGCATCTCGATCCACCGGAGCACACGCCCTACCGCAAGGCCATCGATCGCGCGCTCGGCGCTGCACGCGTCGCGGCCATCGAGCCGACGACGCGGCGCGTGGCGCGCGAGCTCATGGAGTCGCTGGTGGCGCGAGGTGAAGCGGATTTCGTCGAGCATTTTTCCAGCCCCCTGCCCGCCGCGGTGTTCGGCGAGTGGCTCGGCCTGACCGATGCGCAAACGCAGGTCCTGTGGCGAACCGCGCGCGCCTATGTAAAGGCCTGGGAATCCTTTGACAGGAGCAGCGTGGCCGTGGCCGCCGCGCAGCTCGCCGAAATGGCCGCGGAGGTCATAGCAGAGAGGCGGCGCGAACCGCGTGATCCCGAGGTCGATCCCACCAGCTCGCTGCTCGCGTCGCGCGACGATGCGGGACAGCCGTTTCCCGAAGTGCTGCTCGCAGGTTGCGTGCGGCAGGTGCTGGTCGTGGGACTGGTGGCGCCGCCCATCCTGTTGGGCAGCATCGCGGTGCACCTCGCGCGTGACGTCCCGCTCCAGCGGCAACTGCGCGCCGATCCGTCGTTGCTGAGCGATGCGGTGGAGGAATTCCTGCGCCTCTACACACCGTATCGCGGCTTCGCGCGGTCCGCGCGGGAAGAAGTGGAATTACACGGGCGGCTCATCCGGCCGGGCGAGCCGATCGCGCTGGTATATGCCTCGGCCAACCGCGACGAGTCCGTGTTCCCCGACGCCGACCAGTTCCGGCTGCGCCGCCCCAACATCCGCCAGCACCTCGCATTCGGCCGCGGCCCGCACATGTGCGCCGGCATCGCGCTCGCGCGCCAGGAACTGCGCATTGCCCTCGACGAGCTGCTGCGCCAGACCCGGCACTTCGAGATCTGCGGCGAGCTCAGGATGAGCGGCATGCCCGAGGTCGGGCCCATCAGCGTACCGCTGCGCCTGCAGCCCGCCGCTGGTTAGGGCACGACGAGCGAGACTTCCGCGCGCCGCCGCGCGGCGTCGTCGCTGCCATTGGGCCGCTTCGACAGATCCTTCTCCAGCAAGGTGTAGCGCACGCCTTCGAGCCCCGCTCCCTGCAGCAGCGCCCGGACCTGTTCGGCGCGCTCGCGCGCGATCGACTCGCGCTCCCGCATCACGCTGCCATTCGACAGCCGTGACGCGGATCGATAGCCCGTGATGCGCAGCTCCGTGGCATGCGTGGCGCGCGCCGTATCGAGAATCTTCTGCAAGGTCTGCGCGTGGCGAAACGCGACCATGCCGTCGAACTCGTACTGCAGCGTGTAGTCACGGATCATTTCCACCGACGGCACGCCGGACTTGGGCGCCGGATCTCCGAACGCCAGCCGGCCGCGGCTGGGGCCCGGCGGACGCGGCGGCTCGAAGGTGAGGTTGTAGCGGTCTTCTGCCGGCAGCAGCGTGTTGCATGAACCGTCGAGCTCCTGCATCACCGACAGCGCCACGGGCTTGAGCACACGGCCGCCGCAGATGTCCGGCTCGTCCGCGACCACCCCCTCCACGAGCACCTTGTGCCCCAGCCATGGCGGATTCACCGGCGCGCTCACGTCGGTTTGCAGCGTGAGGAAGTACAGCACGCCCTCATACTCCGACAGCCAGCAAGGAACCGTGCTCGTGTCGCGCACGATGGGACAACTCACGAAGCTCACGCGCTCGCCGGCCGCAGGCCCCGCGGCCAGGGCCACGCCGGCGCCTGACAAACATGCCGCGACCGCCAGCGCGGCTCTCACAGCGCGCTCAGGAAGTTGATCAGGTCTTCCCGCTCCTGGTCCGTGTAACCGATGTTGAAACGGCGGTCGTAGAAATCCACCAGCTCGCGCAACGTGGCGGCGGAGCCGTTCACGAAATAGGGCGCGCGCGCCGCCAGGCCGCGCAACTGCTGCATGACGATGGTGCCAACGTCGTTGCACTTGCCGGAGATGAGACCGCGACCGGGGTCCTGGGTATAGAACACGCGGCCCAGGAAAGGATGCGGCGGCACGTTCGCCTTGCACGTGATCTTGAACAATGGCATCTGCGGCTTGCGTGGATTCCAGGGGTTCAGCGGCTCCTCGCGGGCCCAGGGCAGGTTCGTGGTGCCGATGTCCATCCAGCCGTTCGCCACGTCCATGCCCGTCATGTGCATGCCATGGCACGTGGCGCAGGTGCGCTTGGCCGGATTGCCCAGGCCCACGGTGTTGAGATGCATCGCGTCGCGGATCCAGAACGTGCGGAACATGAAGACGTCCTGGCCGCGTGCGATGGACGCGCGCATGCGATCCTTCTCATCGGCGGACGCCGGCAGGTTCTTCCACTGCTCGCCCAGCGGGATCACGTAGTTGGTGATGTTGTTGCCGAGCAGTCCCTCGCGGCCCGCGGCCATGTTGCGAACCCCCAGCCCCGGCGGACCGCCGGGTTCCATGAGATCGCCTGCCGCGTGCCGGATCTGTGCCACGTACACCTGCCGCTCGAAATCGACGATGCGCTGCAGGCGCTGGTCGTCGAGCCTGCCGTCGAATTGCAGGTGCGTGATGGCCGCTTCGACGGCCTGGGTCGCGAGAGTCGGCTGGCGCGCGTCGGACAGCAGGTTCATCGCGCTCGGCAGACCCGTGTCCGGATCGCGGCTCGCCGGCAGCCCGTTCTTGCCGATGAATGCGAATACGCCGAAGCCCTGGTGCGTGACGTACTTGAGGTTGGCCACCGGGCGCGGCCGTCGATACACCGACACCATCGGATTCGCGCTGTGCAGTCCATATTCCGGATGCGTGTTGCAACCGGTGGGATCGCGCACCACCTCGAGAGTGAACTCCGGATCGATGTCCGAGCCATCCGCGGCCTTCGGCGGCCAGGGCAGGAAGATCCGGAACAGGCCACGTTCCAGAAGCAGCGAGTGCGACTTCGGATCCGCCGGCGGTAGATAGGGGCAGTCCATGCCGTCCACGGGAGCGAACAACGGATCCTTGCCCTGGGTTTCATCCCAGCGGCGGCGGATCATGTCCACCGACACGGACATGCCGTTCGCCGGTTGGTGACAGCTCACGCAGGCACGGCCATTGCGGCCGATGGGCTCGAAGAAGGGATGGCCGGCCGTGGCGACCGGCCCCTGCGCATTGAGCACGCCGACACTGCCGTACGCATCGCGATACGGCGCGAGCGCCGCCAGCGTCTTGCCGTCGCCGGGGTGCCACCATGCGGTGGCCGAGGGCTCGCTACCGGCGGCCGGTGCCGGTGCCTGCTGCGCCTGCCGGATCTGTTCCGGCACGTGCCCCGCGACGTCCTGCGCGTGGCCTGTCGCACCCCAGAAGGCCGCGATCGCGATGAGCTGACATCGAATGTGCCAAACCTTCAGAAGTCGACCTTTATCCGCACGCCGAACTGGCGCGGTGCTCCGTAGATGATGCCACCGGTCGCGCTGCTGGCGTCCTGCACCTGCGCGGCGATGTACGTCTCGTCGAAGATGTTCGTGGCGAACGCTTCGAGCCGCATATTGTCCGCAGGCAGCATGGTAACGCGCAGATCAGTGAGAGTGCGCGACGGCACGGTGGTCTCCGGATACCGGAACGGCGTGGAGAGCTGCTCGTCCAGGTAGGAGACCTGCAGGCGCGGCGTGATGGTCCAGGACCCCGCCCTGAAGTCGTACTGCAGGCCGGCCGTCGCGGTGAGCTCGGGGGCGAATGGAATCGGCGAGCCTTCGGGTACGACGCGATTCGTGTTGGTCTGTGAATCGGTGATGAGCGCGTCTTCCCTGAATTCGCCCTTCAGGGCGCTCACGCCGAGATTGAACTCGAGAGCGTCGAATCTGCCGAGGAGCTCGATCTCCGCGCCGTAGATATCGGCCGGCGCGGCATTCTGCGTGTTCGGCAGCAGCGTCGGTCCGACGGCCGTGAGCGCGGAAAGCTGGATGCCATCGTAGTTGGAGTAGTAGATAGCGCCATTCACGCGCAGATGGCCGTCCGCCAGGGTCGACTTGATGCCGAGCTCGCCCATCTCGTTGGTTTCCGGGTCGTAATCCGGCAGCCGCGGATCCAGGTTGATGCCACCCGCCTTGTATCCCTTCGAGCCGGTGGCGTAGAACATCACGTCATCGGATGCGAAGAACTTGACGCCGATCCGGCCGGTCGTTTCGCTGGACTCGACCTCGGTGGTGCACGGAAAGCAGCCCGGGGGCGGCGGTCCGGGAATCAGGTCCCGCCTGTAAGTCTGCTTGTCCTCGGAGTAGCGCACGCCGAAGTCGATTGCCCACGACGTTCCGATACTCCAGTCCGCCTGGCCGAACACCGAGGTCGAGGTATTGTTCAGCTCGGTGATGATGCTCGAGTTCGACTGCACGAAATCCACGGTGTTGCGATTGTCGCGCAGCACCCAGACCGGGCTTTCCTCGTCCAGGTAGAACGCACCCACCACCCACTGCAGCGGCCCGTCGCCGCTCGAGAGCAGGTTGATCTCGCTGACCCAGGTGTGGAGGTCCTGGGTGGTGAAGCCCACGCGGCCGGGAAACGCCGCGGTGTTCGCGCCATTGGTGGGAAGGTTCGGCGGCACTGGCAGCGCCGTCGCCGTGCGGTCGCCATCGGCCTGGTCCTTGGTCTCGGCATCCAGGTAACTCGTCTGCGCGCGCAGCGCGAGGCCCGGCGTCAGGTCGAAGCGCGCCTCGAGCGACACGCGGTCGGCCTTCTGGTCGAGAAAGGAAATGGCGTCCTCCTCGATGGTGAACGGATCGGAGGTGACCTGGTCGCGGCGATTCTTGATGGCGTTGTAGTCGGTATTGCGCTTGGAGTGCTCGTAACGCAGGTCGAACGTCATGGAATCGGTGGGGCGCCAGCGAAACGCCGCGCGCATGGCGAGATCGGTGCCACCACCCGGACTGCTGGGGCTCGGCCCGATGTTGTCCGTGAAACTGCCGCGATCGTCGTACACGCCGGAGAAGCGCATCGCGAAGGTGTCGCCGGCCGGCACGTTCACCGCCGCGGTGGTGCGATACCAGTTTTCATCAGCGACGGTCTGGTCGATATAGCCTGACCAGCCGTCGAAGTCCGGCGCCGGCGTGCGCACGTAGATGGCGCCGCCGGTGGAGTTCTGGCCCGTGAGCGTGCCCTGCGGCCCGCGCAGGACTTCGACGGATTCGATGTCGTAGAACGTCTGTGCGATGAACTGCTCGTGCGGGATGTAAGTCCCGTCGATGTAATACGCAACGCCCGGGTTCGACGTCGGCGCCGACTGCGCGATACCCACACCGCGTATGTTGATGAACGTCGAGCGGTTGTAGGTATTGATGGCCACGCTGGGCGCGACCGCCTGGATGTCGATGACGTTGTCGACGCCGCCGGCCGCGAGCCCTTCGGCACTCAGCACCGTCGCCGAGGCGGGTACCTTCTGGAGATTCACCTCGCGCCGTTCGGCGGTAACCACCACCTCGTCCAATTCCGCCGAAGTTTCCGGGCCGCCGGACTGCGCAAGCGCAATCGAACTCGCCGCCGCCAGGCCAAACGCGACCCACGTTCCGTATCTGCAAGACATGTATTGCTCCTCGATTCACCCCCCAGGAGCTTTAATGAGTCTAGAGATTCGGGAAGGAACCGGGGAAACAACAAAATTATCTGGAGGTATAAGCCAGTTTGATGCGTCACACCCCGCCGCCACGCCGTGCGGGGAATGTGGGCCTGCCTGGATTCGAACCAGGGACCAAGGGATTCACGTGATCGAAGCGTTTCCGCTCCGCGTGGACTATCTCTTCACCCGCGGTAGTTAGACTACCGGTGGGGTGCGGGACGCTCTAGCCTGTCATCAAGGGCGCTCGAAGCCCCCAGGTAGTCTCTGCACCTTCCCGCGCTGCAGCGCGGGCTTGGCTCAGGATTGCCATGTGCGCCCGGTTGTTCATTCTTGGGCGACGAAGGTTTCCCTGAATTCATCCCGTCCACTGCGCGCGTCATCCGCGCGCAGGCACCTATATAGATGAGTCCCCTGCACTAACCGCTGTGCTACAGGCCCGACTGCGCGCGATTGTACAGGCAGAACCCGCCCCGGGGCTTGCATCCAAAGTGATATCACTTTACTATCAGTTCGAAACCAAGCTCACAGAGGGAGAAACGCAATGAATGCGCCAGGCGGAACCGAAGAAATCGAATTCAAGAGCGTCAACGGCTACATACCGGCACTCGCCATACTGCTCATCGTCTTTGGCCTACCCACGTTGATCGTGAACGAGGTCAGGTCCGGCGAACCCAACGAAGCGCTGGTGGCCATCTCGGTCGTGGTCGGCGTACTGCTGGCCGCATTCCTCGCCAAGGGCCTGTACATGCTGCAGCCGAACCAGTCGGCGCTGCTGATGCTGTTCGGTTCCTACCGTGGCACGGACTACGCCACCGGCCTGCGCTGGGCCAATCCCTTCATGAACAAGCTGAAAGTCAGCGTGCGCCTGCGCAATTTCAACAGCGAGAAGCTCAAGGTGAACGACAAGCGCGGCAACCCGATCGAGATCGCGGCCGCGGTGGTCTGGCGCATCAAGGACACGGCGCGCGCCATCCTCGACATCGACAACGTGAGCGCCTATGTGCCGATTCAGGCCGAGGCAGCACTGCGCCACCTGGCCAACGAATACTCCTACGATGCGCACGAGGACGACGACGCCAGGCTCACGCTGCGCGGCGGTGGCGAAGAGATCGTGCTCAAGCTCAAGAAGGAACTGCAGGAGCGCTTCGAGAAGGCCGGCCTGCACGTCGAAGACGCGCGCCTCACGCACCTGGCCTACGCGCCGGAAATCGCGGGCGCGATGCTGCGCCGGCAGCAGGCAGAAGCCGTCATCGCCGCGCGCAAGCAGATCGTGCACGGTGCGGTGAGCATGGTGGAGATGGCGCTTCAGGGCCTCACGGAGCGCGGCGTCGTCGATCTCGACGCCGAGCGGCGCGCGGCCATGGTGTCCAACCTGCTGGTGGTGTTGTGCGCGGAAACCGAGGCACAGCCGGTGATCAACGCGGGCACGCTTTACGGTTGAGGCTCGGGCCTTGAGCGAGCCTCCATCACGCAAGGCCTTCCTGCTGCGCCTCGATCCGGCCGTCGCGGCCGCGATCGAGGCGATGGCGGCCCAGGAACTGCGCAGCGTCAATGGCCAGATCGAGTGGCTGCTGCGCGATGCGCTCGCGAAGCGCGGCCGCCCGGTGAACACCCCGTCCCGCACCAACGCGCGCCGACCGCGCGACGAGAAGTAAGGCCGGGGCGCTCAGCCCTCGCCGTCCTCCGCAATGACGATGGCCTCGACTTCTTCGTAAGTCAGGGTGCCACCCCGCGACAATTCGCGCGCCACTCTCTCGATGACCTTCCAGTCCTGCTCGACCAGTTCGATGGTCTCGCGGCAGGCGTCCAGGAACTGGGTTTCACTCAAGCCCAGCGCGGCCACGGCCTCGCGATCGTCGGTGGCCGCGACGCCGAGGAACATGCGGTCGAAGCGCTGGCCACGCAAGCGCGCCTCGGCACAGGGCCCGGCCAGCGACACTACGGCCAGCAGCTCGGGCGGCATCACGATCTCGCCGGAATCCTGGATCTCGGTCCAGTACAAAGCACCGTCGAGCTCGTGCGCCTCGTCCGGCTCCGCCGACACGTTCTCGAAATCCAGCCCCGCGCGGATCGCCGCCACGGCGTGCGCCGCCTCGTGAATCGCGGTGATCCAGGCGACGTCGTTCACTCAGCCCGCAGCCGCGACAGTGCCGCCGAAGCCGCTGCAACCCTGCTCGGTGGCGAGATCACCCGGTGACTTGGCGCAGGCCTGCGCCACGCGCGCCTTGAACTTGCCGACCACGGCAGCGCGCTGCGGCGTGTCGTTCCACTGGCGCAGGCTCTGGTCGAGCCGCGTGAGCCTCGACAGCGTGCGGCGATGAATGCGGTTCGGGCCATCGAGCTCCGCCAGCACCGTCATGCCCACCTTCTCGATGGTGGCGACGTCATCCGGCGCGAGCCGCAGCAGGCCGTCGAGATACTGGTAGCCCCACTGGAACCGGGACGCCGGGCCCCTGGCCTTCTGGTAAGCCTCGGCCAGCAGCTCGAGCGCCTTCTGGTGGTTGCCGAGATGTTCTTCGGCATCCGCCCAGTCGCCGATGTAGTAGTGAGGCGTGTTCGACGTCGACGCCTCGAGCGCCAGCAGGTCACGGGCGCGCACCCAGTCGTCCAGCGCGATGTAGATGTTGATGGCCGAATTGACCACGCCGGCGCGCACGTACGGATCCTGCTTCACCGCCAGCATCTTCGACGCCGTCTGCAGCGCCACGGTGCGGACGTCGGTGGGCACTTTGCCGTCGAGAGCGTAGGCCTTGGCCACGCGGATCTTGATGAGCTGCGCGGCGAGCTGGTCGGCGGGCGCGAATTGCGTGCTGGCGGTGGTGGCATCGGCCACGGACATCAGCCGTTCGCGCATGCCGGGCGCGATCTGTGGCAGCGTCTGCCGCGCGGCCGTGAAGAACTCTTTCGGCAGGCCACGCAACGCATCGGCGTTGGCCATGGCGAGTTCCTTGTTCCCCAGCAATTCATTGACGCGCAGGATGAGCACGGTGAGCGCTTTGTCGGCCTTGCCGCCCTTCTCGATCGCCTCCTGCTGCAGGCTCGCGGCCTCGGACGCCGCCAGGATGTGGAGCCGTGCCCGCTCCTGGGCGAGTTCGGCGGGACAGAGCCGCGCGGCGTTCTCGAACGCCTGCAGCAGCGTCGCCGGTTCGAACACGCCTTCGTCCTCGAGATCGAAGGCGTGATACGCGAGGCGGCGGCAATCGGCGGCCGCCAGCGGCGCCGAGCCCTGCTGCGCGAGCGCGATCACGTCCTTGACCGGGCGTACGTCGCCGAGCGCGTCGTCGAGCACGCGCGCGTACAGCGTCAGGTCCATGTTGCCGGCCACGCGCGTGATCTCGGTGCGATCCGGCGTGAGCACCACGACGGTGGGATAACCCGTCACGCGGAAAACGTCGCCCCACTTCTGCGCGTCGGGCAGGTCACCGTCGAGATACACGGCGACGAACAGCTTCGATTTCTCGATGAAATCGACGCGGCTGAAGACCGCGGACTTGAGTTGCTTGCAGGGCGGGCACCACTGCGCGCCCCAGTACAGCAGCACCGGCTTGTTGGCCGCTTTCGCCGCGCTGAATGCCGCATCCACGTCGCCGTTGAACCACGCGATGCCGGGCGCATCGGAGTGGATGCGCTCGAGATCCGGTTGGGGGTTTTCCTGGGTCGGCGATGCCACTCTTGTCGCTCCGGGGGCGGCGTCTCCGCGGCCGCAGCCACCCAACGTGACGGCGAAGGCCACGGCCATCGCGACGCATGACGACACAACATTACGATTGCGCAATTTGTTCCCGAACCGATGCGTTGAAAAGGGCGCCACGTTAGCATGCAGGCAACTATGAAACAGCCTCCCTTCGATGCGATCCTCCATGCGCGCCTGTCGCGCCGAACCGTGGTCTCCGCGGCCGCAGCCTCCTTTGGCCTCGCCGCCTGTGCGCGCATTCCGACGCAAGGGGAAGCCGCGCGGAAGCCGAGCCCCTTCACGAGCCTCGCGCCGCGCAAGGACGACGCGCTCGTGCTGGCCGACGGCTATCGCTACAACATCGTCGCGCGCTGGGGCGACAGCCTCGTGACGGGCACACCGGACTTCGACACCCGCGTGATGACGAGCACGGACTGGCTCACCGCCGAGGCCGTCGAGGCGCAGCACCGCCGTTTCGGCACCAACTGCGATGCGGTGCAGTACTTCCCGCTGGTGGCGGGCCGCGCCGCGCGCGGGCTGGTCTGCGTGAACCATGAATACTTCAGCGGCGAATTGGTCTTCCCGGGCCACCGCGGCGCCGGCATGAAGGCGGAAGACCGCAAGGCGTGGATGGAAAAACATCCGCACGCGGTGGCGTTCATGCAGGCCGCGCATGGAGTCTCGGTGATCGAATTGCAGCGCGAGGCGAATGGCTGGGAACGCGATCCGACATCGCGCTTCACACGGCGCATCACCGCGAACACACCCATGGAAATCTCGGGCCCTGCGCGGGGACACCGGCTCATGCGCACCAACGCCGATCCCGAAGGCGTCCGGGTGCTGGGTACGTTTGCCAACTGCTCGGCGGGCAAGACTCCGTGGGGCACGTACCTTACGTCCGAGGAAAACGTCGACGACTATTTCGCCGGCGGCCGCACGCTGCGCGAGCAAGGCACGGATCCGGCGCTGCGCGCGGCCAACCACCGCTTCCAGCTGCGCGAGAACAGTTTCTACGGCTGGGATTTCCAGGACCCGCGTTTCCACGTGGCGCACGAACCGCACGAGCCGCTGCGATTCGGCTGGATGGTGGAAATCGATCCACACGACCCGAAGTCCGTGCCGCGCAAGCGCACGGCGCTGGGCCGGATGCAACACGAAGGCGCCAACTCCGTCGTCGGCAAGACCGGGCATGTCGCCGCGTACATGGGTGACGACGACAAGTTCGAATACATCTACAAGTTCGTGACCCGCGACCGCTTCGATCCGAAGAATCCCGCGGCGAATCGCGACCTGCTCGACCACGGCACGCTCTACGCCGCCCGCTTCGACGCGGACGGCACCGGCGAGTGGCTGCCGCTGGTGCACGACGAAAATGGACCGCTGAATTCGCGCGCCGGTTACGCCAACCAGGGTGACGTGGTGATCAAGACGCGCGCGTCCGCGGACCTGCTCGGCGCCACGCCCATGGATCGTCCCGAGGACGTCGAGGTGAGCCCGATCACCGGGCGCATCTACATTCCCTGCACCAAGACCGAAAACCGCGCGCCGGCCGAAAGCGCCAGCACATGGCAAGGCCGCGACATCGATGCCGGCGTGAATGCGGCCAACCCGAGGCCGAACAACATCTCCGGCCACATCATCGAGATCCGCGAGGCGGGAGATGACGCCACGGCCACGAAGTTCGAATGGAACGTGTTCCTGCTGGCGGGCAATCCCGCCGCGGGACGTTTCGTCGTCGATGCCACGGAGCTCGCGCCGGGGAAGCTCTCGGGCCAGGACACCTACTACGCGGGTTACCCGAAGCGCGAGGACGTCAGCGAAGTGCATTGCCCCGACAACCTGGGCATCGATCCCTCGGGCCGTCTCTGGGTGGTGACCGACTCGGATAGTCGCGGCCACCCCAACAACGGCTGTTACGTCGTGCCGACGCAGGGTCCGGAACGCGGACGGCTGCAGCAACTCGCGAGCGGCCCGGTGGGCTGCGAAATGAGCGGCTGCGAATTCACCCCGGATGGCCGCACGCTGTTTCTCTCCATCCAGCATCCGGGCGAAGGCGGCACGCTGGAGAACCCCCGCAGCCACTGGCCCGACGGCAATGGCCTGCCCGCGCGCGCCTCGGTGGTGGCCATCGAGCGCGAGGACGGCGGCACGGTTTGACGAGAAAATGCGCGCTGTCGGGCGCGCCACCCGGCGCGCTCCGCGGCTAGAATCCCGGCGTTTCTTCCACCGCCGGAGATTGGCATGCATGCGGTATCGCGATACGCAGCCCTGGTTCCACTCATGGTGCTCGCGATGAACGCCGAGGCCCAAACTACCCAGCGCCAGTACCAGCTCCACAAGGGCAACGACGGCACGCCGGCGCTGAAGCTGGTGGACGCGCCGGTACGCCAGCCGGGCGACCACGAGGTGCTGGTGAAAGTGCACGCGGTGTCGCTGAACCGCCGCGACATGTACATGCGCATGGGCAAGTACCCGGGGCCGGTGGCGGCCAACCTGGTGCCGTTGTCCGACGGCGCGGGCGAAGTCGTCGCCGCGGGCAGCAAGGTCACGCGCCTGAAGAAGGGCGACCGCGTGGCATCCATCTTCTTCCAGACCTGGCTGTCGGGTCATCCGAAGCCGCAGGACATGGGCTCGGCGCTGGGCGGCGCCATCAATGGCATGCTGTCGCAGTTCGTCACGCTGAGCGAAGACGGCTGGGTGAAGATCCCGAAACACCTGAGTTATGAAGAGGCGGCCACGCTGCCCTGCGCCGGCGTCACGGCGTGGAATGCGCTGGTGACACGCGGCCGCGCGAAACCCGGCGACTACGTGCTGCTGCAGGGCACCGGCGGCGTGTCGATCATGGGACTGCAGCTCGCGGTGGCCATGGGCGCGAAACCCGTGATCACCAGTTCCTCGGACGACAAGCTGGCGCGCGCGCGCAAGATGGGCGCCGTGGCCACGATCAACTACAAGACCACGCCGGATTGGGAGAAAGCCGTGCTCGAAGCCACCGGCGGAGGCGCGCAGCAGGCGCTGGAAGTCGGCGGCAAGCAGACGCTCGGCAAGACGCTGGCGTCGCTCGCGCCGGGCGGCCACGTAGCCCTGATCGGCGGGCTCAGTGAATTCGGCGGCGACATCCCGTCCTATGCGCTCTTGGGGCGCAATGCCACCGCCTCGGGCATCTACGTGGGCTCGCGCGAGAACTTCGAGGCGATGAACGAGTTCATCACGAAGCACCAGCTCAAGCCCGCGATCGACAAGGTGTTCGAATACGAGAACGCCGCCGCGGCCTTCGACTACATGGACTCCGGCAGCCTGTTCGGCAAGGTGGTCATCCGGCTCTAACTACGCGGCTTGGCGCGGCGCGTCGGTTCGGCCTGCAGCGGATCCTCCGGCCAGTAGTGGCGCGGATAACGCCCGCGCATGTCCTTGCGTACGTCGACGTAGGCATTGCGCCAGAAGCTGGCGAGGTCGCGCGTCACCTGCAGCGGACGATGCGCCGGCGACAGCAGCGTGAATGTCACCGGCACCGCGCCGCCGCCGATACGTGGAGTGGCGGCCAGCCCGAAGACTTCCTGCATGCGCATCGACGCTACAGGGGCATTGTCGCTGGTGTAGTCGATGCGGGTGCGCGAGCCGGTGGGCAGGCCGATGTGCGTGGGCGCGAGTTCGTCGAGGCGGCGTTGCTGCTCGTAGCTCAGCCGTGAACGCAGGGCCTCGAGCAGCGGCACGCGGGTGAGCTGCGAACGGCGCGTGATGCCGTCGAGGAAGGGCTCGAGCCAGGCCAGGTCGCGCGCCAGCGCCTCGCGCGAAAAATCCGGCCAGTCCCCGAGATCGCTGCGGCCCAGGTTGCGCACGAATTCGGCGCGCGCCAGGAAATCGCGCGACTCGTCGTCCCAGGGCAGGGCGTCGAGGCCCAGCGAGGAGCGCACGCCCTCGAGCATCGCCGCGGCGCTGGCGCCGCGCGGCACGTCGGTCAGCGGCTTCTCTTCGATGAGCAATTCGCCCAGGCGCACGAAGCGCCGCGCCACCACGGCCTCGGACTTCTCGTCCCAGGCCAGTTCATCACCGCGCTGCAGTTCGTCGGCGAAAGTGTCGAGCAGATCCTGCCGGTCGAGCGGGATCGCGAGCCGCACGCGCGCTTCGCGTTCGCGGTCGTCGAGGTCCACGGCGACGATGAATTCCTGGCGTGCCACGGACTCGGCGCTTTCGAACACCGCGCCGCGGCCGTTCGAGAGCTGGTAACGGCCCTCGCCGCCCGCGCGCCGGCGCCCGATGCGATCCGGATACGCCAGCGCCACGAGCATCGCGGCGTGGTCGGTGGGCGCGTATCCCTCGCGCGCGTCGACATTCAGCAGCTTCAGGAAACTGCGTTGCGCGCGCTGCACGCGCTCCAGGGCGCCGCGGTCCAGGTTGGCGCCGCGGCCGCGCAGTGCATCGAGGCGCGTGCGCAGATCCGTGTCGCGCGCCTGCGATCCACCGGCGCGCAGCAAGTCACGGTCGGACAGGATGGCGGCGAGCTCGGCCGCCAGCGGCGCCTCGCCGAGCTCTGCGGCCTTGATCATCATGTGGGCGAGACGCGGATGCGCGGGGAATGCCTGCATAGTGCGGCCGTGCTTTGTGACTTTGCCGGCCACATCCAGCGCCCCGAGGCGCCGCAGCAGGTCGCGCGCACTCGCCAGCGTGGCCGCGGGCGGCGCATCCAGCCAGCGTAATTGCACGGCGTCGGTGCCCCACACCGCGAGGTCCAATGCCAGCGGCGCGAGATCGGCGACCTGGATCTCGGGCGGCGCATAAGCGGCGAGACTGCGCTCGGCGCCCTCGCCCCACAGCCGGTAACACACCCCGGGCGCCGTGCGCCCGGCGCGGCCCGCGCGCTGCTCGGCCGATGCGCGCGAGATGCGCTGCAGTTCCAGCCGGTTCATGCCGCTGGCCGGGTCGAACAGGCTGCGCCGCTCGAGGCCGGCGTCGACGACGATGCGCACGCCGTCGATGGTGAGGCTGGTCTCAGCGATGTTGGTGGCCAGCACGATCTTGCGGCGACCGGGCTTCGAGGGGCGCAGCGCCGCATCCTGGTCGGCGCCGGTGAGCTCGCCGTACAACGGAAATACGTCGACGTTCGCGCCGAGGTCGCCCAGCGTTCCCTGCACCCGGCGGATCTCACCCGCGCCGGGCAGGAAGACCAGCATGTCGCCTTCGCTTTCCGCCAGTGCGCGCTTGATGACCCTGACCACGGCAAGCTCCGGCGAGTCGCGTCCACCTGGAAGCGCCGGCAGGCCGGTGCCCACGTGGCGGATCTCGACCGGGAACATGCGGCCCGCGGAGCGCACCACCGGCGCGTCGCCTAACAACCTGGCCACCGATGCGCCGTCCAGCGTCGCCGACATCACCAGCAGCCGCAGCTCCGGGGTCAGGTTCTCCTGCGAATCGAGCGCGAAGGCCAGGCCGGTGTCGGCGTGC
>DASUGK010000001.1:0-28418 GCA_036274075.1 Steroidobacteraceae bacterium | reverse complement strand
TGATGCGGTCGAACAGGCGTTCGATCGCACCGAGGACATGTGGTACGGGATGGTGTACGTCTCGTACACCTATTGAGCCGGGTCAGGGCTGGCGCGCCGGCTGGTGGCCGCCCGCCGCGCCTCCGATGGCGGCAACGCGATGCGCCAGCCGCTCCTGCTCGGCGGCATGGTGCAGGCGTCTCAGGTGCAATCCCCACGTGACCAGCACGACGCCAAACAACACCGAGTAGCCGGCGATCAGCCAAACCACGGTCAACGCGCCGGCGCCGGGACGCAGTACCAGCATCACTCCGAACAGCAGCGACAGCACGCCGGCGAAGCCCAGCCAGAACTCGCCGCGGATCTCGTTGCGCAGCCGCCAGGCCGCGATCACCTCGACGAGGCCGGACAGAACGGCCCACGCGGCGAGAAGATAGAGGAACAGCAGCGCCGTGAAGCGCGGATAGAACAACGCCACGAGGCCGGCCGACAGGCTCACGCCGCCTTCGAGCAGCAGTATCCAGCGCGGCTCGTGCCCATCACGAGCGAAGGAACTCACCAGCGTGGTCACGCCGTTGACGCAGGCCAGCGTCGCCCAGGCGAAGATCAGTACCAGCAGCGTCAGGCCCGGCCAGAACCAGGCGTAGATTCCGAACAGGATGGCGCAGACGCCGCGCAGGACGAACGCCCACCAGTTGCGCCGCAACGCTTCGAGCACGCGGCCCGGCATGTTCAGTCGCGTTCGATCTTGACGGACAGCCCGGTTACCGTGGAACTCGCCAGGGTGAGCTCGAATTTCGGAGTCTTGCCGGACTTGCGGATCAGCACGGCCTCACCGTCGTCGGTCTGTATCTTGTAACCCTTGCCCAGCGTGGCCTTGAGCGAGTCCCGCACCAGGTCGGCGGCCACATTTTCGCGCGTGGCGTCCGGGATTTGCGTGGTCACGTCGATGGGCTGGCCATTCTCGGGCGTGATGCGCAGGACGATTTCGCCGGCATTGTCGCTGGAGTGATCGAACTCGATGCGCCACTTGCTGCGGGGATCCGCCTGCGCCTGTGCGGCCACCAGTGCCAGTAGCGCTGCCATCGCCAGCGCGGTTCCGTGTCGACTTTTCATGATTGCCCTCCTTCGGGCCTCCCGCGGTGATCTAGCCACCCGGCGTTGCATCGCGGCAATGGGCCCATGGCCCTATGTACGGCTTCGGCTGCACTCACCGATGCTCGCGCCCCACGATGCCGCAGTGCGCACGCCGCTTCGCCGCGTTGCTGGCGCTCAGCCTGTGCTGGGCTGCGCCGTTTTGCTTCGCGCAGGAAATCGAGCCGCGCGCTTATTCGCCGAGCCCGAACGGCGTCAATTTCCTCGTGTTCGTCGCCGGTCATTCCGAGGGCGGCGTGCTCACCGATCCCGCGCTGCCCGTCACGGACATCGAGGCGAAGATCAACGCCTTCGTCGCGGGATATGGCCGCACCTTCAGCATGTTCGGCCGTTCGGCGAATTTCGCGGTGGTCGTGCCGCAGATCTCGGTCGACGCCTCCGGCAATGTCGGCGAGGAACGCACGTCCGTCACGCGCAACGGCGTCGGCGACACCAAGATCCGCGTGGCGGTCAACCTGATCGGCGGACCCAGCATGACGCCGCAGGAATTCGCGCAGCGTGAACCCAGGACCACGCTGGGATTCAGTGCCACCCTCAACGTGCCCACGGGCGAGTACCTGCCCGACAAGCTGGTGAACATCGGCACCAATCGCTGGGCGCTCAAGACCGAGCTCGGGCTCACCCATCCGATCGGCAAGTGGCTGCTGGAAGCCTACGCCGGCGCCTGGTTTTTCGACGAGAACGACAACTTCTTCGGCGGGCAGCTGCGCGAGCAGGACCCGCTGGCCAGCGTCCAGGCGCACGTGAGTTACACCTTCAAGCCGCGCATGTGGATAGCGCTGAACACGACTTACTACCAGGGCGGCCAGACCACGGTGAACGGCAACGTCAACCACGACCGCCAGTCCAACTCTCGCGCCGGCGTCACCTTCTCGATGCCCGTCGGCAGGAAGTACTCGCTCAAGTTCAACTGGAGCCGCGGCGCGACCACGCGCATCGGCAGCAACTTCACGTCCTACGGCGTCGGCCTTCAATATGCCTGGATGGACCGGCCTGGGCGCTGAAGCGCCCGGTCAGAATCGCCACGTGACCGACGCGATGAACGCCTCGCGCGTTCCGATGAACCCGTCGTATTCCAGGTTCCATGAGAATTGCTTGTTTACGTCCCAGTTGAAGCCGAAGAGCAGGTTCCATGCGTCCTTGTTCTTCTGCTGCACGGTGTAGTCAAACGTGAGCACCTGGTCCTCGACCGGGATCCGGTAGGTGCCCGAAATCTCCAGCTCTGACCTGAGGTAGTTGCCTCCGGCGAACAGCGCGACATTGCCCAGGTCGCCGAGAACGAAGTTGCGTCCGACACGCGGCGTGATGGTGAAGATCGCGTCGCCCTCCGCCAGCGTGTCCTCCAGGTCGACCCACGAATAGTTGAAGGGGATGGTGACGAACCAGCCCTTCCAGCCACCGGCCAGGACGCCCCCGACGCTCCAGTTCGTCCCGCTGGGCGTGGTGTGGATGGGCAGCAGGAAGGACTGGCCCTGCAGCCGGTCACACAGGCGCGGCCGTACCAGCCCGGTGCAGTCGATGCCCATGTGCTCCAGCATGCCGTCGCCGTCGATGAGGAACTCGATGTCGGCATCCGCCTTGAAGGGGCCGTAGGTGGCGTACACGTTCATGAACGGAAACAGCCAGGCGTCGATCTTGACGTTCACGCTGTCCGTTTTGGTCACGGCCTCGTCGAAGGTCACGAACTCGAAAGGCGCCTTGTCACGCCCGTTGATGCCGACCTCCAGCTCGCTGATCGACTGCTCCTGGTCGTTGAACGCGTAGATGAGGCCGGCGCCATACGGCAACGGCAGGTCGTAGCCCTTGTCGATGACCTTCTGCGCCAGGAACGGCAACCGGTAATTCCACTCGCGCGGCGCGTCCTCGCCCTGCTTGTTCATCGCCCTGAAGCCGGTGCTCGGGACACTGACGTCGGACACGCCGGCGTCGGTGAGATCGATGTTCACGGAGAAACTCAGCATGCCGGCGGATGCCGTGACCGCAGCCCCGGTCTCGGAGGCAACCAGGAACCGGTAACCCTCTTCGGAAAAGGAATGAGCCTTGGCGCCGGCCTCGCCCACCTCTGCCTTGGCCCCGAAGCCGAATTTGCGCATGCCGCGGCGGAATTGCTCGAGAGCCTCGGGTGTCTCCAGGATCACGAGTATCCGGTCGGTGCCCGCACCCAGCGCCACGCCCACGTCGACGCGTGTCGCATTCATGAAGGTGCGGCTGCGGCGCGTGTTGTCGACCAGCACCCCGATGCCATTGGCGCCACCGACCAGCACCTTGCCCCCGGAGATGCGCGCCGTGAAATACCCGGCGGCTTCATCCAGCTCCTGCGCCAGGCCCGGATGCTCCGCCTCGAACAGGCTGCGGATGTCCTCGCCCGCCTTCACGATCGCGGCGCGGGACGTCTCTCGCTGGTAGACGGGGACGCTGACGCAGGCGCTCAACGCCAGCAGCGACACCACCAGCGAAACTGCGAGAGCGGGATGCTTCACCTGTTGCCGCCGGCCGCGCCCGACATCGGCTGCGCTTCCGGGAATTTCCACTTGCCGCCGAGCAACTCGGCGCGCGGCCGGTACAGGCGCACCACGTAACACCAGCCCCGGCCGATCTGCAGGCAGTTGTCGATGCCCGGCTCGCAACCACCGAACTGCACCGCCACGGTTCCATCCGCGGCGCGCCGCGCCGTGAGGCTGTTGACCGTGCGGCCCGCGAATCCATCGTTGAAGAAATGCCCGTTGGCGTCGTACACCGACAGCGACCAGAAGCCGTCCACGGGCACGTGCCCGACGCAGAGCCGGTGCACGGTGCGGCCGTCGTTGAGCCGCGGCACGGCATGCAAGTAGGCGATGTCGCGCGGCGGGCAGCGGTCCCATTGCGTGGCGGTGCCGATGAGATGCCGCACCGGGTCGACTTCGCCGCGTGCGCCGAAGGTGCGCTCGTCGCCATTGATGGTATTCGCGAGCAGCTGCAGCGCCACGCGCACCTTGGCCTGGCTCACCGGGTCCCAGTTGGGGATCACGAAGCGCCCGCCGCCGGGTCGCGAGATCACGATGGCCTCCTGCAACTCCTGCACGCGCGCCAGGTCGGCTCGGTCGGAGGGATCCACCATGATGCGCACGACGATGAGCACGTACCGCGTGCTGACATTGTCGAAGCTGAAGGTGAAGGTGCCGGGGCCGTAGAACATGGCCACGGTGTAGTGGTCCTCGTCCAGCGCCTCGAGCGACACGAATCGCGCCGCCGGCGCCGGCAAGGTGATGGAAATCGGGCCCAACTCGAGATCGAACACCGCGCGCGACCTCAACACGTCACCGTCGGCCCAGGGCGCCGCCTGCCGGCCCGCGTTGGCGAATTCGCGCTCGTGCGTGAAGCGCCCGAAGCCGCCGCGTTTCACCACCGTCAGGAATTGCATGTCGCTTTCGGCGCGCGCGAAGTTGTCAGGCGTGACCTGCAAGGCGTGCGCGACACCCGCATCCGGGCCGCGCCTGTCGACGGACGTCAGCAAGCCCATGGCCGCTCCAGGTTCATGGCGCCGTCGGGTCGGGCCCGATGAACAAGGTCTGGACCAGGTATCTCAGCGCACGCTGACCGCGCACGCTGTTACCGGCCTGATCGAGCGGCGGCGAGTACACGGCGATGCCGAGCCGGCCAGGCACGACCATGATGATCGCCCCCGACTCTCCGATGGAGACGCCGACGCCGGCCTTCTTGAGCCAGGAGGCGCGTTTGCCGCCCTTCAGGCCGGAGTCGATGAGCAGTTGCTGGATATTGGTCGCCGCTGGCTCGCTGACGGCACGCTTGCGGCTGACGGGATTCTCACCTTTGTTGGCCAGCGTGGCGGCCATGATCGCGAGCTCGCGGGTCGTGAGCGCGACCGCACCCTGCCGGAGATAAAGATCGGCGGACGACTCGGGTGTATCCACGAGCCGGCCGTCCTGCGACAGGTCGCGCGCCTTGGACTTGATGCGATCCGCCGCGGCCATCGCGGCCTGGTACGCGGCCTCATCCAGATCGAGATCGCGCCCGGCGAAACCGCCGAGGTTCGCGAGCACGGCGCGCCATTTGCCATCGGCGTCGCCCTGCGGCTTGACCAGGCTCAGCATCGCCAACGCACCGTCGAGCTCGAGCGCTGTCGTGGGAGATTTGCCCCAGTCCGCCGTGGCGCGGCCGGGCGGCACCGGTGCAGTGCCGGCCACGGCGCCGGCCGTGCTGTTCATGAAATCGGCACCGCGCTGCTCGCCCACCAGGGCGGCCGTGAACGGCGCAGCGACGCCGGTCAGCAACAGCGGCCTCGCCGCGTCGCCGGCTTCGAAGACTTTGCCGTCGATGCGTACCACGACGACGGCGTACAGGTCGGGAGAAACGGCGGCCAGCGCGGTATTCGACTGCGAGACTTTGCCGGTGCGATCGGACACGTAGCGCTTGTGCGCCAGCATGACGGCCTGCTGGTAATCGGCATCGCGCGCACCCATCGGGCCGCGCGCCCATCCGGCACTGCCGGTGCCGAGGGCCAGGACTGCCGCAAGGCCAGCGGCAAGCCACGAGCAGCCGGATGCACGAACGCCGGACACGTGGCCAAGGCCACGCGCCCGGCGCCGGGCATATATATAGGTGTGCCTGCCGGCACACCCGGGCTGCATTACGTTGGCGCCATCAGGACGCCCGGCCGGCAGCCCGTCCGCCATGCGGCTTACCGGCCGCGCAGGGCGCGCCGCGTGCGCAGCGTCGCTGCCAGTCCGAGGGCCAGCACACCAAACAGGGCGAGCAACGGCCAGTTGCTGGCGGTCTTCGGCATGGAGTAGTCGGTGCTGGTCATGGCCACGGTTTCCACCTGCGGGTCGGCCAGCGGGATTTCTTCCACCGGCGCGGCCGGCGTCTCCATCACGGCCGCCGTGAGGCGGTCTTCCGGAATGTAGAACGTGAGCGTGTCGCCCGGGCGCAGCGACTTCACCGGCACCTTCTTGCCGCCGATGTACACCGTGCGGCCTTCCGCCGGGTTCAGCGTGATGGTGTCACCGCCCTTCATGTCCATCACGACTTCGGTGCCGCCTTTGGAAACCTTCTTCACCTCGCCATCGAATCTCACGTAGGCCTTGCCATCCTTCTGCAGGACTTCCTGGCAGGCACTGGCGATTTTCGGGTGCTTGGCGAGCATCTCCGGCGACCAGACGATTTCGAGGCAGTTGCCGCCGTTCGCGGTGAACGCCTTGTCGACCGAACTTTGTGCATTGACGCCAGCCGCTGCCGCTAGGGCAAACGCGGCCGCAATGATCATGGCGCGAGTTTTCATGTGTCTCTCCGTTGCAGGGTTTTCTGATTCACGACGTGGTTGAGGGTCTGGGTCTCATCGAGTTCGCCGCGCACGATGAATCGCTTCGGCGCGGATCCGACAAAGTAGAACGGGTAGCAGGTGACCAGCGTGACACTGGGCCTCTCGGTGGGCGCGAGGACGGCGCTCTCCTCGGGAGCCACGATGCTGATCTCGGTGATGTGGTAACGCAGCGTGCGACCACCCTGCTCGAGGTAGATGTCCATGCCGAGCTCGACGTCCTTGAGCTTGCGGAAGAACCCGTCGCGGTGCGCGGCGATGCCGATGTTGCCCGCCTCCACCAGCGGCGTCGTCCCGGGGATGTGCCCGGCGCCGCGGTCCAGGCTGCGGTCGCTGTCATCCGCATACACCGGGACATCGAGCATCAACTGCGGGATGCGCAGCAGGGCCTCGGGAAGCTCGCCGGACTTCTGCGCCTGCGCATAGGCGTCGACACGCTCGCGCGACCACAGCGAGGTGTCGGCCGGCGCCACCTTGGGCGTGGCGGTGACCGCGCGAAAATCCTCGACTGCCCGGGCGCGCGATTCCTCGGCCCACAGGCGCATTCCGCCGTACAGGCAGAGCAGCGCGACACCCGCGACCCAGGCGGCGCGTTCGATCCAGAGCGACCCTTTTTCGATGGTGGATGGGCGCATTTCAGTGAATGACCTGGTGGCGCGTCTCATCCTCGGATGGCCGCGGGGCTCAGCATGGCCTCAGCATCTTCCCGGCCGCGTTTTTGCGGCAATGGGCCTTTCGTCCAATACGGCAGCGCACCATGAAAATGCGCTGCCGGCAGGCGCCGCGCCTCACCCGGCAGCGGCACACGCGCAGCCCCTCGCCGGCCGCGCGTCTATCTACCCCGTCATTGCGCAGGCGCCGCACCCTTGGCTTCCTTGATCGCGTCGTAGCGCTTACGCAGGATGCGTCCCCAGTCGCGCACCATGGCACGCGCCTCGGCGGTGTTCTCCACCGAGTTGGTCCAGCGCATCGTCCCGGAATTGCGCGCCTCGCGGCCGTCCAGCACGCGGCCGATGAGCTGATCGGTCTCCGAATCTCGCAACTCGGCGAACAACACCGCGCTGCCGGCGCTGGTGGTGAACACGTAGTTGCGGCCCGGCTCCTGCGTGTCGACCGCGCGCGGCCACAGGTCGACGATGGCCGACGAGAAGCGCAGGACGTCCGGACCCGGTTCGGTCACGATCTGCGGACCACCGTCCTTGGAGAATTGCTCGGCAAAGGTCTCCTCTGCGAGCTTGGCCAGGCGCGTCTTGATGTCCTCGAGTTGCGCCGTCGTGAGCTTCTGCTTGTAGAACGTGGACTCCTTGTCCCAGTCCTTGTGGAAGGCCACGTGGATAGGCTCGATGATGATCTTGTTGTAGATGGAGAAATCCGCACCCGGGCGGACATAGGCCGTGTCGATGCCCTTGATCTTGACCTTCGTCAACCCGTCCCATTCGGTCGGCGGTTTCTTGGCGGCCGAAGCGGAAAAGCTCAACGCTAGACAGGCGACGGAAAGGACGAACACTGGCGACCACATTCGTTTCATGGGCTCTCCTTAGGATCGAGACGAGCGGACGCGGCGCGAACGGCCGGGTCCGGGCGCATGAGCGTGCGTCGGAAGCGATCAATTGTGCGTCGGACCAAGGTCTTACCGTGGTTCGGCGGTCATACGTCCGAAGTCCGATGTCGCGCTGCACCCCTCCGGCGTACAAACACTGCCAGCCGCAGCCGTCCTGATATCTGGAAGGCTGCATCGACCCTCTCCCTGCGATGCGGACGACGATCCTCCCGACAAATAAGGCTGCTGCGGCCCTTTTTCCGAGAGCAACACAGTGAACACCAAGAAAACCTCAATGAAGACCCATTCACGACGTTTCTGGCTGCCCGCTGCCGCGGGCCTCATGGTCGCCGCGGGCCCGGCCGCCTTGGCCGAAGGCGGCAATCCGCTGAATGACAAGTTCAACTTCAGCCTCGGTGGCTTCCTGCTCGAAACCGACACCACCGTCCGCGTCGACGGCGAGGTTGGCGAAGGTACCGAGTTCGATGCCGGCCGGGACCTGGGTTTGCAGGATGCGGACCGATTCCGCTTCGACGGCTACTGGCGCATGACCCCGCGGCAGAAGCTGCGTCTCATGTACTTCGACACCCGCGCGGACGGCACGCGCACCATCGACGAGGAAATCGAATTCAACGACGAGATCTTTCCCGTCGACGCCTCGGTCACCGGCAAGATCAAGACCACGGTGACGGCATTGTCCTACGAGTTCGATTTCTGGCAGGGCGACAACTACGAGCTCGGCGGCACGTTCGGCATCCACAACCTGAAGTTCGAGATGGGACTCGAGGGCGAGATCAACGGCCAGGCCGGTGCCATCGAATCCTCGGCCGAGGCCAATGGCCCCCTCCCCGTGTTCGGCCTGCACGGCGTCTACCGCTTCAACGACAAGTTCTACCTCGACTACGGCCTGCAATTCTTCAAGATCAGCTTCGACATCTACGACGGCAGCGTCACCGACGCCAACCTGTCCGGCGTGTGGCAATTCTCCGAACACTGGGGTGTCGGCGCGGGCTGGAACCAGTTCCGCACCAAGCTCGAAGTCGACGGCGACCGTTTCGATGGCGAGCTGAAATGGGAATACGGCGGGGCGAGAATTTTCCTGACTGGTTCGTTCTGAGGCCGCTGACCTCGCAACCTCCCGTGGTCCGGAAGCCGGTGGGAAACCCCACCGGCGCCGGTGACTCTCACTGATGGCATGCCGCTGCCGCGAATCTTCCTGTTGTTCCTGGTGCTCGCCGCGCCGCTGCACGCGGCCGACGAACCTGCGAGAGGCGCGGGCAATCTCGAGTTCTCCATAAGGGGCCTGAAGTCGGACCTCGAAGCCGCGGTCCGTTCCGGCCTCACGCTGCAGCAGTACAAGGACCGCGCCGTCAGCGAGGCGCAGCTTCGCCGCCTGCTGAATGTAGGAGAAGGTGAAGTCACCAGGACGCTCGAGGCCTGGGGCTACTACGAGGGCAAGGTGACCAGCGGGATGGAAAAGACCGCGGAGGGCGGCTTCCGCGCCTGGTTCGATGTCGAGCCGGGTGAGCCGGTGCTGGTGTCGGCCAGCGAGGTCTCGGTTACGGGAGAAGCAGCCAGGGAACCGGCGGTGGCATCGGCTCTCGAAGCCTTCGTGCCGAAGGTCGGCGAACGCTTCGATCACGCGCAATACGAGGCCAGCAAGGAGGCCATTGAAACCGCCCTCGCCGACCAGGGTTTCCTCGGCGCGAAGCCCACGGCGCACCGGGTCGAGGTTTCGACCACGAATCGCACCGCCAGTATTCGACTCTCCTGGGAAGGCGGACCTCGTCATACCTTCGGACCGACGACGTTCACGGGTGGCCAGTTCCCACCGGAATTCCTGGAGCGCTTCCTGCCCTGGCGCGAAGGCGATCCGTACTCGAATGCGATGGTGCTGGACCTGCAACGGCGCCTGGTCGGCGCCGACTACTTCGGCACCGTCACAGTCACACCGCGCCCGGAGGCATCGGTACAGCGCGCCGTGCCGGTGACCGTCGAGCTCATCGCCGCCAAGCGCAACATCTACAGTGCGGCCGTGTATGCCAGCACCGACCATGGTGCGGGCGTGGAACTCGGCATGCAACGCCGCTGGCTCAATGACCGGGGGCACAAGGGCCGCGCCGATCTCGACTACGCGCAGCGGCTGCAGGCCGTCGAGCTCAGTTACCGTATTCCGCTCCCGGGCACGAGGCAGCGCGTGCTGGGCTTTGCCGGCACGTATCGCGACGAAACCACCGACTCGTCCGTGTCGCAGACCGAGAAGTTCGTCGCGAACGTGTCGCGCAAGTGGAGCGACTACACCTTCGTCTACGGCCTGCAATTCCTGGCCGGCGATTTCGAGATCGGCAGTGAAGACGGCAACTCCACGCTGCTGTTCCTCGAGTCGGCCTTCACCCGCTCCAAGGCCGATCAGCCGACATTCGCACGGCGCGGTTTCAGTTATGCCGTCACCGCGCGTGTCACGCCGGTCGAGGCGCTGACGGACACAAGTTTCGTGTCCGGCACCCTCGAAGCGAAGTGGCTGCACGCCTTCGGACCGAATACGCGGCTGATCGTGCGTGGCGAGGTGGGCATGATGGAAGTCGACGATTTCGACCAGTTGCCGCCCGAGCTGCGATTCTTCTCGGGCGGCGACCGTTCCATCCGCGGCTTTGGTTACGAGGAGATCGGCAGCCGCAACGAGGTGGGTGACGTGATCGGCGGCAATCGTCTCATCGAAGGCAACCTCGAAATCGAACGCTACTGGCGCAAGGCCCTGGGTGCGGCAGTGTTCGTCGACGCCGGCGATTCCTTCCTCAACGAAGACTTCCGCCTGCACGTGGGCGTGGGAGCCGGCGTACGCTGGAAGTCCCCGGTGGGCGTGTTGCGACTCGACCTCGCCTATCCCATCAAGTCCATCGACTCGAACTCCTGGCAGATCCACTTCAACATCGGACCGGACTTCTGAAAAAGGCGCTGCGCATCACGGGAATCTGCCTCGCGGCACTGCTGCTGCTCGTCGCAGGCATCGGCGCGTGGGCGCTGTACACCGACAGCGGTGCGCGTTCGGTGCTGGCCATGGCGCGCGGTTGGCTGCCGCCCGGCATGACCATCGGTGAAGTTCGCGGCCGCGTCGGCGGCACCTTGTACGTCACCGACTTCCACTACCGCGATCCGGCCATCGGCATGGACCTGCGCGTGGAGTCGGCGGCGCTCGAAGTCTCGCCGTTCGCACTGCTGGCGAATCGCCTGCACGTCGGGCGCGCATCGGTCGAAGGCGTCGTGGTGGAATTCTTTCCCGCCACCGCACCCCCGGCACCTGCGCCACCCATCGAGCGCAATCCCTGGCGCGCACCGCTGGGCATGCGCTTCGATGACGTCCAGCTGTTGCGCGGTCAATGGCGGCGCCCTGGCGCCGCGCCTGTTCTCTTCACGCGCGCCGCCATCGCGGGGAGCTGGATCGGCACGGAGATCGAAGCGACGAAGCTGGTCATCGAGGGCCCCGATGGCGCGGTGAATCTCACGGCACGGCTCGGATCACGCGCACCGATTTTGCGGCATCTCCAGGCCAGCTTCCGCTGGCAGGCCGGCGAGCACCAGTGGGAAGGAAAACTGGGTGCGTCGAGTGCACGCGAGGCGCTGGAAATCGACGCGGCGCTCGACCTGCCGGTGAAAGTGCATTTCGGCGGCAGGGTCGAGCCGGCGCCGGCGCGCGACGGCAAGAAGGCCTGGCTCGCGCATCTCGCCGTGGATCGATTCGATCCCCATCCGCTCATCACCACCGAAGCCTTCGACAGCGTGGCGCTGGTACTCGATGCCGAGGGAAATCCCGGCGATCTTGCATTGCAGGGCGAGTTGGCGCTGGGCCAGGACGTCATCCACCTCGAGCGACTGGTACTGGCAAGACGCGAGCAGCTGCTCCAGGTCACGGCGCTGCGCGCGCGATTGAATTCGCAACCCGCCGCGCTCACCGGCACCGCGACGCTGGCGCTGGACGGCAGCCGTCCCGCGTCGGCCCACCTTGCGTGGGACGAATTCGCGCTGCCGGACGCCTGGGCTGGCGCGAATTTCCGATGCGCGGGAGACGTGGCGTTGACTGGCAGCCGCGAGAGATTCGCGGCCAACAGCCGCGTGCGCCTGTCGCGTGCCGAACGACATTCGACGCTGGCGATCCGGCTCGATGGCAGCCAGGATTCGCTCAACATCACCGAACTGGAGCTCACGCAGAATCCGGGATTGTTGTCCGTCAGCGGCGAGGTGACGCTGGCGCAGCCGGTGCACTGGCGCCTCGCGGCACGCGCGCGCGCCTTCGATCCCTCGCTGTTCCTCGCGGACTGGCCGGGAGCGCTGGACTTCGACCTCAACAGCAGCGGTGAATGGCCCGAGGCCGGCCCGGATGCCAGCTTCAAACTCGAGAACCTCAAGGGCAGGCTGCGCAAACGCGCACTCACCGGGTCGGGCGACGTCACGCTGGCGCGCGACCTGCGGCCGCGGGGCCGCCTGTCGCTCAGGTCCGGCCGCGCCACGTTCGATGCGGTGGCGAGCCAATCACCGCGACCACGCGTCGACGCCAGGTTGCGGGTCGCTGCGCTCGAGGAATGGAGCACCGCGCTGCGCGGCGCACTGAACGTCGACCTCACGTCGCTGGGCCGCTGGCCCGAGGTCGACGTGCACGCCACCGCGCAGGCCACCGGCGTGCGCAGCGGAGAGACGGCGTTCAAGTCCGCGAAACTGATCCTGGATGCGCGTGACGCCAAGGCCCCGAGCGGCAAGCTGACGCTCGACACGCAGGGCGTCGAGCTCGCGGGCTTCAGCTTCGACGACGCTCGCGTCGCGCTGGACGGCAACGAGAGTGCGCACCGGCTGCAGCTGGACGCCAACGGCGAAGCGCTGAAGTTGGCGCTCGAGGCCAGCGGCACCACCGACCGTCGCAGCTGGAACGGGCTCATCGAGTCCCTGCGCCTGGAAGCACCGAAGGTGCCGCCGCTGTCCCTGGAAAAACCTGCCCGGCTGGCGGTGTCGGCCGACTCGATGTCACTCGAGAACGCCTGCCTCCGGGGTGGCGACTCGACGCTGTGCCTGGCCGGCACGCGCACGCGCCAGGAATTCGCGGTCAACTACTCCTTGCAGGCGCTGCCGCTCGCCATGCTCGCGACGCTCGCGGCTCCCGACTCGACGCTGCTGGTGGACGGCATGCTCGAAGGCAGCGGTGACTTGCGGCGCGCCCCCGACGGAACCTTCAGCGGCCAGGCCACACTCACTTCTCCCACAGGCGCGGTGGCGCAGGGCGAGGAGGACGACGCATTGCGCCTCGCCTATCGCGATTTCAGCCTGGATGCCAACCTGTCGCGCGAGACGGGACTGGCGCGCCTGCACGGCACGCTGGTCGACCAGGGCGATCTCGACGGCACGCTGAGCATCGCCGTGCGCGAACGCGACCCGACCCTGGCCGGGAAGGCCAGCGTCGAGCTGCGCGACCTGGGTCCGCTGGCCTGGTTCATGCCGCAACTGGCGCAAATGCGCGGCAGGGGCGCGTTGTCGGCCGAGGTGAGCGGGACGCTGGGCCAGCCGCGATTCGCCGTGACGGTGACGGCGCGCGACATGGATGCGGAAGTCCCGCTGCTCGGCCTGCATCTCACCGAAGGCAACGTCTCCGTGAAGCTGGGATCGGACGGCGCGCTGGACGCGGACGGCAGCATCACGTCGGGCGACGGCAAGCTGACGCTCAGCGGCACCCGCGACGATGCCTCGGGTCTCGCCGTCAGGATCGGCGGCGGCAACTTCCTGGCCGCCAATATCCCGGGCGCGCGCGTGACCATCGCGCCCGATCTGTCGCTCAGCGGCCGCTTCGACGCGCTGCTGCTCACGGGCACGGTGACCATCGAGGAAGCCGACGTCAATCTCGAGAAGCTCAAGATCGGGGGCTCGGCGCAGACGTCCGGGGACGTGGTGGTCGTGGATCGCGAGCAGCACGTGAAGGCGCGCACCGAATACCTCACCACCGACGTACGCATCCTGTTCGGGAAAAACGTCAAGCTCGCCGGTTATGGACTCGAGAGCACGGTGGCCGGCGAATTGCGCGTGACCGAGAAACCCAACGAGGTGAGCCGCGCGGTCGGGGAGATCCTGGTGGCCGGCACCTACGAGGCCTTTGGCCGCAAGCTCACCATCGAGCGCGGCCGCCTGCAGTACGCCGGCACCGCGCTCGACGATCCGCAGCTCGACATCCTCGCGGTGCGCAAGGTCGAGGACGTCACCGCCAAGTTGCGCGTCACCGGCACCGCGCAGAAGCCCAAGCTCGATGTGTTCACAGACCCGGCGATGTCACAGACCGACGCGATGGCGTACCTGATCACCGGCAAGAAGGCCAGCGAGCTGCACGGCGAGGATGGCGCGATGGTGTCCTCGGCCGCGCAGTCCGTGGGAAGCGTGCTCGGCAACCGCCTCGCCAAGAAGCTCGGCGGCAAGATGGGCTTCGTCGACGAGGTCGGCGTCGAGCAGAACACCGACCTCGGCGGCAGCGCGTTCACCGTCGGCAAGTACCTCTCGCCGCGGCTGTTCGTGAGCTATGGCGTCGGGTTGTTCGAACCGGGGAATGCCATCACCGTGCGCTGGCAGTTCACCGAACGCTGGTCGCTGGAAGCGAACGACACGCCGGACGAGCAGCACGCCGGCATTCGTTATCGCATCGAGAAGTAGCGCCTATTTCGGGCGCACCTCGATGGCCACCGCCTCGACGTACAGCACTTCGACCTGGTCGCCCTTCCTGAGCTTGGCGATGAAGTCGCGGCCTTCCTGGCTCTCCACCGGCAGCGTGCGCGAGGTGCCATCCGGACGTTTGAACGTGACGGTATTCGCCTTGGTGTCCACCTTCTCGATGACCACGGTGGCATGCGTGGCCGAGCCGATGCCGGCGCCCGGCTTGGTGC
The DNA here is from genome assembly GCA_036274075.1 of Steroidobacteraceae bacterium. Classification (GTDB taxonomy): domain Bacteria; phylum Pseudomonadota; class Gammaproteobacteria; order Steroidobacterales; family Steroidobacteraceae; genus CADEED01. Next base: position 13,519 of record DASUGK010000001.1, on the reverse strand, counting down.
CTTCCTTCGCCTTCGTGGTGACGTCGAGCTGGTCCACGACCTTCGACAGCGGCGTGCCCTTGGGTTGCAGCTCGGCGGCGATGCCCTGGTAGTAGCTGACGGCCACCTTGTCGCCCGCGCGGATCTGCGGAAGGTTCTTGACCTCTTCGCCCACCTGGAACGTGGCCGTGGAGCCGTCGTCGCCCCGGATCGTCAGCAGGCGCGTGGCCGGGTCGACGGCCTCGACGGTAGCGCTCACCTCGGTCAGCTTTTCGCGCTGCATGGCGTGGCCGGCGCGGTCGTCCGACGCGGGGGCCAGAGTCGCGAGCGACAACAGGACGGCGAGCATGCAAGCGGCTGATTTCACGGAAAACTCCCGGTGGTAAGGGCCAGCCATGCCGGCGGCACGGCTGGTTGGGCGTAATGACGCAACGCCACAGAGCCTAGGTGTTTGGCCTAGCAGCCTGGCGGCGGTATCGCCACGAGTATCGGAAAGGGCCCTAGCTAGTCGAATCAGACCTAGGTCCTATCGGAATGGCCTGACGGCCGGAGTGGCGCAACCGCGGAAAATGGCGCCTAATCATGGCTCTGCGAAAAAACCCGTAAGGCTGCGGGGAGACGATGCGGCCTTCGGGGTGGACTCCGCGAGGGGTTCGCGCAGACGGCAGGTGGCCATGCGCGCTGCCGGCCGACCAGGGAGGACAAACAAATGTCAATCGATGCGATCGCCGGACACCACGCGTGCTGTCGACTGGAAGCCTTTGCTTCGCGCAAGCGCACGCGCGCGGGAGGCCCGCGAGATGTTCCCAAATCTTAAGTCGTGGACGGTCCCGCTGGCCGTCGGTGCTGCTTACTACATCGCCGCCGAAGTCGGCGCGGCATTGGCGTTTCCATCGGCGCCGGTGTCGGTGCTCTGGGCGCCCAACGCCATCGTGATGGCAGCCCTGTTGCTCGCGCCGCGCGAGCAGTGGTGGATGTACCTCGCGGCCATCGTCCCCTTCCACCTGTTCGCGCAACTGGCGGACACGCCATTCACGCAACTCGTCATCCAGTACCTGGCGAACATCGGCCTCGCCGCGCTGGGCGCACTGGCCATACTGGTCATTTCGCCGACACCGCATCGCTTCGACCGGGTGCGCAGCGCCTTCACGCTGGTGTTGTTCGGCGGCCTGCTGGCGCCGGCCATCACCAGCATCCTGATGGCCACGGCCTTCGTCGTGTTCGGCATCTCGAACGAAGTGCGCCTCACCGTCGTGGTGCGCACCATCACCAACACCTTCGCGGTGGTGACGCTGGTGCCCCTGATCGTGCATACCGCCGGCCGGCTGCGTGCCGGGCAGCGGCCCATCTCCGTCAAGCGCGCCGCCGAGGGCGTGACGCTGTCGCTCACCATCCTCGCCGTGTGTGTGCTGCTGTTCTTCCTGCCTGCCGGCTCGCCGGAGCGCACGCCACTGCTGCTGTATGCGCCGCTGCCGCTGCTGGCCTGGGCGACGGTGCGATTCGGGGTATCAGGCGCCTGCGCCGCCTCGCTCACAGCGGGCGCGATCTCCATGCTGGCCATGGTGAATGGCTACGGACCGTTGGATGGACCTGACCCGGTCGAGAACGCGCTGTCGCTGGTGGCGTTCCACGTGGTCATGGCCATCATCTTCCTGTCATCGGCGGCGCTGCTCGATGAATGGCGCTTCGCCGGCCGCGCGCTCAACACCAGCCGCGCGCAGTTCCGCAGCATCTTCGAGAACAACATCATCCCCACCGCCATCTGGCACGACGACCTGCGCATCAGCGAAGCCAACGAGGCCTTCCTGCGCCTCACCGGCTTCAGTGACGCCGACATCCAGGACGGCAAGTTGCGCTTCGAAGACATGGCCACCTGGAACGGCAAACCCGGCGACGCGGAGTCGGACTCCAATGACCTGCTCGAACGCTTCGACAACACCGAGCTCGAGCTGGAGCTGCGCGACGGACGCCGCGTGCCCGTGATCCTCGGACACTGCCGGTTTCCCGCCGACGAGGGCGGCGTGATCTACGCGCTCGACCTGTCAGCCTTCCGCCGCGCCGAGACGCGCCGGCAGCGCGTCGAGAGCCTGCATGCGGCGGTGCTGGCCTCGCTGCACGACCAGGTCGCGGTGATCGACAGCCGCGGCACGGTGATCGAGATCAACGACTCCTGGCGCCACGCCGTGGACGCCGCGCCCGCGGCGCGTTTCGACCGCGTGCTGGCCGGCGAGAACTACCTGCAGTGCTGTGCACGCGCCGCCGAGCACGGCGACCGCACCGCCGCCGAGCACCTGTCGGCGCTGCGCGCGGTGCTCAACGGGGCCGACGACCGGCGCCAGATTGATTGCCGCGAGCCCAGCGAGGGCGAAGCCTGCTGGTTCGAGGTGTCGTTCGAAAAACTGCGACGCGTCGAGGGTGGCGCCGTCATCACGCGCACCGACGTCACCGCGCGCAAGCGTGCAGAAGCCGATGCGCGCAACCAGCGCCAGCAGCTCACGCACCTGTCGCGCGCCGCGGTGCTGGGACAGTTGTCAGGCGCCTTCGCGCATGAGCTCAAACAGCCGCTCACGTCCATCCTCGGCAATGCCGAGGCGGCCCTGAGCCTGCTGCACAAGGGCACCGCCACGGACAGCGAGCTGCGCGAAATCCTGCAGGACATAGTGCAGGACGACGAACGCGCGGCGGGCGTGATCCAGCGCCTGCGCGCGCTGCTCGGCAAGGGCGACGCGCAGCGGGCGCCGGTGGATCTCAACGACCTGGTGCGCGAGTCGCTGGACCTCGTCCACAGCGAGTTCGTGACACGTAACGTGGTCGTCAGCGTCCAGCTCGATCCTGCGCTGCCGCCGGTCCTGGCGGACCGCGTACAGATGCAGCAGGTGATCCTCAACCTGCTCATGAACGCCTGCGAGTCCATGGTGGGTGTCCCCATCGCCAGTCGCAAGGCGGTCATTTCCACGCATTTCCTGGGCGCCGCGGAAGCCGCGGAGATCACCGTGCAGGACCACGGCACCGGCATTTCGCCCGGTGATACCGAAAGGATTTTCCAGCCCTTCGTGACCACCAAGGCACATGGACTCGGGCTTGGCCTCGCCATCTGCCGCTCGGTCGCCGAGTCGCACCATGGCGTCATGTGGGCCGAGAATGCCGCCGAGGGCGGAGCCATTTTCCATATGAAGATTCCGATTGCGGGAGGCCTTCCATGACTGACAATGAAACGACTCCGACGGTATTCCTGGTCGACGATGACGCCTCGGTGCGCAGCGCCCTGACACGTGCGCTCACCGCCGAGGGCTTCCACGTGCTGTCCTGGGCCTCGGCGGACGCATTCCTCGCCGACTACGACCCGGAAAAGCCCGGCTGCCTGGTGGCCGACGTCGCCATGCCCGGCACCGACGGCCTGCAACTGCAGGCATTGCTGTCGGCCAGCGACCATGCGCTGCCGATCGTGTTCATCACCGGGAACGCCACGGTGCGCATGAGCGTGCAGGCCATGCGCGCCGGCGCCGTCACCTTCCTGCCCAAGCCCGTGCGCCTGTCGGAACTGGCCGCGGCGGTTCGCGAGGCGCTGGAACGCGATCGCGTCACGCGCCAGAAGCACGCCGCGCGAGCCGCCATCAATGCGCGCCTCGCGGCGCTGACCGCACGTGAACGCCAGGTCTTCGACCTCGTGGTCGCCGGCAAGATGAACAAGCAGATCGCAGCACAGCTCGGCGCGGCCGAGAAGACCGTGAAAGTCCATCGCGGCCGCGTCATGTTCAAGATGCGTGTCAGGTCCGTGGCCGAGCTCGTGACGCTGGCGAGCCAGGCCCGGGAGGCGCCGCGACCCTTATAGGACGAATGTCCACTGTCTTTCGAGGGGCCGCCGTCGCCTACTGGCGCGGCATGGAGAATCGCCGTTCATTTGTCGCTGTCGTCGACGACGAAGAATCGGTGCGCCGGGCCCTGTTGAGGTTGCTGCGTGCCGCCAATCTGGATGCCGAAGCCTTCGCCAGCGGCGAGGCCTTCCTCGAATCCCTCGACAAGTTCCGCCCGGACTGCGTGGTGCTCGACCTGCAGATGCCCGGCCTTACCGGCCGCGACGTGCAACGCAGGTTGATGAGCATGCAGATCGACATGCCGGTGATCCTGATCACGGCTCACGACGACGTTCTCACGCAGCAGCAGTCGCTGTCGGACGGCGCCGCTAACTACCTTCGCAAGCCGCTGCGCGGCGACGTCCTGGTGCGTTCCATCACCGAGTCCATCGCGAGGGCCGCGGCCAATCGCGCGCCCGCGGCGAAGGGTACCCAACGGCCCTAGGGCGGTCGGCCTGCCGTCGCCGGCCATGATGGGACCAACGTCCAACGTGCGCGGCCGCGCGCGCACAGCGAGAATCCGCGCCCATGGCATGGAGTAACACGATGAAAAGATTACTGGTTCTCGCCACGGCGGGAATGTTCCTGGCCGCCTGTTCGTCCGGCCCGAAGCTGCGCGCCAACAGCGCGCCGGGCGCAAACCTGGCGGCCTACAAGACCTATACCTTTGCGAGTCCGCTCGGGACGGACCGCGGCGGCGTCGAGACGCCGCTGAGCGGCTACTTCAAGGAAGCGACGCGGCGCGAAATGGACGCGCGCGGCTACCAGTACGTCGAGAGCGGCTCTGCCGACCTGCTGATCAATTTCGGCGCCAATGCCAGGGAAAACGTCGACGTGCGCAGTACGCCCGCCCCCACGTACGGTTACGGCTACTACGGTTATCGCGCCGGGGTATACGGCGGCTGGTACGGCGCAGGATCGGAGGTCGAAACCGTGCGTTACAAGGTCGGCACCGCCAACATCGACGTGGTCGATTTCGCCAAGAAGCAGCTCGTCTGGGAAGGCGTGGCCGAGGGACGCCTGTCCGAGAAGGTCATGAAGGATCCCCGCGCCGCGGTGAACGCCGTGGTCGCCGAGCTCTTCAAACAGTTTCCGGGTACTGCCGGCGGCGCTGCTCCTGCGACGGGTACCAGCAGCTAACTAGCGCCGTTCCCGGGAGCCGGCCCCCGACCCCCCCGTCCTGGGGCCGGCTCAACGGCATCCGTGCCGGGCCGGCACTTCGGCATTGGTGCCGGGCCGGCATTTCGGCATTCACTCAGCGCCTCGCACCCAGCCGCGCCAGCATCGCGGACAGATCCTCGGGGCTGATATGGAAGTACTCGCACACTCGGCCCCACAACATCGCCGTGGGCACGTTGCGGTCGCCCCGCTCGCGCTGCGCCTGCTGCAACACGTGCAGCACCACGCGCTCCTCGCGCGTCAATCCATCGCGGACATCAGGAATGTTGTCGTACACGGTTCTTGTCGTCGACCAGCACGACGATGGGCCGGTGGTTCGCGACCTCCGCCTCGTCGTACCCGGAGTACGCGCAGATGATCAGCAGATCGCCGACGCTTCCGAGCCGCGCCGCGGCGCCATTCAGCGAGATCTCCCCCGAGCCGCGCGGCGCGCGTATGGCATAGGTCGAGAACCGCGCACCATTGGCGATGTTGTAGATCTCGATGTACTGGTTGGGCAGGATGCCCGAAGCTTCCAGCAGCGCTTCGTCGATGCCGCACGAACCTTCGTAGTCGAGCACGGCCTGGGTGAGCGTCACGCGATGTAGCTTGGCCTGAAGCATGGTCCGGATCACGATTCCTCCTTGGGCTGCGGTGCGGCATTCTAGCGGCATGAAGAAAGGCTGGTTGGGCATCTGGGCGTGGCGCGCCGCCACCGTTTTCGCATCCATCGTCGCGCTGGTCCTGGGCCTGCGCGTCCTGCAGAGCGAGCGGCAGCCGGATCTCGCCCCCTGGCACACCTGGGCGCCGCGCGAAATGGACATCGGCGAAATGAATAAGGCGGACTGGCCCGCCTGGCTGGCCCGCGAAGACGCCTTGTTCACCGAGGTCGAGTCCCGCATGCGCGCCGCCATCGAGGCCAGCGAACGCATTCCCTCGAATCGCTACTTCGACGGCAGCCCGGTGCACCCGGGCCGCTTCCAGCACGACTGGAACCGTTCCTTCACGGTGCTGCCGCAGGGCCAGCCCGTGGGCGCGGTGGTGCTGTTGCACGGCCTCACGGACTCGCCCTACTCGTTGCGGCACGTGGCGAAACTCTACGTCGACCACGGATTCGCCGCCGTGGGAATACGGCTTCCCGGTCACGGCACGGTGCCCGCCGGGCTCACCTCGGCACGCTGGCAGGACTGGCGTGCCGCGACGCGGCTGGCCATGCGCGAGGCACGGCGCCTCGCCGGCCCCGGCAAACCGCTGCACATCGCCGGCTATTCCAATGGCGGCGCACTCGCCGTGCAGTACACACTCGATGCCATCGAGGATTCCGCGCTCGACCGCCCGGCCCGCGTGATGCTGTTCTCGCCCATGATCGGGCTCACGAGATTCGCGCGCTACGCCGGCGTGGCCGGCTGGCCGGCCATCCTCCCGCGATTCTCCAAGTCCGCGTGGCTCGAGATCGTGCCCGAGTTCAATCCCTTCAAGTACAGCTCCTTCCCCGTCAATGCCGCGCGCCAGTCCTACGAGCTCACGCAGGTGCTCGACGAGCGGCTCACGGCACTGGCCGCCAGCGGCGGCCTGTCGAAGATGCCACCGGTGCTCGCATTCCAGTCCGCCGTCGACTCCACGGTGGCCGGCGAAGCGCTGGTCAGCGGCTTGTTCGCCAAACTACCTAATAACGGCAGCGAGATCGTGGTGTTCGACGTGAATCGCGCCGCGCCCCTGGAGCTCTTGTTGTCGCAGGAGACCGTGACCCGCATCGACCGCATGTTGCCCCCGGGTCCGCAGGACTATCGCATCACCGTGATCGGCAATGTGCCGCACCAGCCGCGGGTCGGCGAAAGCAGCCGCGCCCCGGGCGAAGACCGGTCGCAGTTGCGTGAGCTCGACCTCGAGTATCCGCACGAGTACTTCTCGCTGTCGCACGTGGCGGTGCCGTTTCCGCCCAGCGATTCGCTGTACGGCACCGACCCCGATGCCGAGGACTTCGGCATCCATCTCGGCAACCAGGCGCTGCGCGGTGAACGCGGCACGCTGCTGCAGGGCGCGGACGCGCTGGTGCGCGCCTCGTGCAACCCGTTCTTCCCGTACATGGAAGAGCGCATCGTGCAGGTCATGACCCCGTAGGATTCTTGCCAGGCGGGCCGGGATCGGGCTTGGCCGCGGGCTTGTCATCTTTCTTCCCGTCATTCTTCTTCTCCTCGCGCGGGTTCGGATCGACGTCCTGCAGGTTCTGCTTCACGTCGCGCAGCGTGATCGACCCTTCCAGCGAGCGCGCGAAGGCACTCACGAATGCGTTACGCAGCACGCTGGCGATCGTCGCGAACAGGTTGGTCTCGGGATTCTCGATGGTGCCGGTGAACGGGATGCGGGCCGCCACCTGGTCCTCTTCCTGGTTCTCGAGCACGTTGGCGGCGAAGTCCAGGAAGCCCTCCCAAACCCGCTTGAACGGGTTCTTCTCGGGCTCGCCCGAGCGATACATGTTCACGTCTTCGAGGAAGGGCTTGGCATATCCCTTGAACTTGCCGTCGGCCGCGGCGAGCTCCATGTACAGCTCGAACTTGCCCGCCTCGGCGTCCGCCTTGATGTACTCGCGCAGCCATGGATTCACCTGCGGCAGCTGCACCTTCTTCACTTCCATGTTCACGTCGAAGGTGGGCTTCGGCGCGAACGGATTCACGCTGCCATTGACCACGGCCGGCGCGCCATCGAGCACCTCTGCGTTCAGCCTGAAGCCCGCGAAGGTTTCCTTGCCGGACGCGGCGACATTCGTGAGATTCGAAATCCGGCCATTCACGTGGCGCGCGGTGATGGCGTCACGCGTCTGGATACCCGGCGCCAGGAATCGCACGGTGCCGTTCGTGGCCTCGATGGTGTTGAAGCGGAACGGGAACAGTTCCTCGAGGCGCCGATTCCAGTTTTCCTCCTTGCCGAGCTGGGACTCGGCCTCGGTGCGGCCCTGGACCAGGTTGATCTCCGGCGCAGTGAAATGCGCCTCGGCGACCACGCGGCCCTTGAGCAGGCTGGGCCATTCCACCGAGAAGTCCACGCGTTGCGCCCGGAAGAACGGCACCGGCCGCTTCGCGCCGGTCTTCACGATGACCAGGTCGTCGACGCTGTACGCGCCGCGCCAGAGGTGGATGTCGATGTCGCCCACGTGGCCGTCGTAGGCCTCGAGCGCCGCCAGCTTGCGGTTGGCATAACGCTCGACGATGTCGGGCAGCGCCAGGCGCACCGCCACGAGCACGGCCACGATGGAAGCCAGGATGATGACGAGCCTGCGTCTGCGCGTCATGGCGGCATCCTGCGCCGCCCGGGGAGGTGACCCCACCGGCCATGTGCCTTACATTGCGTCACCCCATGCCTACCCGGTGGTTCCGGCAACCATGACCGCGTCCGAAAATCTCCCGACCGCCCGGGAACTCATCACCCGGCTGGGCCTCGAGTCGCATCCCGAGGGCGGCTGGTACCGCGAGGTGCACCGCTCCTCGTTCGTGCTGCAGACCGCGCGCGGGCCGCGCGCCGCGCTCACGTCTATCTACTTCCTGCTGGAGCGGCACCAGCACAGCCGCTGGCACGTGGTCACCTCGGACGAGGCGTGGCACTACGCCTGCGGCGCGCCGCTGGAGCTGCTGAGCTTCGATCCGCGGACCAGCGAGCTGCGGCAGCGCGTGCTTGGCACGCCGCAGGAGGACCGTGAACCCACCGCCGTGATAAGTGCCGGCGAGTGGCAGGCGGCGCGCAGCCTCGGCGAATGGACGCTGGTGGGCTGCGACGTGGGGCCGGGGTTCGATTTCGAGGACTTCACCTTCGTCGCCTCCATCACGGGGCACGAAGCCATTTTCGCCGGACAGCTGGCGGCACACTCCGGACTGCTTTGAGGACCACGATGACGTTCCACCACACGGCCGCGTCCGCGGTCCTCGCCTGCCTTTTGTCTTGCGCCGGCGCGTTTTCGGCAGACCGCGACTGGCCGGCCTACGGCGGCGATGCGCACAAGACGCGGCATTCGCCGCTCGCGCAGATCAACCGCGACAACGTACGGCAACTCGCACAGGCCTGGAGCTTCGACACGGGCGAGAAAGGCGACACCCAGACGCAGCCCATCGTGGCCGGGCGCGTGCTCTACGGCTACACGCCGAGCCACAAGACCATCGCACTGGACGCCGCCAGCGGCAGTTTGTTGTGGACCTTCGACCCGGGCATCGCCGGCACGGGAGCGAACCGCGGGCTCATGTACTGGGCCGCGGGCGCGGAGTCGCGCCTGTTCTCAGCAGTCGACAACTTCTTGTATGCGCTCGATCCGCGCACGGGCAAACCCATCGCCAGCTTTGGCCAGTCGGGACGCATCGACCTGCGCGAAAACCTCGGCCGCGACCCCGCGGCACAATCCGTGCGGCTGACCACGCCGGGCGTCATCTTCCGCGACCTCATGATCGTGGGTGGCCGCGTCGGCGAGAGCCTGCCCGCCTCGCCCGGCCACATCCGCGCCTACGACGTGAGGACCGGTGCGCTGCGCTGGACTTTTCGCACGATTCCATCCCCGGGTGAACCCGGCTACGGCACCTGGCCCAGGGACGCCTGGAAATACATTGGCGGCGCCAACAGCTGGTCCGGCATGACACTGGACGAGAAACGCGGCCTGGTGTTCGTCCCCACCGGCTCCGCGGCCGCGGATTTCTACGGCGGCAACCGGCTCGGCGACAACCTGTATGCCAACTGCCTGCTGGCGCTCGACGCAGCCACCGGCAAGTTGCGCTGGCATTTCCAGTTCGTGAAACACGACGTGCTGGACCGCGACCTGCCGAGCGCGCCCACGCTGGTGACGCTGAATGTCGACGGAAAGAAGGTGGAAGCGCTGGCGCAGACCACCAAGCAGGGCTACGTGTTCGTGCTGGATCGCGACACGGGCAGGCCGCTATTCCCGGTCGAGGAAGTGCCCGCGCCCGCGTCCGACGTCCCGGGAGAAGTGTCGAGCCGGACCTACCTGCGTCCGACGACGCCCGCGCCACTGGCGCGCCAGCAACTCACGGCCGACACGCTCACGACGCGCACGCCCGAGGCCAATCGCTGGGCGCGCGAGGCGTTCTCCGCGGTGCGCAGCGACGGCCCCTTCAAGCCGCTGACCGTGGGCACGGACACGACTATCTACCCCGGATTCGACGGTGGCGCCGAATGGGGCGGTCCCGCCTGGGACCCGGACAGCGGCCTGCTCTACGTGAACGCCAATGAAATGGCCTGGCTGGGATCGCTCGCGCCCAACGATCGCGGGCGCAGCAGCGGCAAGTCCATCTACCTGCGCGAGTGCGCGGCCTGCCACCGCGACGACCTGCAGGGATCGCCGCCGCAGTTCCCGTCGCTGGCAGGAACGGCGGAGCGCATGACGCGCGAGCAGTTCCTGGGTTTCGTGCGCAAGGGCGGAGGACGCATGCCCTCGTTCGCGAACATGCAGGATGACGCGTTGCGCGCCGTGACACATTTCATTTTCACGGGCAAGGACGTGCCCGTGGGCCCGCCGGACAACTCGCCCATCAACCAGCCCTACCGGTTCACGGGTTATCGCCGCTGGCTCGACCCCGACGGCTACCCGGCCATCGCCATGCCCTGGGGCACGCTCAACGCCATCGACCTCGCCACCGGCAAATACGCGTGGAGCATTCCTTTCGGCGAATTCCCCGAACTCGCCGCTCGCGGCGTGAAGAATACCGGCAGCGAAAACTACGGCGGACCGCTGGTCACGGCGGGCGGCGTGTTGTTCATCGGCGCCAGCATCCACGACCGCAAGTTCCGCGCCTTCGACAAGCGCGACGGCGAACTGCTCTGGGAGGCGGCGCTGCCCTTCTCCGCGGATGCCACGCCCATCACCTACCAGGTGGATGGACGGCAGTACGTGGTGATCTTCGCGAGTGGCGGCAAGGAACGCGCCGGTTCGGGCGGCGGCGTGTACGTCGCGTTCGCGCTGCCGAAAAGCTAGGCCCTGGCGACGAAGTTCAGCGCCACCGAGTTCATGCAGTAGCGCAACCCGGTCGGATCCGGGCCGTCGTCGAATACGTGGCCCAGGTGCGCATCGCAGCGCCTGCAGTTCACGGCGGTGCGCTCCATCATGAGGCTGTTGTCGGCGAACTCGCGCACGTTGGCGCCGGAGATGGGCTTCCAGAAGCTGGGCCAGCCGGTGCCGGACTCGAACTTGGTGCGCGAATCGAACAGCGCGGTCTCGCAGCAGATGCAGCGATAGATGCCGTCGGCGTGATTGTCGTCGTACTTGCCCGAGAACGGCCGCTCGGTGCCCTCGTGGCGCGTCACGTAGTAGGACTCCTCGCTCAAGAGCGCCTTCCATTCGGCATCCGTCTTCACCACGCGCGGCAGGGTGACCTTGCCGAGGCTCACGCCCGCGGCGGAGAAGTTCTCGATGATCACGTTCGCCGGCAGATCCTTGTCCTTGTCGGGACGCGGGTCCGCGGAGCGTGCACAGGCCGCGAAGGCCAGCGCCAGCGGCGAGGCCATGACTCCCACGAGAAAACCGCGCCGCGAATGGTTCGAATCAGACATCGCTGCTCCTAACCGAAAGTGAATGCATAGGCCTCGACGCCGGCATCGAGGAACTCGATGGTGAACTCGTGTTCCTGCACCGCGCCTTTCTGGCGGATGAGCTGGTAGAGACGCTGCTCGCGCACGGTACCGGCTCCCTGTGAGTCGGTGTCGACGCCGTGATCCGCGCCGGGTGGTTTGCCATCGAGCAACACGCGGAATCGCACCGGCTTACGGTCCGGCCCCGGGCCCAGGACCAGGTGCAGGTCGCGCGCGCGGAAGCGGAATACGATGCGGCCCGGCGTGGCCTGCAGCTCGCTCCTCTCGTCCGAGACCTTCCAGCGTCCGCCGAGCGCCCACTGGTTGAGCGCGAGCTGCTTCGGCACCTCGTAAGTCTTCGCACTGTTGCGCGCGAATGAACCCGGCGAAGCGAAATTCTCCGCGCGTTCGATGCCGAGGTAGGTTTCCGGCGAGGCCACGTTGGCCATGTCGGCTGCGGCGGAGATGCCCTGTCCCGCGGCATCGTCCAGCGGTTCCGGGAGGTTCTTCGCTCCGGCCTCTTCCAGCAACTTGCGGATTGTGCGTTCCGAGCGCCCGTACTTGCCCTCGCCGAAATGGTGGCCGCGGATGTCGCCCTGCGCGTCGACGAAGTAATGCGCCGGCCAGAAGCGGTTGTTGAACGCTTTCCACAACGCCATGTTGCTGTCGAGCGCCACGGGGTAAGTGATGCCGAACTTCCTGATCGCCTCACGCACGTTGTCCGTGTCTTTCTCGAAGGCGAACTCCGGCGAATGCACGCCGATGACTACCAGGCCCGAGTCCTTGTAGTGCTGGTACCAGGCGTTCACGTAGGGAATGGAGCGCAGGCAGTTGATGCACGAGTACGTCCAGAAATCGAACACCACGACTTTGCCGCGCAGTCCCGTGCGCGTCAGCGGCTTCGAATTGAGCCAGCCGGTGGCGCCGTCGAGCTCGGGGATCTGTCCCTCGATGGCCGCGCCGCCGGCGGAATGTTTGTTGGACATCATCGCGCCTGCAGGCGCGCCGCGTTGAGCGCCGCCTTCGGCAGCGGGCTTCGCGCTCATCATCATCGCGCTGCCGTCGGCGTCGGGCTTGGCGCTCATCATCATTGCGCCGGCTTTGGTGTCAGGCCTGGCGCTCATCATCATCGTGCCGGCAGGCTGGTCGGTGCCGCGCTTGCCGGCCGCGGCCACCGTCATCGGCGTGGCCTGGTACAGCTCGGGCAGCACCCGCGCGAAGTTGCGCACCTTCGGCAGGTCGTGGATCGCGATATACGGCTGGTCCGGGTGATTGATCAGGTAGTCCTGGTGGTAATCCTCGGCCGCATAGAAGCGATCCAGCGGATCGACGCGCGTGACGATGCGGCGGGGAAAGGCCTTCGCGGCATCGAGCTGCGCGATGTAGGCCTCGGCGATCTTCTTCTGCGACTCGTTGGTGTAGAAAATCGCCGAGCGGTACTGCGTGCCGACATCCGGCCCCTGGCGGTTGAGCTGCGTGGGGTCGTGCACCACCGAGAAGAACACCTGCAGGATCTGGCCGTAGCTCACCTGCTTCGGGTCATAGACGATTTGCACGGATTCGGCATGGCCGGTGTCGCCGCCGCTCACCAGGTCATAGCGGGCGGTGTTGCCCTCGCCACCGGCATATCCCGACAGAACGTTCTTCACGCCCTTGAGGTGCTGGTACACGCCCTGCACGCCCCAGAAGCAGCCGCCGGCCAACACGGCCGTTTCAGTGGCGTTGGTCGCCGGCGCGGGAGCCAGGGCCGGGGGCGGCAGCGCGCGGGCGGATTCGGCTGCCCCTGCGCCGCAGGCGGCCAATCCCAGTGACGTCAACAGCAATAACGCGGCCAGGCTTCTGAACATGCAACCTCCAGGCGGTGTACGCATGAGACCGGGCCAGAGGATGCATTGTTTCACCCCGATCGGGGCTAACCCCGAGAAGTGGTGTCAGGCCGGGGTTAGCCCCACCCCGGCCTGACACCA